>NZ_JBOBDO010000003.1:0-348552 GCF_050586665.1 Pseudomonas sp. ES4 | reverse complement strand
TGCATAACTCATTGTTTACCAAGGAGTTTTCCGTTTCGACTGCGCCGGAAGTGGGGCGAATTATAGACTTCCAGAATCTGCCGTCAACCTTTAATTACGCCTTTCGTGCCGAAGGTGTCTTTTTGGCTTTTAATCGTGGAATTCGGCGGGCTACAGGGGGGACTCGCAACACTAATAGCAATGCACCTATAGAGGCGTAAACCGCCCACTCCTTAAGATCAGCGCGCACGATCCACAACATATGCAGCAATCCAAGCCCGAGAACCACATAGGCAAGACGATGCAGTTTCTTCCAGCCAGAACCCAAACGCCGCTGACTATAACGATTCGAGGTCACCGCCAAAGCCAATAAACACAAAAAACCAAACGCCCCGACAATAATGTACGGCCGCTTGCGCAACTCGACACCCAACTGCGACCAATCAAATCCGAGGATAAACGCCGTATACCCAATCAAGTGCAAAACCACATAAGTGAAGCACCACAACCCCAGTTGGCGCCGGACAGCAACCCACCCCGCCCAGCCGGTAAGCTTTTGCACAGGTGTCATGCTTAACGTAATTAGCAGCAGGACAAGCGTCCCCAGCCCCAACCGGTCAACCAGCACCTTGCCCGGATCAGGTCCCAGCACATCCTGCCAGGCCTGATACAACCAAAGCAGCGGCCAGACCGCAGCAGCTATAAAGACGCTAATGCGCCAAAACGGAAATCGCATCAGTAGTTCTTCCGCAAATCGAGCCCTGTATATAGAGAAGCAACTTCATCCGAGTAGCCATTGAACATCTGCGTGTCCCGCACATTAGGTTTGAACAGCCCGCTCGGCAGACGTCGCTCCCGAGCCTGAGTCCAGCGCGGATGATCGACTGCGGGATTCACATTCGCATAGAAGCCGTACTCATCCGCGGCAATGCTTTGCCAGGTGGTTTTCGGTTGATCGCTGACCAGACTGATCCGCACGATGGATTTGATGCTCTTGAAGCCGTATTTCCACGGCACTACCAAACGCAGAGGTGCGCCGTTCTGATTAGGCAACTCCCGTCCATACATACCTACAGCGAGAATCGCCAACGGATTCATCGCCTCATCCAGACGCAGGCCTTCAACATATGGCCAATCGATCAAGGCAAAACCGGAACGTTGCCCGGGCATGCTCTTGGGATCTTCCAGGGTTTCGAAGCAAATGAATTTCGCTTTGGACGTCGGCTCAACTTCCTTGAGCAAGGCCGAGATGGGAAATCCGATCCATGGAATGACCATCGACCAAGCCTCTACACAGCGAAGACGATAAATACGCTCCTCCAACTGATAAGGCTTCATGAAGTCTTCCAGTGCGTACCGTCCTGGCTTACCCACCTCTCCATCTATTACCACACTCCAAGGCTCGGTTTTCAGCGCGCCGGCATTGGCGGCGGGATCACCTTTATCGGTGCCGAACTCATAGAAGTTGTTGTAATGGGTCGCGTCCTTGAAGGGTGTGATCGCCTCATCCTTGACGTTAACCGCGCCCCATCTGGTAGAAGGCAGTTTTTCGGCAAACCAGGCAGGCGCCTTGCCAGGCTCGACATCCGCATATCGCGCAGCATCGGCGGCACTGACCCAACGCGGCAAGCCGCTAACAGCCAAACCGGCGACAGCAGCACCAAGTACATTGCGACGAGATAGATAGAAGGATTCAGGCGTGACGTCCGACTCATGGCAGTCAGACGCTTTGGGGACTTTGATCAGCATGGCAACTCCGCAGCATTGGAGAACATATGCACCAACAGACTGCGGAGTATGAGGGAAATTACATCACTCGGCTTTTTTGTGCCGACGAAGACGCAACAAGTACTGCACCGGGCCGGAAGCCGCATAAGCGAGGAAAACCAGCAACAGAATGCGTGGAGGATCACTGAACACCACGGCAAACACCAACACCACCGCGAGGATGGCCACGAAAGGCACACGCCCTTTCAAGTCCAGCTCCTTGAAGCTGTTGTACTTGATGTTACTGACCATCAGCATGCCGGCAGCCGCAACCATTAGCGCCACCAGGAAGGACATCTTCGAGCCCTGAATGCCGTAATCACTGAACGCCCAGACAATGCCTGCAACCACACCAGCAGCAGCCGGACTGGCCAGACCAATGAAGTAGCGCTTGTCCGCAGTGCCGACCTGGGTATTGAAACGCGCCAGACGCAACGCCGCACCGGCTACATAAATGAAGGCGACCATCCAGCCAACCTTACCCATATCGCCCAAAGCCCAACCGAATGCCAACAATGCTGGTGCAACACCGAACGCGACCATGTCGGACAGCGAGTCGTATTCAGCACCGAAGGCGCTCTGGGTATTGGTCATACGGGCCACGCGACCATCGAGGCCGTCGAGCACCATTGCGACAAAAATCGCGATCGCAGCGAAAGCAAAATACTTGCTCGCACCAATCGAATCACCGGCACTCAAGGCGCTCTGGGCGCTCATCGAGTTGATGATGGAATAAAACCCTGCGAACAGATTCGCAGTGGTGAACAGATTCGGCAAAAGATAGATACCACGATGCCGGACTTTACGGCCTTCAGCGTCATGCCCTTCCTCGATGTGCTCATCGATGGGCAGCAGGCTTTCGGCGTCAGAAGCCTGGTTTGGCTCTTCGGGACGTTCGCTCATGGACATTACCTTGCAACGGGGTGGAAAGTTTGGACAGGTGTCTGGGACGACGGTTCGGCCGCAAACGATGCAGCTTTATACCAGAACCAGCCACCCAAACGAAAAAACGCGGCCTGGGCCGCGTTTTCCGTACAAGTGCGCGACTTAGTTTTTAGCTTTGTCGACGATCTTGTTGGCACCGATCCACGGCATCATGGAGCGCAGTTGCTCGCCGATGATTTCGATACCGTGAGCGGCGTTGTTACGACGCTTGGCGGTCATCGAAGGATAGCCGGTAGCGCCTTCGCTGATGAACATCTTGGCGTATTCGCCGTCCTGAATACGTTTCAGGGCGTTGCGCATGGCCTGACGGGATTCGGCGTTGATCACTTCCGGACCGGTCACGTACTCGCCGTACTCAGCATTGTTGGAGATCGAGTAGTTCATGTTGGCGATACCGCCTTCGTACATGAGGTCAACGATCAGCTTCAATTCGTGCAGGCATTCGAAGTAGGCCATTTCCGGCGCGTAGCCAGCTTCAACCAGGGTTTCGAAACCGGCTTTAACCAGTTCAACGGTACCACCACACAAAACGGCTTGTTCGCCGAACAGGTCGGTTTCGGTCTCGTCCTTGAAGGTGGTTTCGATGATGCCGGTACGACCGCCACCAACGCCAGCGGCGTAGGACAGTGCAACGTTTTTGGCGTTGCCGGAAGCATCCTGATAGATAGCGATCAGGTCAGGGATACCGCCGCCTTTGACGAACTCGGAACGCACAGTGTGGCCCGGAGCTTTCGGCGCGATCATGATCACGTCGAGGTCAGCGCGCGGAACAACCTGGTTGTAGTGGATCGCGAAGCCGTGGGAGAAGGCCAGGGTGGCGCCTTTCTTGATGTTCGGCTCGATTTCGTTCTTGTACAGAGCGGACTGGAACTCGTCCGGGGTCAGGATCATGACCAGGTCGGCAGCCGCAACAGCGGAAGCAACGTCGGTCACTTTCAGGCCGTGAGCTTCGGCTTTGGCAACAGTCGCCGAACCTTTACGCAGACCAACAGTAACGTCAACGCCGGAGTCTTTCAGGTTGCACGCTTGAGCGTGACCCTGGGAACCGTAACCGATGATGGCAACTTTCTTGCCCTGGATGATCGACAGGTCGCAGTCTTTTTCGTAATAAACTTTCATGAAATTCCCCTATATATCCAGGCCGTTCAGGCCATTCGCTAATTTGGTTTAGATGCTGAGTACTTTGTCGCCGCGGGCAATACCGGTTACGCCGCTGCGGACGGTCTCCAGAATCGAGGCGGTGCCAATGGACTGAATGAAGCTGTCGAGCTTGTCGCTGGTACCGGTCAATTGAACGGTATACACGCTAGCGCTGACGTCAACGATCTGCCCACGATAAATATCGGTAGTGCGTTTGATCTCGGCGCGCTGGGCACCGGTAGCCTTGACCTTGACCAGCATCAGCTCGCGCTCGATGTGAGCACTCTCCGACAGGTCGACCAGTTTGACCACTTCGATCAACTTGTTCAGGTTCTTGGTGATCTGCTCGATAACTTCATCATGGCCAACCGTGGTCAGCGTCAGACGCGACAGGGTCGGGTCTTCGGTAGGTGCCACGGTCAGGCTTTCGATGTTGTAGTTGCGCTGCGAGAACAGGCCGACTACACGAGACAGAGCGCCCGGTTCGTTTTCCAGAAGCAAGGAAATAATGTGCCGCATGATTATGTACGCTCCGTCTTGCTCAGCCACATATCGCGCATGGAGCCGTCTTTGATCTGCATCGGGTAGACGTGCTCGCTGGTGTCGACCGAAACATCAATGATCACCAGGCGATCTTTCATGGCGAACGCTTCCTCCATCTTCGACTTCAAATCTTTCGAGTCGGTGATGCGCATGCCGACATGGCCATAGGCCTCCGCCAGCTTGACGAAATCAGGCAACGATTCCATGTAGGAATGCGAGTGACGGCTGCCATAGCTCATGTCTTGCCACTGGCGAACCATACCCAGAACACCGTTGTTCAGGATGACGATTTTTACCGGCAAACCATATTGCAGGCAGGTCGACAGTTCCTGAATGTTCATCTGGATGCTGCCCTCGCCCGTGACGCAGGCGACGTCGTCATCCGGGAAGCTCAACTTGATGCCCATGGCCGCCGGAAAACCGAAACCCATGGTGCCCAGGCCGCCGGAGTTGATCCAGCGGTTTGGCTTGTTGAACGTGTAGTACTGCGCCGCGAACATCTGGTGCTGGCCCACGTCGGAGGCAACAAAGGCATTGCCCTTGGTCACTTCGCACAGGGTTTCGATCACGGTCTGCGGCTTGATAACGCTGCCGTCGCCCTTGTCGTAAGGGAACAGGCCGCGATCACCGCGCCACTCATCCACTTGTTTCCACCAGCTGGCAACGGACTCCTTGTTCGGGGTCTCGCCGATTTCCTTGAGGATCGCGACCATCTCGGTCAGGACACTCTCGACCGGACCGACGATAGGCACGTCTGCCTTGATGGTCTTGGAGATCGAAGCCGGGTCGATGTCGATGTGAATGATCTTGGCATTCGGGCAGAACTTGGCCGGGCCGTTGATCACGCGGTCGTCGAAACGAGCACCGACGGCAAGGATCACGTCGGCATGGTGCATCGCCAGGTTAGCGGTGTAGCTGCCGTGCATGCCGAGCATGCCGATAAACTGACGGTCGGTGCCAGGGTAGGCACCCAGCCCCATCAGGGTATTGGTCACTGGCAGGTTGAGCATCTTCGCCAACTCGGTCAGCGGCGCGGAGCCACCACCGAGAATCACGCCGCCGCCTGCATACATCACAGGACGCTTGGCCGCCAGGAGCATTTCTGCCGCCTTGCGGATTTGCCCGGAGTGACCGCGAACGGCCGGGCTGTAGGAACGCAGCTTGGCTTTTTTCGGGAAGATGTATTCGAACTTCTCGGCCGGGTTGGTCATGTCTTTCGGGATATCGACAACGACAGGACCAGGACGACCGGATTGCGCGAGGTAGAACGCTTTCTTCATGACTTCCGGGATTTCCGACGCGTGCTTGATCATGAAGCTGTGCTTCACGATCGGCCGGGAGATACCGATCATGTCGGTTTCCTGGAACGCATCGGTGCCCACCATGGTGCTAGGCACCTGGCCGGAAATGACCACCATCGGAATGGAGTCCATGTAGGCCGTGGCAATACCGGTAATGGCGTTGGTTGCGCCCGGGCCGGAGGTTACCAGTACCACACCGGCTTTACCGGTGGCACGGGCATAGCCGTCAGCCATATGGGTCGCAGCCTGTTCGTGACGAACCAGGATGTGGGTCACTTCCGGTTCTTTGAACAGCGCATCGTAAACATGAAGAAGAGCACCACCCGGGTACCCGTAGATATATTTGACGCCTTCGTCACGCAAAAAGCGGACGAGCATCTCACCGCCAGATAAAAGCTCCACGTTGTTCACCTCTAAAACGCCAGAATACCGTCCACACAAAAGGGGACGGGTCTTAATAGGTTTACTTCTCAGCAGAGCATGAGCGACGGTGGTCGCCGACTACGTCAGCACTGACTGAGCAAGTATTGGGATCGTCCCAAGTGTTGCGGGCCTTTCCCACCCAGCGCGAGGTAACGCGTTGCGGGTGTAACAGGTCGGCGCGGATGTGCGCCTCATGATCTGCTGAGCGGGCCTGCTTCTGGCAGTCCCTCTACAGCGGACTTTGGATTCTTCTGTTTCGTCCTCTCCAAGTCAAGTCGTCTATGTGCTTTATTGAACTAAGCACATGAGAAAGCAAGAAAAAACCGCTAAACAGCAACTGTGTTAGCTTCAATTGCGCAACCCAATACAAGGAAATGGCATGCGAACGTTTTTCCTGACCGTCAGCCTGCTGATAGGCATCAGCCCTCTGGGCATGGCCGCTCAGATCTACAAATGGGTCGACGCCCAGGGCGTTACCCACTTCGACGCCCAGCCGCCCCAAGGCCGGGAAGCCACCACCGTGGTCACGCCCTCCACGCCTGCCAGCAACCAGCCCCCGCCGCCACGCAGCAGCGCTATTGGTGATCAACAGGCCATCGACAAAGAAGTGAAAAAGCAGGTCGCCGAGCAGCAGGCCCAGCTAGAGGCATTCTGCGAACAGGCGCGGACGAACCTGGCTCAACTGCAGAACAATCCGCGGATACGGGAAGATGTTGAAGGCGAGATGCGCCGCCTGACCGACCAGCAGCGGCAGGATCGCATCAGCGAAGCACAGAAGCAGATTGCGGATAACTGCCAGTAGACACTTGTAGGAGCAGCGCTTGCTCGCGATGAACGATGACGCGGTGTATCTGTCACACCGCAGCACCTGCAATCGCGAGCAAGCTCAGCTCCTACAAAGGGGCGGGATTAGCGAGAGGCGGTGATCAACAGGTCGAACTCTTTGAGCAAGACCTGAAGCTGCCGATCCCTGCCTTGGACATTACGCGCGGCGAAAACCATTTCGGCCATCTCCTGAATTCCCGAAGCGTTGGGCAAGGGCAGATCCTGCTCGAGGATCATCTTCATCCGCGGCAGGAAGATCCATTGCAGCCACTGCTCGAAATCCAGCGTATCGACCGAGAACGGTTCGACACTGGAAAGCGCTTCGGCGGAGGGCGAGACCTCGTCCCACCAACCCTGGACCCGCAGCTCGCGCTCGATCAGCAGCAACTGTTCGGCAATCTTCGGAAAGCGCGCATCCATCACAGCGAAACCTTGGCCTTCTGACGGGCCAATGCTGCGCCAGCAGAATCACCCTGTTTCTCACGCGCCTGAGCGATCAATTCCCACAGGCTGGCCTGAAGTGCCGGACGACCATTGGCGAAGGTCAGGCCACGACGAGCGAACTGCTCGGCTTGTGGCGCATCGCCTTGAGCCATACGCACTTGAGCCAGACGATAAAGCACTTGCGGCTCACGCGGCGCAACACGCTGGGCACGCTCGAGGCTGGAGGAAGCACCGTTGAGATCACCGCTCGCCTGTTGCTGCTGAGCGGTAGTCAGCAAGGCCAGAACCGGACCGTCCAATTGCTCGTCGGCAGACAAGCCACCGGAGCTCGCCGAAGGAATCCCGCTCGGCGTCGACGGCATGCTGTAGCTGCCCTGATTGACCGGTGCCGACTGAACCGGCGAGGTATCGATCGGCCCCGGGGTAATCGGGCCTGGCGTGATCGGCGCGGTGCTGATCGGTGCCGACGTCACTGCACCGCCACCCGGCACCATCACGACGACGCCGGTATCACCTTGTGGAATCGCCTGAGTCTGGGCTTGCACAGGACGTTTAGTCGTCGTCTGACGGAAACCGCCATTCGCCGATACCCGCTCACTGTTAGAAACGGCGCTTCCGGAATCCACAACCGGAATCGACCCGCGTTGTACGGAGGAGCAACCGCTGAGCAAAGCCACGGCGGTAACCGCTGGAATCAACCACTTGTTCACTTGAAACCCTCTTTGCTTAATTCATCCAGCCCTTGACCCAATCCATCACCGTTTCGCCGGAAACAGGGCTTTCGCCACCGCAAGCGGCACCGGGAGGCGGTTCGCTGCCGCGAATATACGGCATCTGCACCGCGCCTGGGCAGTTGGCATCAGAGCCTTGCCCGGTACGCGAATCGACCCAGGCCTGAACAATGTTGTCTGGCTGCGGCATGTCCAGCGGCAACGGATCGGCCTTGCGCATGAAACTGGTCCAGACCTGCAACGCACCGGTGGCGCCGGTGAACGGTGTCTTGCCGTTGTCGTCGCGCCCCAGCCAGACCACTGCCAGCAGGTCCTGACTGAAACCGGCAAACCAGCTGTCCCGCGAATCGTTACTGGTACCGGTCTTGCCGGCCAACGTCAGGGTTTTCGGCAGCACGTTGTAAACCGAACTGCCGGTACCTTCACGCATGACCCGCTGCATCGCGCTCTGGACCAGGTAAATGGAGGCCGGATCGAAACGCTGCTGAATCTGGAACGGATAACGCTTGAGCGGTTCACCTTCAGCGGTCAATACGCTGCGAATCCCACGCATCGGCGTGTTGAAGCCACCATTGGCCAGCGTCTGGTACATCGTCGCGACTTCGATCGGGGTCAGACCGCCAGCGCCCAGCAACATCGACGGGAACGCCGGGAATTCGCGACTCACACCGAGACGCGCCAGGGTCTTCAGGACATTCGGTACGCCCACCGCCAACCCGAGACGCGCGGTCGACAGGTTGTAGGAATGCGCCAGGCCCTGATACAGAAACACAGTGCCATGGGATCGGCGATCATAGTTCTGCGGTTTCCAGACTTGACCGTCCGCGCCTTTGACCGAGAAGGAATCGTCCGACAGCCAACTGGTCAATGTGTACTGGCTCGGCTTCTCAAGGGCTGTCAGATAAACCGCCGGTTTGATCAAAGAGCCGATCGGTCGTACAGCATCCAGCGCACGGTTGAAGCCGGCAAAACCCGCCTGACGACTGCCGATCATGGCCTGGACTTCACCTGTTTCCGGGTTGGTCACGACCATGGCCGCTTCAACCTCATCGGAACCCTTGCGCCCGGAGAGCCGCTTGAAGGTGTCGTTGACCGACGCCTCGGCTTTCATCTGCAGGATCGGGTCGAAACTGGTGAAGATCCGTAGACCTTCCTCGGTCAAGTCTTCGTCGCGATAGTCTTCACGCAGCTGACGCTTGACCAGGTCGAGGAAGCCAGGGAACGAGCTGTCCGCCAGGCTGCCGCGCTTGGTCACGCCCAACGGCATCTTCTTCGCCGCTTCGACTTGCTCGGCAGTGGCGACGCCCTGCTCCTGCAATACGTCGAGTACCAGGTTGCGCCGCTCAAGGGCCCGCTCCGGATAACGACGAGGGTTGTAGGAAGACGGCCCTTTGACCATGCCCACCAGCAACGCCACTTGATGCAGCTTCAGTTCGGCCAACGGCTGGCTGAAGAAAAACTGGCTCGCCAGGCCAAAACCGTGCACCGCACGCTGACCGTCCTGACCGATGAACACTTCGTTGAGGTAAGCCTCAAGGATTTCCGGCTTGTCGTAATGCAGCTCAAGCAGCAGCGCCATCATGGCTTCGGTGAGTTTGCGGCTCAGGCTGCGTTCGTTGGTCAGGTAGAAGTTTTTGACCAACTGTTGAGTCAGCGTACTGCCGCCCTGACGCATGCGGCCGGAAGAACCGTTGACCCAGATCGCCCGCGCGATCGACTTCGGCGAAACGCCAAAGTGGTGATAGAAGTCGCGGTCTTCAACAGCCACCAGGGTTTCGAGCAAGTACGGCGGCACCTGATCGATCTTGATCAGAATCCGGTCTTCGAGGTTTTTCGGGTACAGGCCACCGATCAGCAGTGGCTCGAGGCGCACGACCGAAAGCTTCGAACCGTTGGTCGCCGACAGTTCGGCCACGTAATCACCGGAGAAACGCACCCGTACCGGTTGCGCTTGCTCCATGCCTTCATAGAACTGAAAACCACGGGTATTCAAATTGACGGTATTGCCGCTGACCGAGGCTGCGCCGGGGCCGTTGACCACGCTTTCCCGTCGATAACCCAAGGCATCGAGCTCAGTCAGAAAATCGTCCTTGCTGAGCTTTTGTCCGACGAACAGCTCCAGCGGGCGCGCGTACACCTTGGCCGGAATGGTCCAGCGCTTGCCGGAGAATTTCTCCTGGACGATCGCGTCGAGGTAAACCGCGAACCCGGCCAGCACCACAAGGCCGACCAGACTGAGTTTAAGGGCCCAGCCCAGCCAGGGGCGCAGGCCCTTGGAAGGTGGTTTTTTGGGGGTGCGAGGGGATCGAGTACGAGTCATGGCGGCGGATTATACGCACTTTATTCAGACTCAACAGGAGCCCTCCGAGGTTTGCGTCAGACGGACTTGCGGCCATAATGGCGACCGTGAATTTTCCCCAGACTTTGAAGGATCGCCTGTGAGCCAGTCCCTGATCGCCGCCCTGCAAAACCCGGCCCTCTACCCGCATCCCGTAGACGGGTTCCAGGTCATCGAAACCCATATTTCCTGGGTCATCCTCACCGGCCCGTTTGCTTATAAAGTGAAGAAGCCGGTGAATTTCGGCTTTCTCGACTTCACCAACCTCGACGCTCGCAAGCATTTTTGCGCGGAAGAGCTGCGTCTTAACCAGCGCCTGACCAACGATTTGTACCTCGAAGTATTGCCAATCACCGGCAGCGCCGAAGCCCCACAACTGGGCGGCGAGGGTCCGGTCGTCGATTACGCACTGAAAATGCGTCAATTCCCACAGAGCGGGTTACTCAGCACCCTACAAGCCAATGGTGAATTGACCACGGCGCACATCGACGAGATGGCCGTACAGATCGCCCAATTCCACCTCAACGCACCGAAAGTGCCTGCCGAACACGAAGCCGGTACGCCGGACAGCGTGATGGCACCTGTACGCCAGAACTTCGAACAGATCCGCCCGTTCCTCAGCGACAAGGCCGATCTGCTGCAACTGGATGCGCTGCAAGCCTGGGCCGAAAGCAGCTTCGAACGCCTCAAGCCACTGTTCGCCCAGCGCAAGGCCGACGGTTTCATCCGCGAATGCCACGGTGACATCCACCTGGGCAACGCCACCGTGATCGACGGTAAGGTCGTGATCTTCGACTGCATCGAGTTCAACGAACCGTTCCGCTTCACCGACGTTTATGCCGACACCGGCTTCCTGGCGATGGATCTGGAAGACCGCGGCCTGAAGAGCCTGGCGCGTCGCTTCATCAGCCAATACCTGGAATTGACCGGCGATTACCAGGGCCTTGAGTTGCTGAACTTCTATAAAGCCTATCGCTCACTGGTTCGCGCCAAGGTCAGCCTGTTCAGCATGCCGGCTGAAGCCGCCCCGGTGCAGCGAGCCACCACCCTGCGCCAGTACCGCAATTACGCCAACCTGGCGGAAAGCTACAGCACCATTCCTTCGCGCTTCATGGCCATCACCCACGGTGTTTCTGCCGTCGGCAAAAGCCACGTGGCCATGCGCCTGGTGGAAGCGTTGGGCGCCATTCGCCTGCGTTCCGATGTAGAGCGCAAACGTCTGTTCGGCGAGCAAACCGTGGCAAACGACCCTCAGGCCGGCATCTATAGCGCCGACGCCACTGCCGCCACTTATACCCGACTGCATGAAATCGCCTCGGTGATCCTGCGGGCAGGCTTCCCCGTGGTAATCGATGCGACATACCTAAAACGCGACCAGCGTGACGGCGCAGCAAAAATCGCCGAAGCCACCGGCGCGCCCTTCCTGATCCTCGATTGCAATGCGCCGCAAGCGGTGATCGAGAGCTGGCTGGCCCTGCGTCAGGCAGACAAAAAGGATCCATCCGACGCCACCCTGGCGGTTATCGAAGCCCAACAGGCCACTCGTGAGGCTCTGACGCCAGAAGAGATTCTCTGCAGTAAACGCGTTCAGACCAATGAAAGCGGAACCCTGGACACAGTCGTTGCACAGATTCGCCAGCGCCTGCCGGGCCTGTAAGAAACTATTTCAGCCGTGAAGCCTTCGCCGGCTTCACGGCTGCCAAATAGTGGCACTATACTGGCGTCATAAAACCAACAGGTGATCTGACATGAGCCAGCCGAAACTTCTCGATACCCCGCTTTATGCTTTGCTGCACAAAGACGACATCACTGGCTTCAACAACGAGCGCCCGAAAGAAGGACCTGTCGACATGGTCGGTGGCGATTTCCGGGGGCTGGACCTGCGTGAACTGAACGCCGACGGCATCGACTTTACCGATGCCTATTTCCGTTCCGCCGACTTGCGCGGCATCGACTTTCGCAACGCTTCCCTGGAAGGTGCGAGCCTGGCTCACGCACAGATCTCCGGCGCCTACTTCCCGCCAGAACTGAGTGCTGACGAGATCCTGATGTCGATGAATTTCGGTACACGCCTGCGTTATCGCACCCGCTAAAAGCGACTTTTAACTGACCCGTTCGGCGCCCCCGCAACGCGCTGAACGCTGAACGCTGGGCATATTTTGCCCGAAACCCTGATTCCACCGCCCTCTCTTCCTACCGCGCTCGCGGACTTTCACACCGCGTCACGACTTTGCTTCTTAGAAGCTTTTGCGTCGAAACCGACCAAACAATCACGCTTTTCCTACTGATGGCTACACTCCTGAGAAGCTCGCCCACGCACCGTTCGGCCGTCGCAAGGAGGCTTGATGAATGATGAACTGCAGCACCTGAAGAATCTTGGCAAGACGTCGGCGCAGTGGCTACATGCCGTGGGCATTCACAGCGCCTCGGACTTGCGTCGCCTGGGGGCAGTGGATGCTTATCGGGCCGTGCGCACGCGCGGGTTTCGGGCATCCAAGGTGTTGTTGTATGCCATCGAAGGTGCCCTGATGGATGTGCACTGGAATGACATTCCCGCCGAGCGCAAGGACGCCCTGAACAAACAGCTGGAAGCTATTTCGTCACGTCACAAGAACTGAACGGACGCAGCTGCCATGTACCTACTTGGGGAACAACCGGCTTACGCCGACGCGCTGATCAACCGACTGCAACATATTCCTGTCCGGCTGCTGGAAGGTTTGATGCCTTGCGGGCCAAGCCTGGAATTTGCGGCCGTCGATGATCTGGGCGTCCTGTTACCCGGCAATCAACTTTTTATGCTGGAAAATGGCCTGCTGCATGGATCCATCGATGATCGGGCATTGTTCTATCTGCACGAGGGCGATTTGATCGGCTTGCGTCAGGGCACCGAGCTGCCGCGTTGCCGCTTCCGCAGCGATAGCCCTTTGGCACTGATGCCGTACCTGCGATCCGAGTTTTTTCAACATATCTATGCCGACCTGGAGCGTTCGGAGTTGTTTCTTCAATACATGACCGGTCAGGCCGTTCTGCTGTCCGACGCTGTCGTCCGCCTGAAAAAGCCCGAGTTTCGAAGCACCAATGGTTTTCAGCGCGTGGCCAGTGGCGAAGTATTGATCCGTCAGGGCGATGAACCGGATCAGGTGTTCGTCATCATTGATGGCCACGCCGAAGCCTTTGTCGACGGGCACAAAGTCGGCGATATACCCAAGGACGAGATTTTTGGCGCGATGGCGGTGTTCACTGGCGAGAAGCGTAACGCCAGCGTGATCACCAGCGAAGCCAGCACTGTCATGCTGATCCCCAAAGACCAGTTTCTCAGCCTGACCCAAAGCAATCCGAAGATCGCCCACAGCCTGATCGAGAGCATGGCCCGACGTATCGACCTGCTGAACGAGCAGATCATTCAGCTGAGTTCACTAACCCCGCAGGCTGAAACCCAATGATTACGGAGGTTTCCAGCAAACAGTCAGCGCATTTCAAAGCATTCAGAAATCAGCTGTTGACATGGTAATGAGAATCGCTATGATTACCACATCCGGTCGCGAGACTGGTCGATATTTGAAAAGCCCTTGGTTCGGACTCTCAGATATCTCCTCATCAGGCTAATCACGGTTATTTGACCCGGCTCTTGCCGGGTCTTTTTTTGCCTGGAGAAATGGCCTTCGATCACTTGCCAAATTGCTTACGCATTTGCGCACAGTAATCCTGGGGTGGCATGGCAGGCGTGTACCAGACGTAATCCGCCATCGCCGGTGTGACCTCGCTCCCCTGCTCGGCCAGCATCAACACCGCAGGCGCCTGGGGCTCACCCAGATCAAGCACATGAACCGGCACGCCGACATCCTTGCGTGCATGGTAAGCGCCGGCAAACAGCAGTGAAGGCGTGGCCGCTGCCAACAGGCGTTCAGCCATCCGTCGGTCACGTTGCTGCTGGACCGCCAGCATCGGCGGCATCTGCGATGTCGGCAGCAGGCCACAGTGGGAGTCGCTGACTTCCTTGAGCAACGCTTCCTTGACTGAAGCGGCGTTGGAGCGCGAACCGCTCAATGTCACAGGGTTGGCGTAAACGGCACGGACTTCGGACGTGTCCAGATTGGCTGCCAGCAGCGGGTATGGCTGGGACAGCGCGAAGCGAACGATCGGCCCGTACAGATTCCACTCCCACCCCGCCTGCCAGGCCAATGCACCGGGCAAATCCGCTGGCGGTGTCGAGGCATGACGAACGTCATCGACACGCGGCTGTTGATCCGGCGTGAGCATTTCCAGCAGCAGACTGCCTTGAACTCGTCGCTCACCCAGCGACTGCAATAACCACAGCTGCAATTCATGGTGATCGCGATTGTCATGTTGTTCGCCCACGATCAGCCGTGAAGGCTTCACCAACCGTTCAATCAGTTCCTCTGCCGTGAGGGTCTGACCGCTGCGCAAGTCCCGAATCTCGCCGACAACCGGTGGCGCAGTCGAAACATGCTGACAGGCACTCAGCAACAGCAAGGCCAGCATCAAAATCCCACGCATGTTTTCACTCCATTAAAAAACTCAGCGGGCGATGATCAGCGGATGCCCACGCTCCGGGTGCTGCTGCACCAGCACTTCCAGCCCGAACACGGCCTTGAGTGGCTCCGGGCGCAACACCTGCGCCGGTGTATCGAGCGCTACCGGGCGCCCGCCTTCAAGCAGTAACAGGCGATCACAATAACGCGCTGCCAGGTTCAGATCATGCAGGATCACCAGTACCGCCGCGCCTCTGTTGGCGAACTCGCGCACAGCTTGCAATGTGGTGTGCTGATGAAGCGGGTCGAGCATCGACGTTGGCTCATCGAGCAACAACGTTTGCCCTGCTTCGCCCGGCCAGAGCTGCGCCAGAACCCGCGCCAGATGCACCCGCTGACGCTCGCCACCGGACAAGGCCAGATAGCTGCGGCCACTCAGATGCCCGGCATCGGCAGCGTGCAATGCGGCGGCGACGATTTCGTCATCGCGGACCCGACCGCTTTGATGGGGCAAGCGGCCCATGCCGACCACCTCTTCTACACGAAAGGCGAAGTCCAGGGTCGACACCTGCGGCAATACCGCCAAACGCTGCGCTCGCGACGTCCCCGTCCAATCGCTCAGTTCGCGCTCATCGAGCCAGACGCTGCCCTGATGAGCCCGCAACTCGCCGCACAAGGCGCCGAGCAAAGTGCTTTTGCCAGCGCCATTCGGCCCCAGCACGCCGAGAACTTCGCCCGGCTTGAGCTCAAGCGTGATGTCCGTCAGGACAACCTTTCGGCCGCGACGGATTTGCAGATTTTGCGTTCGCAACATCAGGCACGCCCCCTGACCAATAAATACAGAAAGAACGGCGCACCGATGAAAGCCGTGACGATCCCGATCGGCAATTCGGCCGGCGCCAGGGCCAGTCGCGCTACCAGATCGGCAAACAACAGAAGACTGGCACCGGCCAATACTGACGCTGGCAACAGCACCCGATGATCCGGCCCGGCCAGCAGTCGCACCAGATGCGGTACCACCAGACCCACAAACCCGATCATCCCCGCCGCGGCCACCGCAGCACCGACACCCAACGCCGTGCAAAACACCAACTCGCGCTTGAGCCGTTCGACATCGATCCCCAGGTGACCCGCCTCCGACTCACCCAGCAACAACGCATTCAAGGCCTTGGCCCGGCGCGGTAGCCACAGCGCTACGCCGGCACTGATCAGCAGTAACGGCCAGAGTCGCGAATAGCTGGCGCCATTGAGGCTGCCCAGGTTCCAGAACGTCAGGGTGCGCAGCGTCGCGTCATCCGCCAGATAGGTGAACAGCCCCACGGCGGAACCGGCCAGCGCAGTCAACGCAATGCCGGCCAGCAGCATGGTCGCGACATGGGTCTGCCCGTTGCGTCGGCCCAGTCGATACACCAACGCGGTCACGCCGAGCCCGCCGAGAAACGCGCACAGCGATAACAGATACGGCCCGAAGGATTCAGGCAGACCGCCGAACACAGAACCACCGACGATCGCGATGGCCGCGCCCAATGCCGCACCGCTGGAGACGCCGACCAGCCCCGGATCGGCCAGAGGGTTACGAAACAATCCTTGCATCGCCACACCGGACAATGCCAACACCCCGCCCACGGCCAAACCCAACAAGGTTCGCGGCAAGCGAATCTGCCCGAGGATCAGCTCGGCCTGTTCCAGCCCGTCGGGCGCGATCGGTACACCCACCAGCCGCAGGGCTGCGCGCAAGGTGTCGAACAACGGCAAGCTCACCGGCCCAAGCGCCAATGACAACCAGATAGCCAGCAAACACAGCAGAGTCAGGCCAGTGAACAAAGCACGGGGTTTAACCAGGATGGTCATTGGCCGGCCGTGCCGGGGTAAAAGGCGTCAGACAGTTTTTTCATCGCATCGGGTAACCGCGGCCCCAAGCCCCCGACCAACAACGTCGGATCAAGCTCCATGACTCGCCCGTCCTTGGCCGCGCGGGTCGAGGACAGGATCGGGTTCTCCTTGAACAACGCCGCACGGGCCGCATCACCGGTCAGTGCGCGATCGGCAAACACCAGCACCTCGGGATCCAGGCTGACCAGGGATTCGACAGAAAAGGGTTTATAGCCGCTATGCGTGGCCAGATTGTGCCCACCGGCCTGTTGCAGCAACCAATCGGCGGCGGTGTCCTTTCCGGCGATGAGCGGTTTGCCGCCCGCGTGACCAAGCAACAACAGCACGCCCGGCGATTTTTCTTTCACCTGTGCCTGAGTGACCCGGATCTTTTGCTGATCGAGTTGCTGTTGATAAGTCTGAAACACTTGTGAAGCCTGATCTTCAGCGCCGAGCAATTTGCCCAGACGCTGCAAATTGCCCTGCAACGTCGATAGATCCGGCTGGGCCGAAAACAGTTCGACCTGCACACCCGCGCTGCGAACCTGCGAAAGTACCGGTGGCGGTCCCGTTTCCTCGGTGCCGACCAGTATTTGCGGGCGTAAGCTCAAGATGCCCTCCGCCGACAATTGCCGCTGATACCCGATGCTTGGCAATGCCTTGAGCGATTCCGGGTACTGGCTGGTGGTGTCGACACCGACCAGTTTCGATTCACCGCCCAGCGCGCTGATCCATTCCGATAAAGCGCCCCCGGCACTGACCCAACGTTGTGGCAACTCGGCCGCTGCAACGTGATGGCTGACGAGGAGTCCGACACAGAGCGCAGCAGCGCGGGTACTCAGGCGCATAAACAGCTTCCTTTAAGGGTTTTCCCGGGCATCGAGATGACAGGCCACGTATCCTTGGCGCCTGGCCTCTGCACCCGAAGGGCAAGGCGGCCATTTGATAATTGTTTGCATTTGAACGTCAAGCTCGGACATATCCAGTCACGAGCTGCCGGACTTGAGGATAGACATGAAGTTTCTTTGCGCAGGCGTTGAGCTGGCCGATGCCAGCAGTCGCGGTTTCGACATCGACGGCCAGAAGCTTTTTGCCGTGCGCCGAGGCGGCGAGGTTTACGTTTACATCAATCGCTGCCCGCACCGTGGCGTGGGGCTGGAATGGAAACCCGACCAGTTTCTCGACCCCAGCAACAGCCTGATCCAGTGCGCGACCCACGGCGCACTGTTCCTGATCGAAGACGGGGAATGCGTCGCCGGCCCTTGCGCCGGGCAATCCCTGACCACCGTCGCCTGCCGCGAAGACGAGCAAGGAATTTGGGTCAGTCTTTAGCCGTTGAGCAACACCTCCAGACGCCGATCGACCACCATTTCTTCGTGGGTCAACCGCACGCCATAAGCCAACACTTCGACTCCGCATGCCACCGCCTCCAGCAAAGCTGCGGCGTAGGCCGAATCGATTTCTTGTGCCGGACGCACGGCGTCGATGCCGGTGAGATTGACGCAATAGAGCTGCACGGCACGGATTCCATCCCGAGCCAAATGCGCCAATTCGCGCAAATGCTTGGCCCCGCGCTGGGTCACCGCATCGGGAAATGCCGCTACCAGTGAGCCATCGAAGCCCAGGGTGACACTTTTGACTTCGACATACGCCGGCCCGCTCGGGTAATCGAGGCGGAAATCGATACGACTGCTTTCCTGACCGTAGGCCACTTCACGCTTCAGCTCAGTAAAGCCGTTGAGTTCGGTGATGACGCCGGCTCGCAATGCTTCTTCGATCAAGCCGTTGGCCCGCCCGGTGTTCACGCAAAACAAGCGCCCCTGCGGGGTTTCGCCGACTTCCCAGGTACCGGGTAACTTGCGCTTGGGGTCATTGGAACGGCTGAACCAGACCTGCCCGCCTTCGACCTGGCAATTGAGCATCGAGCCAGTGTTGGGGCAGTGAATGGTCAACAACTCGCCGCTAACGGTTTCGATATCGGCAAGAAAACGCTTGTAACGGCGAATCAAACGGCCTTCTTCGAGGGGAGGATGAAAACGCATCAGCCTTGCCAGCTCTTCAAGCCGCGCGCAATCCGCTCGACCGCTTCTTGTAGGCGCACAAGACTTTGGGTGTAGGCAAACCGCACATGATGGCCGGCCTGGTAACGCCCGAAGTCCAGACCCGGAGTAATCGCCACGTGTTCGGTTTCGAGGAAATGTCGGCAGAACGCGAAGGCATCGCCGCCGAACTTGCTGATATCGGCATACAAGTAGAACGCGCCCTCAGGCTCAACGGCGATCCCAAAGCCCAACTCTCGCAGGGCTGGCAGGAGGAAATCCCGACGACGGCCGAATTCGGCGCGACGTTCTTCCAGAATGCTGATCGTGGCCGGTTCGAAGCAGGCCAGAGCAGCGTGCTGAGCCATGCTTGGGGCGCTGATGTAAAGGTTCTGCGCGAGTTTCTCCAGCTCCCCGACCGCCGCTTCCGGCGCCACCAGCCAACCGAGGCGCCATCCGGTCATGCCGAAATATTTGGAAAAACTATTCAGGACGAAGGCACTGTCATCGACTTCCAGCACGCTGGTCGCATCGGTGCCGTAGGTCAGGCCGTGATAGATCTCGTCCACCACCAGATGCCCGTGACGCGCTTTGATTGCAGCAGACAGGCCTGCCAGCTCGTCGCGGGTCAGGATCGTCCCGGTCGGATTGGCTGGCGAAGCCACCAGGGCGCCAACGCTGTCGTGGTCCCAGTGGCGGGCAATCAGGTCCGGCGTCAGCTGATAGCGCACGTCCGGGCCTACCGGGACAAGCTGCGCCGCGCCTTCCACCAACCGCAGAAAGTGCCGGTTGCACGGGTATCCCGGGTCCGCCAGCAGCCAATGCTTGCCCGGATCCACCAACAAGGCGCTGGCCAACAGCAGCGCACCGGAACCGCCGGGCGTGATGAGGATTCGCTGCGGATCGATGTTCAAACCGTAACGTTGCTGATAAAAGCCGGAAATCGCCTCACGCAGCTCGGGAATGCCGCGCGCGGCGGTGTAACGGGTCTTCCCCGCCGTCAACGCGGCCTGACCGGCCTGAATGATCGGCTCGGCGGTGGTGAAGTCGGGTTCGCCGATTTCCAGGTGGATCACGTCGTGACCCGCGGCTTGCAGTTCATTGGCCCGCGCGAGCAGCGCCATGACATGGAAAGGTTCGATCGCGCGACTGCGGGCACTGTAGGACTGAGCCATTAGCCTTCCTTCAACGGGAAAAAAACCAATTCTACCCAAGCGCAGGAACGAGCGAGAACCTAAAGCGGTCAGACCGATATAACGCTGTTCTCAAACGACTCGAGCGTGTGTCTCAGGTTTGACTAAAATCAATAATTGATCAGGTCTCCAGCGCCACCAGACAAGGCTTTGCAATCATTTGCAAGCACCGCGGGCCACTACCTCGACATCCGGGAGTAACGCGGTCCGATTTGATCTGGTAAGTTCGCCCGCTTGCAGCCGCAGGGCCGGCAGGTGTCGGTGATGGAGCAATCCTGCGCAATGGATTACAAGAGTAGAGGCGGTCCATTTCATGCCCACCCAAGCAAAGCAGCAAAACCAGTCGATCAGCGGTTTCGAACCCTACAAAGAAGTGAAGGGCGAGGAATACATGGGCAAGCCCATGCGCGCTCACTTCACCAAGATCCTGAATAAGTGGAAACAGGACTTGATGCAGGAAGTCGACCGTACGGTTGATCACATGAAAGACGAAGCGGCCAACTTCCCGGACCCGGCAGACCGTGCCAGCCAGGAAGAAGAATTCAGCCTCGAGCTGCGTGCCCGCGACCGCGAGCGCAAGTTGATCAAAAAGATCGACAAGACGCTGCAACTGATCGAAGACGAAGAATATGGCTGGTGCGAGTCCTGCGGCGTCGAAATCGGCGTCAAGCGACTGGAAGCCCGCCCTACCGCCGACATGTGCGTTGACTGCAAGACCCTGGCGGAAATCAAGGAAAAGCAAGTCGGCAAGTAATCTCGACTTGAACGAAAAACGGAGCGTGCGAACGCTCCGTTTTTGTTTCTGACATTTGCCCCAGAACTAAAATGTGGGAGCGAGCCTGCTCGCGATTGCGGTGTGTCAGTCAATGAATGTGTTGTATGTGAAACCGCTATCGCGAGCAGGCTCACTCCCACAGGGACTCGCGCACGACCAGAGATGTAACATTCGTCCATGACCGCCACGACCTCCACCCCCTACATCGGGCGCTTCGCCCCCACGCCCAGTGGCCATCTGCATTTCGGTTCGCTGGTCGCAGCGCTGGCCTCGTACCTCGACGCCCGCTCCGTGGGTGGCCGTTGGCTGATGCGCATGGAGGATCTCGATCCGCCACGGGAAGAGCCCGGCGCTCAAGCGGCGATTCTCAACGCCCTGGAAAGCTACGGTTTCGAGTGGGATGGCGAAATGGTCCGACAGAGTGAACGGCACGATGCCTACGCCGAAGTCCTCAATCGCCTGTTCAATCACGGCCTCGCGTACGCTTGCACTTGCTCGCGTAAACAATTGGAGCCGTATCACGGGATTTACCCGGGCTTTTGCCGCAACGCCGGTCATGACACTAAAGATGCGGCGATTCGCCTGCGTGTCCCCGAGCTGGAATATCACTTCATCGACCGGGTGCAAGGCGAATACCGCCAACACCTGGGCCGGGAAGTCGGAGATTTCGTGATTCGTCGCCGCGACGGCCTCTACGCCTATCAATTGGCGGTGGTGCTGGACGACGCCTGGCAAGGCGTTACCGATATCGTCCGCGGCGCCGACCTGCTCGACTCCACACCGCGCCAGCTCTACTTGCAAGAACTGCTTGGCCTGCCGCAACCACGCTACCTGCATATCCCGCTGATCACCCAGCCCGATGGCAACAAGCTCGGCAAGTCCTATCGTTCGCCGCCGTTGACCGAAGATCAGGCAACCCCCTTGTTGCTGCGTGCGTTGCGTGCGCTGGGGCACAACCCCGGTGCCGAACTGGCTTACGCCACCCCACGGGAGGTGTTGAACTGGGGCATCGCCCACTGGGATGCAGGGTTGATCCCGCGCACACTCAACCTGCCCGAAGCACAACTACAGTGATCACACTTGCAGTGGCGCGCCCATCCGTTACCATCGCCGCACGTTTTCGGGCACGTGCATAAAAAAGAGAGGCCGGGATGTACATCTATCGCTTGGTCCTGCTCCTGGTAGTGGGGATTTATCTGTTCTCCCCGGCCATCATGGATTGGTGGATCGACGCCACTGGCGCCTGGTATCGCCCTTATCTGCTCTGGCTGATTCTGATTGTCGTGACCTTCATCCTGCAGAGCCAAAAAGATGCCGATGAGCTTTAGCCTGACCCAGATGATCCTGATCAGCGCCGCCTACCTGGCGGTGCTGTTCGGCGTAGCCTGGGTCAGCGAACGGGGCATGATTCCCCGGGCGATCATTCGCCACCCGCTGACGTACACCTTGTCGCTGGGCGTCTATGCCAGTGCGTGGGCGTTTTACGGCACGGTGGGTCTGGCCTATCAATACGGCTACGGATTTTTGTCCAGTTATCTGGGCGTCTCCGGCGCGTTTCTGCTGGCACCGGTGCTTTTGTACCCGATCCTGAAAATCACTCGCACCTATCAGCTGTCGTCGCTGGCCGATCTGTTCGCCTTCCGTTTTCGCAGTACCTGGGCCGGAGCCCTGACGACGATCTTCATGCTGATCGGCGTGCTGCCGCTGCTGGCGTTGCAGATCCAGGCGGTGGCCGACTCCATCGGCATCCTCACCCGCGAGCCGGTGCAGCATCGCGTGGCCCTGAGCTTCTGCGCACTGATTACGCTGTTCACGATTTTCTTCGGCTCGCGCCACATCGCCACTCGCGAGAAACACGAAGGCCTGGTGTTTGCGATTGCTTTTGAATCGGTGATCAAGTTGATCGCCATCGGCGGCGTTGGCCTCTATGCGCTGTACGGCGTGTTCGACGGCCCGCAACAGCTGGAACTGTGGCTGCTGCAAAACCAGACCGCCCTCGCCGCTTTGCACACGCCGTTGCAGGAAGGCCCATGGCGCACGTTGCTGCTGGTGTTCTTCGCTTCGGCGATTGTGATGCCGCACATGTACCACATGACGTTTACCGAAAACCTCAACCCGCGCTCGCTGGTCAGTGCGAGCTGGGGCTTGCCGCTGTTCCTGCTGTTGATGAGCCTGGCGGTACCGCTGATTCTCTGGGCCGGGCTGAAACTCGGCGCCACCACCAACCCGGAATACTTCACGCTGGGTATCGGCATCGCGGCCAACAGCAAGGCTTTGGCGCTATTGGCCTATATCGGCGGATTGTCGGCGGCCAGCGGTTTGATCATCGTCACCACCCTGGCCCTGTCCGGGATGGCCCTGAACCATTTGGTGCTGCCGCTCTATCAGCCGCCGGCCGAAGGCAATATCTACCGCTGGCTGAAGTGGACCCGCCGGGGGCTGATCGTCGCGATCATCATGGCCGGTTACGGTTTCTACCTGATGCTGGGTGCGGAACAGGACCTGGCGAATCTCGGGATCGTCGCCTTCGTCGCCACCCTGCAGTTCCTGCCGGGCGTGCTGTCGGTCCTGTACTGGCCGACCGCCAACCGCCGTGGTTTCATCGCCGGTTTGCTCGCGGGGATTCTGGTGTGGCTGGTGACCATGCTGCTGCCGCTGGTCGGCAATCTGCAAGGCTTCTACATACCGCTGCTGAACATGATCTACGTGCTCGACGACACCAGTTGGCACATGGCGGCGATCGCCTCGCTGGCGGCCAACGTGCTGATGTTCACCCTGATCTCACTGTTCACCAACGCCAGCAGCGAAGAGGCCAGCGCCGCGGAAGCCTGCGCTGTGGACAACGTGCGCCGGCCGCAACGTCGCGAATTGCACGCCGCCTCACCCCAGGAATTCGCCACACAGCTTGCCAAACCCTTGGGCGCCAAGGCAGCGCAGAAAGAAGTCGAACAGGCCCTGCGCGACCTCTATCTGCCTTTCGATGAGCGCCGGCCTTACGCCTTGCGCCGCTTGCGCGACCGCATCGAAGCCAACCTTTCCGGCCTGATGGGGCCGAGTGTGGCTCAGGACATGGTCGAAACATTCCTGCCTTACAAGGCCGGCGGCGAAAACTATGTCACCGAAGACATCCACTTCATCGAAAGTCGTCTCGAGGATTACCACTCGCGCCTGACCGGGCTTGCCGCCGAACTCGATGCCCTGCGCCGCTATCACCGCCAGACCCTGCAGGAATTGCCGATGGGCGTCTGTTCGCTGGCCAAGGATCAGGAAATCCTCATGTGGAACAAAGCCATGGAGGAACTCACCGGGATTGCCGCACAGCGTGTGGTCGGTTCGCGCCTGAGCACCATTGCCGATCCATGGAAAGAGCTGCTGCAAGGCTTCATCAATCTGCCGGACGAGCACTTGCACAAACAGCACCTGGCCCTCGACGGCCAGACGCGCTGGCTGAACCTGCACAAAGCCGCGATCGATGAACCGCTCGCACCGGGTAACAGCGGTTTGGTGTTGCTGGTAGAAGACCTGACCGAAACCCAGATGCTCGAAGACAAACTGGTGCACTCCGAGCGCCTGGCCAGCATCGGCCGACTCGCCGCCGGGGTGGCCCATGAAATCGGCAACCCGATCACGGGTATCGCCTGCCTGGCGCAGAACCTGCGCGAAGAACGTGAAGAAGACAGCGAACTGAAGGAAATCAGCGGGCAGATCCTGGAGCAGACCAAACGCGTGTCGCGCATCGTTCAGTCGCTGATGAGCTTCGCCCATGCCGGCAGTCATCAGCACAACGACGAGCCCGTCTGTCTGGCCGAAGTGGCCCAGGATGCCATCGGTTTGCTTGCCCTGAACCGGCGCAATTTCGAAGTGCAGTTCTACAACCTGTGCGATCCCGACCACTGGGTCGAAGGCGACCCGCAGCGGCTTGCACAGGTACTGATCAACCTGCTCTCAAACGCCCGCGACGCCTCGCCTCCCGGCAGTGCGGTGCGGGTCAAAAGCGAAGCCGGCGAACACACGGTCGACCTGATCGTGGAAGACGAAGGCAGCGGTATTCCGCAGAACATCATGGATAGATTGTTCGAACCTTTCTTCACCACCAAGGATCCTGGCGAAGGCACCGGTCTGGGCCTTGCACTGGTCTATTCCATCGTTGAAGAGCATTATGGACAAATCACCATCGACAGCCCGGCTGATGTTCAAAGCCAACGCGGCACCCGTATCCGGGTGACCTTGCCGCGTCATGTCGAAGCGACGTCCGCTGTGAACTGAGACCGTCGAGAGTATCGAATCAATGCCGCACATTTTGATCGTCGAAGACGAAACAATTATCCGCTCCGCCTTGCGCCGCCTGCTGGAACGTAACCAGTACCAGGTCAGCGAAGCCGGTTCAGTGCAGGAAGCACAAGAACGTTTCACCATTCCCACGTTCGACCTGATCGTCAGCGACCTGCGTCTGCCGGGCGCGCCTGGCACCGAGTTGATCAAACTCGGCCAGGGCACTCCGGTGCTGATCATGACCAGCTACGCCAGCCTGCGTTCGGCCGTTGATTCGATGAAGATGGGCGCGGTGGATTACATCGCCAAGCCTTTCGATCACGATGAAATGCTGCAAGCCGTCGCGCGCATCCTGCGTGACCGTCAAGCGGTGCAAGCCAGCGGTGAACCGGTCGTCGGCAAAGCCGGCAATGGCGCCACGAAACCGGGCGCCAGCAACAACAACGGCGAAATCGGCATCATCGGCTCCTGCCCGCCGATGCAGGATCTCTACAGCAAGATCCGCAAAGTCGCGCCAACCGATTCCAATGTCCTGATCCAGGGCGAATCCGGCACCGGTAAAGAACTGGTGGCGCGTGCCCTGCACAACCTGTCCAAACGCGCCAAGGCGCCGATGATTTCGGTGAACTGCGCAGCCATCCCGGAAAGCCTCATCGAGTCCGAACTGTTCGGCCACGAAAAAGGCGCGTTCACTGGCGCCAGCGCCGGGCGTGCCGGCCTGGTAGAAGCGGCCGACGGCGGCACCTTGTTCCTCGACGAAATCGGCGAACTGCCACTGGAAGCCCAGGCCCGCCTGCTGCGCGTGCTGCAGGAAGGTGAAATTCGGCGTGTGGGTTCGGTGCAGTCCCAGAAAGTCGATGTGCGCCTGATCGCCGCGACCCACCGGGACCTCAAGAGCCTGGCGAAGATCGGCCAGTTCCGTGAAGACTTGTACTACCGCCTTCACGTGATCGCCCTGAAACTGCCGGCCCTGCGCGAGCGTGGCGCCGACGTCAACGAAATTGCCACCGCGTTCCTCGCGCGACAGAGCGCGCGAGTCAACCGCACCGACCTGAAGTTCGCCCCGGATGCCGAGCAAGCCATTCGTCACTACTCCTGGCCGGGTAACGTTCGGGAGCTGGAAAACGCGGTAGAACGTGCGGTCATCCTGTGCGAGAGCCCGGAGATTTCCGCCGAGCTGCTGGGGATCGATATCGAACTGAGCGATCTGGACGATGACGACTTCATCGGCCTGCCCCCACAACAGGGCAGCGCCGCCGGTAACAACAGCCATGAGCCGACCGAAGACCTGTCACTGGAAGATTACTTCCAGCACTTCGTTCTCGAGCATCAGGACCACATGACCGAGACCGAGTTGGCACGCAAACTCGGTGTCAGTCGTAAATGCCTGTGGGAACGCCGCCAGCGTCTGGGCATTCCGCGGCGCAAGACCGGGGTGGCCAGCGAGAGCTGAACGTCACATGTCTGATGTGCGGGTAACACGTGACAAGGTGAAAAAACTGTTACCTCACCTTTTTCACGTAACAGAAGCCGGGGCTTACGGTAACGAAGCCCCGGTTTTTTTTGGCCTCTGAAAACCTCATCACCCGGCCTAACCCCTTGTTTTACTGGGCTTCGTAAAAGTTGGCACGCACCCTGCTATATGTTTGGTACAAGAACAATAACAAGCAATGCACAAGACAATAAAAATAAGACGTATCGACTCACGCACAATAAAAACAAGACGGCGAGAGGCGTAGCTAACTGATTCTTTTGGAGAGGCGTTGTATTTGGGGCTTGCCCCACGACCAGGCCGAGAACAACAAAAACTGTCACAAGACAGAGCCTGAACTGGTTGGATCGCAAGATCACTGCAACACAGCGACCAAAGCAATCCGTTTGCTCTTGGCTCCCGATTGGGAGGGTCATGAAGGAAAAACTTCATGGCGAGGGCACTTAACAAAAACAAAAAGCCCGAATCAAAAATAAAAATAGAGCATGCAACTACTTTCTTGGGGAGCTTCGGCTCCCCTTGTAGTTTCTGCGATTCGGCATTCACGCCCCTGTAGCAGCTGCCGAGCAGCGCGAGGCTGCGTTCGACTGCGGAGCAGTCGCAATACAGGCAACCGATTTCTTCTGACACTCCCCAATCTCTGGTTTGACGACTGCTTCGCAGTCGAACGCAGCCTCGCGCTGCTCGACAGCTGCTACAGTCCCAGGCGTACCAGCCCCTGCTTCAAGCGCTTGCGCAGCTTCCTACACCATCCCCCGACTAAATGCTAGAATCCCCGCCCATCATGCGGTCATTCTTCGTTTTGGCCGAACATTCCTTCAAACAGTGCATCCCATGCTGAAGAAGCTGTTCCAGTCATTCCGTTCTCCCAAGCGTCATACGCAACACATTCGCAGTACGCCTGAAGTGCTCAACAGCGGCCAACATTCGCTGCAAAAGGCCCAATTCAGTCGCTACGCGGTGAACATTGTCGAACGCCTGCAGAACGCCGGTTATCAGGCTTACCTGGTCGGCGGCTGCGTGCGTGACATGCTGCTCGGCATCACGCCAAAAGACTTCGACGTCGCCACCAGTGCCACACCTGAACAGGTGCGGGCCGAATTCCGCAACGCGCGGATCATCGGTCGCCGCTTCAAGCTGGTGCACATTCACTTTGGCCGCGAAATCATTGAAGTCGCGACCTTCCGCGCCAATCACCCGCAAAACGATGAAGAGGAAGACAGCAACCAGTCTTCCCGCAACGAGAGCGGGCGCATCCTGCGCGATAACGTCTATGGCACGCTGGAAGAAGACGCGCAACGCCGCGACTTCACCATCAACGCCTTGTATTACGATCCGGTCAGCGAGCGCATCCTCGATTACGCCAACGGCGTACACGACATCCGCAATCACCTGATCCGCCTGATCGGCGACCCGAAGCAACGCTACCAGGAAGATCCGGTACGGATGCTGCGAGCCGTGCGTTTCGCCGCCAAGCTGAATTTCGGCATCGAAAAACACAGCGCCGTGCCAATCCGTGAGCTGGCGCCGATGCTGCGCGAGATCCCATCGGCCCGCCTGTTCGAAGAAGTACTCAAGCTGTTCCTCTCCGGCCATGCCGCGGATACCTTCGAGATGCTGGTCGACCTGCAGCTGTTCGATCCACTGTTCCCGGCCAGTGCCGAAGCGCTGGAATACAACCCGACCTACACCCACACGCTGATCAGCGATGCGTTGATCAACACCGACCTGCGGATCAAGCAGAACAAACCGGTGACCCCGGCGTTCCTGTTTGCTGCGCTGCTGTGGCCTGCCCTTCCTGCTCGCGTACTGCGCCTGCAAGAACGTGGCATGCCGCCGATTCCTGCGATGCAGGAAGCCGCCCATGAACTGATTGCCGAACAGTGCCAGCGCATCGCGATTCCGAAGCGCTTCACCATGCCGATCCGCGAGATCTGGGACATGCAAGAGCGTCTGCCACGCCGCAGCGGCAAGCGTGCCGACCTGTTGCTGGACAACCCGCGGTTCCGTGCCGGTTACGACTTCCTGCTGCTGCGCGAAAGCGCCGGCGAGCAGACCGACGGCCTGGGCGAATGGTGGACGGATTATCAGGACGCCAATGACAGCGAACGTCGCGACATGATCCGCGACCTCAGCGGCAAGGATGACGGCACCGGCGCCCCACGCAAGCGTCGCCGCAGCGGTGGCGCCAAGCGCAAACGCACCGTCGGCGCACCGAGCGCTACGGGCGAGTAATCCATGGAACGCATCTACATCGGCATGGGCAGCAATCTGGCTGACCCCGCCGAACAATTGCGCAGCGCGGTCGACGCGCTGGCGCAGTTACCGCAGACCGAACTGATCGGGGTTTCCGGGTTTTATCAGAGCGACTCCCTGCTACCCGGCCAACCGCGTTACACCAACGCGGTTGCCGCCCTCGACAGCACGCTCGCGCCGCTGGAACTGCTTGATGCGCTGCAAGCCATCGAAAACGGACAGGGCCGCGAGCGCCTTGAACGCTGGGGGCCACGTACGCTGGATCTCGACATCGTACTGTTCGGTGATCGGCTGATCGACGAACCTCGCCTCAAGGTGCCTCACTACCATATGCAGGAACGCGCTTTCGTTCTCTATCCGCTGGCCGAACTGGCGCCTGCGGATTTGCGTCTGGCTGATGGCCGCAACCTCAGTGAACTGCTCGCTGCCTGCCCGTTCGTCGGCCTGGAACGCCTCTCTCCGAATTAATGCGAATCCCCTGTGGGAGTGAGCCTGCTCGCGATAGCGACTTAACATTCACCGAAGATGTTGACTGTCAGGACGCCATCGCGAGCAGGCTCGCTCCCACATTGGTTTTGTGTCGAACACAAGATCTGGAGTTGCTGAATCGCATCAGTTACCCCGGTAACACCCCACGCGTAACAATGCGGTAACACACGCAATTGACTTCCCGAGTTCTCCTCACGACTATAGGCGTCCCGCTGCCGCCAACACGGCGTTGAAGGGCGCAATCCAGGCCTTAAAAGCACGACAACAGACCGTGCGCCTGTATTTAACGAAGAATCACGCGCGTTACTCGCAGTAGTTTCCACAGCGCCTGAATGAGGAACTTTTCATGCCAGCCATCACCCTGACCACTCTGCAAGGTCTCAAGCAAAAAGGTGAAAAGATCACCATGCTGACCTGCTATGACGCGACCTTCGCCCACGCCTGCAATGAGGCTGGCGTCGAAGTGCTGCTGGTGGGCGACTCCCTCGGCATGGTTTTGCAAGGTCACGACAGCACCCTGCCGGTCACCACCGCTGAAATGGCTTACCACGTGGCGTCCGTCAAACGCGGTAACACCGATGCGTTGATCCTCGCCGACCTGCCCTTCATGGCCTACGCCACCCTTGAACAAACCATGACCAACAGTGCCCTGTTGATGCAGGCGGGTGCGCACATGGTCAAGGTTGAAGGTGCGCTGTGGCTGGCGGACTCGATCCGTCTGCTGGCCGAACGCGGTATCCCGGTGTGCGCCCACATGGGGCTGACACCGCAATCGGTGAATATTCTGGGCGGTTACAAAGTCCAGGGCCGTAGTGAAAACCAGGCACGGCAGATGCGTGCCGATGCCATCGCTCTGGAACAGGCGGGTGCAGCCATGCTGTTGCTCGAGTGCGTACCGAGTGAACTGGCCGAGGAAATCACCCAGGCGGTGGGTATCCCGGTGATCGGCATCGGCGCCGGCAGTGGCACCGACGGCCAGGTGCTGGTTCTGCACGACATGCTCGGCCTGTCGATCACGGGCCGCGTGCCGAAGTTCGTGAAGAACTTCATGGCCGGGCAACAGAACATTCAAGCGGCGCTTGGTGCGTACGTCACTGAAGTCAAAGCGGCGACTTTCCCTGGTATCGAACACGGATTCTCTGCATGAACACCGTAAAAACCGTACGCGAATTGCGGGCCGCCGTGGCCCGTGCCCGCAGTGAAGGCAAGCGCATCGGCTTCGTGCCGACCATGGGCAACCTGCACAGCGGTCATGTGGCACTGGTGACCAAAGCCACCCAACGGGTGGATTTCGTGGTCGCGAGCATTTTCGTCAACCCGTTGCAGTTCGGCGCTGGCGAAGACCTCGACAAGTACCCGCGCACCCTCGCGGCCGATCAGGAGAAACTGCTCCAGGCCGGTTGCCACCTGCTGTTCGCGCCAACCGTTGAAGAAATGTACCCCGACGGCATGGTCGGCCAGACCCGCGTCAGCGTTCCGCAACTCTCCGAAGGCCTGTGCGGAGCCAGTCGTCCTGGGCATTTCGAAGGTGTGGCAACGGTAGTCACCAAACTGTTCAACATGGTCCAGCCGGACCTGGCGATCTTCGGCCAGAAAGACTTCCAGCAACTGGCGGTGATCCGCGCCCTGGTGCATGACCTGAACATGCCGATCCAAATCATCGGCGAACCGACGGTACGTGCAGCCGACGGCCTGGCGCTGTCGTCGCGCAATGGTTTCCTCAGCGAAGAACAGCGGGCCGTTGCGCCGGTTGTGTATCGCGGTTTGAGCCAGATTGCCGAGGCGATCAAACAGGGCGAACGGGATTTCCCGGCGTTGATCGATGCGCAGATCAAGCAGCTTGAAGCGGCAGGTTTGCGTCCTGACTATCTGGAAATTCGGCATGCGCTGACCTTGCGCCCGGCAACTGCGCAGGATCGGGATCTGGTGATTCTGGTGGCGGCGTTCCTGGGCACTACGCGGTTGATCGACAACCTGCATCTGAACCTCGACGCGCCCGCATAAACACTACAAAACCACTGTGGGAGCGAGCCGGCTCGCGATAGCGATATCACAGTCGACAGAGAGGTTGCCTGTGAGCAAGCCATCGCGAGCAGGCTCGCTCCCACATTGGGTCTGTGTGGGTGCTCACGCCGTATTGCTGGCCCTCAAGCCTTTGGGCACAATGCCCGCCGTTCGATTCCGACCTGGGGAAACACTCATGCACGCCATCATGCTCAAAGCCAAGCTGCATCGCGCCGAAGTCACCCACGCAGTACTCGATTACGAAGGTTCCTGCGCCATCGACGGCGAATGGCTGGACCTGTCCGGCATCCGTGAGTACGAACAGATCCAGATCTACAACATCGACAATGGTGAACGCTTCACCACCTACGCGATTCGTGGCGAAGAAGGCTCGCGCATGATCTCGGTCAACGGTGCCGCCGCACACAAGGCCAAGGTCGGTGACCGCGTGATCATCTGCGCCTACGCCCACTACAGCGAAGCCGAGCTGCTCAACTTCAAGCCACGCATGCTCTACATGGCGCCGGGTAATGAACTGAGCCACACCAGCAATGCCATTCCGGTTCAGGTCGCCTGATCCGGTCTTAGCCTCTCCCCCCTTCCGTTTGTCGGACCGTTCCCTGCTCGATGTATAAAAAAGTACCGGGAACGGGTCAGACAAAGTCAAGACAGATCGCAGCGCGAGGTTTACTGTATTCGCCCTGTGTCATGAAATCGTGTCGACGCAGTTGACCGGACGCCCACCCGCAGCGCTCCGGTATTTTTAGTGTTCAAAAGGCCGTTCAAGTAAAAAGGAAAACCGCAGCGATGGCGTATTACCGCACCCCTCAAGACGTTACCGCTCTGCCCGCCTGGCAAGCGCTGAATGACCACCGCCAAGCCATGCAGGATTTCAGCATGCGCGAAGCCTTTAATGCCGATCCGCAGCGCTTTACCCAATTCACCCTCAGCAGCTGCGGTCTGTTTCTCGATTACTCGAAAAACCTGATCAACGCCCAGACCCGCGATCTGCTGGTGGGCCTGGCCAACGAAGTCGACCTCCAGGGCGCGATCAAAGCGCTGTTCGAAGGCGAAATCGTCAACTCCTCCGAAGGTCGTCCGGCCTTGCACACCGCCCTGCGCCGGCCGGTCGGCGACAAGCTGAAGGTCAACGGCGTCAACGTGATGCCGGAAGTGCACAAGGTCCTGAACCAGATCACCGACCTCGTGGGCCGTATCCACGACGGTTTGTGGCGCGGTTACTCCGAGAAGCCGATCACTGACGTGGTGAACATCGGCATCGGTGGCTCGTTCCTCGGCCCGGAGCTGGTCTCCGAAGCGCTGTTGTCCTACGCCCAGAAAGGCGTGCGTTGCCATTACCTGGCAAACATCGACGGCAGTGAGTTCCACGAACTGACCATGAAGCTGCGTGCCGAAACCACGCTGTTCATCGTTTCGTCGAAATCCTTCAACACCCTCGAAACCTTGAAGAATGCCCAGGCCGCACGCGCCTGGTACCTGGCTCAGGGTGGTTCGGAAGCCGAGCTGTACCGTCACTTCATCGCCGTCTCCAGCAACAATGCAGCGGCGGTGGCCTTCGGGATCCGCGAAGAAAACATCTTCCCGATGTGGGACTGGGTTGGCGGCCGTTACTCGCTGTGGTCGGCCATCGGTTTGCCGATTGCCCTGGCCATCGGCATGTCGAACTTCAAGGAACTGCTGTCCGGTGCCTACACCATGGACCAGCATTTCCAGAGCGCGCCTTTCGAACAGAACATGCCGGTACTACTGGCCCTGCTCGGCGTGTGGTACGGCAACTTCTGGGGCGCGCAAAGCCACGCGATCCTGCCGTACGACCACTACCTGCGTAACATCACCAAGCATTTGCAACAGCTGGACATGGAGTCCAACGGCAAGAGCGTGCGCCAGGACGGCACCCCAGTATCCACCGACACCGGTCCGGTGATCTGGGGCGGCGTGGGTTGCAACGGTCAGCACGCGTATCACCAGTTGCTGCACCAGGGCACCCAACTGATCCCGGCCGACTTCATCGTGCCGATCGTCAGCTTCAACCCGGTGTCCGACCACCACCAGTGGCTGTACGCCAACTGCCTGTCGCAAAGCCAGGCGCTGATGCTGGGCAAGACCCTTGCCGAGGCCGAAGCCGAATTGCGCGACAAAGGCATGAGCGAAGAAGAGGTGCAGAAACTCGCGTCTCACAAGGTGATCCCGGGCAACCGTCCGAGCAATACCCTGGTGGTCGAACGCATCAGCCCGCGTCGTCTCGGCGCTTTGGTGGCGATGTACGAACACAAAGTCTTCGTGCAAAGCGTGATCTGGGGCATCAATGCCTTCGACCAATGGGGCGTGGAGCTGGGTAAAGAGCTGGGCAAAGGCGTTTACAACCGCCTGGTCGGCAGCGAAGAAACCCCGGCTGACGATGCCTCGACCCAAGGCTTGATCAACTACTTCCGCGGTCGTCACCGCGGGTGATCTGACGCCACTCGGCGGCACTTGTGGGAGCGAGCCTGCTCGCGATGGGGCATGACATTCAACATTAGTTGTATGTCAGACCGCTATCGCGAGCAGGCTCGCTCCCACATTGGTTTGCGGCAGTCACAAATTTTGTAGCCGTCCCCTTCCAAACCGATCGGCAGCTGACTTGAACCCTTCCCCCACTCGGCGCATCTTTATTACTTGTCGCAAAACAAGAATAAGGAACCGTCATGTTCGATATCAGCACGTTCCCCCAAGCCGATGCCGTCCGCCGGGCTGCAAATCTGAGTCAAGACGACTATAAGCGCCTCTATCGCCAATCCATCGAGCACCCCAGCACCTTCTGGGCCGAACAAGCCACACGCTTTCTCGACTGGAGCACCCCCTGGGATACTATCCAGCGCTATAACCTGAAAACCGGTGAGGCGAGCTGGTTTGCCGGCGGCAAGTTGAATGTCAGTTACAACTGCATCGACCGTCATCTGGAAAGGCGCGGCGATCAAACCGCGATCATCTGGGAAGGCGACGATCCCGCCGAATCTACCCAGATCAGCTACAAAAAACTTCATCACCACGTCTGCCGCCTGGCCAACGTGCTCAAAAGCCGTGGCGTGAAAAAAGGCGACCGCGTGTGCATCTACCTGCCGATGATCCCCGAAGCCGCCTACGCCATGCTCGCCTGTACGCGCATTGGCGCGGTGCATTCGGTGGTGTTCGGTGGTTTCTCTCCGGACTCGGTGCGAGACCGGATTCTCGATGCCGACTGCCACACCGTGATCACCGCCGATGAAGGCGTACGCGGCGGTAAAGTCGTGCCGCTCAAGCAGAAGGTCGACAAAGCGCTGCAAAACTGCCCGAACGTCAGCACCGTGATCGTGGTCGAGCGAACTCAGGGCGAAGTGGACTGGGTCGAAGGCCGGGACATCTGGTATCACCAGGCGCTGCGTGACGTCAGCGACGATTGCCCGCCGGAACCGATGGGCGCCGAAGACCCGCTGTTCATCCTCTACACCTCCGGCAGCACCGGCAAACCCAAAGGCGTGCTGCACACCACTGGCGGCTATCTGCTACAAGCGGCGATGACCTTCAAGTACGTGCTCGACTACCGCGACGACGAAGTCTTCTGGTGTACCGCCGATGTCGGCTGGGTCACCGGCCACAGCTACATCGTCTACGGGCCGCTGGCCAACGGCGCGACCACGCTGATCTTCGAAGGCGTGCCGAGCTACCCAAGCAGCTCGCGCTTCTGGCAGGTGATCGACAAGCACCATGTAAACATTTTCTATACCGCCCCGACCGCCCTGCGCTCCCTGATGCGTGAAGGCCCCGAACCGTTGAAGGAAACTTCCCGCGCGAGCCTCAGATTACTCGGCACTGTCGGTGAGCCCATCAACCCGGAAGCGTGGGAGTGGTACTTCAATGCCGTCGGCGAACAGCGTTGTCCGATCGTCGATACCTGGTGGCAGACCGAAACCGGCGGCATCATGATCAGCCCGCTGGTCAGTGCTCAACGGATCAAACCCGGTTGCGCCACACAACCGATGTTCGGCGTGCAACCGGTGTTGCTCGATGAAGTGGGCAAGGAAATCAAAGGCGCCGGCAGCGGCGTGCTGGCGATCAAATCCAGCTGGCCGGCGCAGATCCGCAGCGTCTACGGCGACCCGCAACGCATGGTCGACACCTACTTCAAGCCCTACCCCGGTTACTACTTCACTGGCGACGGTGCCCGGCGCGATGAGGATGGCGATTACTGGATCACCGGGCGCATCGACGACGTGATCAACGTCTCCGGGCACCGCATCGGCACCGCGGAAGTGGAAAGCGCATTGGTGCTGCACGACAGCATCGCCGAAGCGGCGGTGGTCGGTTACCCGCACGACGTCAAGGGTCAGGGCATCTACGCCTTCGTCACCCCCATGAACGGCACCGAGCCCAGTGACGAACTGAAGAAAGCGTTGCTGGCTCACGTCAGCGAGGAAATCGGCAGCTTCGCCAAACCGGACCTGATCCAGTGGGCGCCGGCCTTGCCGAAAACCCGTTCGGGCAAGATCATGCGGCGCATTCTGCGCAAGATCGCCTGCAACGAACTGGACAGCCTGGGTGACACCTCGACCTTGGCTGACCCGAGCGTGGTCCAGGATCTGGTCGATAAACGCCTGAACCAATAAAGGCTTGTTTCAAAAGCCTGCGCGGCCGTTAATGGCCGCGCCTTCTTTTCCGCCACTGAGTCGTCATGGAATTCATTCGAACCCGCATCGAAACCCAGGTCATGAGCCTGACCGGTCTGTCTCTGGGCAAGCTCGACCTGGAAAACCCCAAGGGTGATCCCGGCCTGTTCGGCCCCGATTCGGTGAGCTGGCAAGTGCATGGCGACTTCAGCAGCATGCTGATCGGCGGCATCAGCGCCCTGATGCTGCAAGCCCTGCATCCACTGGCCCTGGCCGGGGTGTGGGACCATTCGAATTTCCGCGAAGACATGATCGGCCGACTGCGTCGTACCGGGCAGTTCATTTCCGGCACCACGTTCGGTTCGCGAAAGGATGCCGACTGGCTGATCGAGAAAGTCCGCACCATCCACCTGCAAGTGACCGGCACCGCACCGGATGGCCGGCCCTACGCGGCCAGCGATCCCGATCTATTGACTTGGGTGCACGTGGCCGAAGTCAGCAACTTCCTCGCCGCGCACATGCGTTACCGCAATCCGAACCTGTCCCTGGCTGATCAGGACCGTTACTACGCAGAGATCGCGATAGTTGCCGAACGGCTCGGCGCCCGTGATGTGCCCCGTTCGCGGCAGGAAATTGCCGATTACCTTGAGCGCATTCGTCCACAGCTGTTGTGCGACGAGCGCAGTCGAGAGGTGTTGCGGCTGTTGTTGAACGCCCCGTCCCCCAGCCGTTTGGCCAGACCTTTCGGCGGCTTGATGATGAAGGCCGGGATCGACCTGCTGCCGGATTGGGCCAGTGACATGCTGGGCGTCAGCCAGAGCCCGCTGCAACGCAAGCTGATCCGCGCCAGCGTCAATCGCAGCGTGCCAATGCTGCGCTGGGCGGTGCGTAACGGTTCGGTGCAACGGGCCAAACGACGGATGGGATTGTTGTAGGTTTGATCGTTCCCACGCTCCGCGTGGGAACGATCAAAACGCTGAATGTCAGCCTTCTGTGGCGAGGGAGCTTGCTCCCGCCCGACCGGGCTGGCGCACCAGTGCGAAGCGCTCGCAAAATCTTCGACAAGTACTGAGATTATGGGGGCCGCTTCGCAGCCCAGCGGGAGCAAGCTCCCTCGCCACAGGTGCAATGCTGTTAAACTCCCGCGCCAAATTCCCCTCCTGCAAGGCGCACAGCATGTCTTCCTTGAATCAGGCGCTGCGCGCCGCCCTCGATCGTCGTCAGGACCTGCTGGCCGAACTGCATCAGCAAGGCACCGATTGCTATCGCCTGTTCCACGGCAGCCAGGAAGGCGCCGGCGGCCTGACGATCGACCGCTACGGCCCGCAATTGCTGGTGCAAAGTTTTCACCAGTCGCTGGAACGGGATGCGCTGCTGCAACTGCACGACACCATCAATCAGCACCTGGGCCTCGAAACGCTGCTGGTCTACAACGATCGCTCCCGGGGCAACTCACGCATCGACCGTGAAGACACCGTCTACCGCGCCGACGAGGCTGCCCTGCAAGACTTGGTCGGTCACGAGTGGGGCTTGAATTACCGGGTTCGCGGCCGTCACGCCGGCCAGGACCCGCTGCTGTTCCTCGACCTGCGCAACACGCGTGGCTGGGTCAAGCAGCACAGCAAAAACAAAAGTGTGCTCAACCTGTTCGCCTACACCTGCGGCGTCGGCCTGAGTGCGGCGGCCGGTGGCGCGAGCGAAGTCTGCAACCTCGATTTCGCTGAGGGCAACCTGGCCGTCGGCCGTGAGAACGGCCTGCTCAACCCGCAGTTGCCGACCATGGACTTCATCCAGTCCGACTACTTCCCGGCCATCCGCCAGTTGGCCGGCCTGCCGATCAGCCAGCGCCGCGGGCAAAAACTGCCGAGCTATCAGCGTCTGGAACAGCGTCAGTACGACCTCGTGCTGCTGGACCCGCCAGCCTGGGCCAAGAGCGCTTTCGGCACCGTCGACCTGCTGCGCGACTATCAGAGCCTGCTGAAACCCGCACTGCTGACCACCGCCGACAATGGCGTGCTGATCTGCTGCAACAACCTGGCAAAGGTCAGCATGGACGACTGGCGCGAGCAGGTCTTGCGTTGTGCCGAGAAAGCCGGCCGGCCGGTGCGCGAGTGGACAGTGATGAAGCCGGGCGGCGATTTTCCGTCAATGGATCAGCAGCCGCCACTGAAAACCCTGATCCTCCAGCTCTGAGATTCGGCCATAAAATCAGACAAATCCTATAAAGCAGGATCGCTTCGGAACCAGAAACGCGTGCCATACTCCAACGCACTCCGATTCAGACAGATGAAGCCACACATGCCCAAAGGATTGATCCGCGCTATCGGCGCTCTGTTGACCGCTCTAGCCCTCTACAGCCTGCTGGGGTTTCTGATTTTGCCGGGCATCGCGTTACGGGTGGCCAATCAACAATTGGCCAGTTACGCAACGACGCCCGCGACGATCCAGCGGATCGAACTCAACCCGTTCAGCCTGGAAGTCACCCTGTGGGGCCTGATCATCGGCGAGCCGGGCAAGGAGCAGGTCGGCTTCGAGCGCCTGTACGCCAATTTGCAGATCGACAGCCTCTGGACCAAGGCGCTGCACCTGTCCGATATCGAAATCGACAAACCCAAGACCGAAATCCTCTTCGGCAAGGACGGCAAACTCAATTTGCTCGGCCTGTTCAAAATCCCTGTCAGCGAGCCAACCCCGGCCGACCCGGACGCCAAGCCATTCCCATTGCGCATCGAGCGGATCAAACTGGCCGGCGGCTATGTGCACTTCCAGGACGCACGGCCCAGCGAGCCGATCGAATTCCTCTACGACAAACTCGATTTCGAGTTGAAGAACCTCAGCACCCTGCCGGAAGACAGTGCCGACATGACCTTGATGGCCGTCGGCCCGGGAGGTGGACAGATCGACTGGACCGGCAATTTCAGCCTGATCCCGCTCGCCTCCGAAGGTAAGCTGAAAATCACCGATGGCAAGATGAAATCCTTCTGGCCCTATGTGCGTGACGCGCTGCCACTGGTGCTTGAAAACGGCATTCTCAGCCTGAGCACCGACTACAAACTCAACCTGTCCAAGGAAACCGAACTGCTGTTGAGCAACGTCGCCGTCAGCATCGCGCCGTTCGCGATCAAAGCACCAGACGGCCGGCCGCTGGCGAAGCTCGAGCGTCTGGACATCAGTGAAACCACCGTGGACCTGGCCAAGCAACAAGTGGTCGTCGGCAAGATCCGCAGCCAGAAACTGGAAACCTGGGCCGCCCTCGAGGCGGACGGGCAACTCGATTGGCAGAAACTGTTCGCCAGCCAACCGTCCAAAGCCGCCGTTAAAGCCAAGGCCGAACCGGCCAGCGCCCCGGCCGCCGCCGATTCACCGAAACCCGAGCCGGCGCCACCGAGCAAGCCATGGCAGGTGCTGCTCAAGGACGTGCAACTGCGCAATTACCAGGTGCATCTGGCGGACCGCAAGGCGCAACCCGCCGTGGCGCTGGACGTCGGCCCGCTGAACCTGGACCTGCAGAATTTCGACAGCCTCAATGGCTCGCCTTTTAACCTCAAGCTCGATACGGGCGTGGGCAAGCAAGGCAAGATCACGGCAGACGGTATCGTCAATCTGGCCCCGGTCAGCGCCAGGTTAAACGTACAAACCAGGGACATCGACCTGCGCGTCGCCCAGTCCTATATCAACCCGTTCATTCGCCTGGAACTGCGCAGCGGCATGCTCGGCAGTGATCTGGCGGTCGATCTCAAAAGCACTGAGCCGCTGGCATTCAACGTCACCGGCCGTGCCCAGGTCGATCAACTGCATACCCTCGACACCCTCAAAACCCGCGACTTCCTCAAGTGGCAGCAATTGGTGCTTGAAGGCCTGAACTATCAGCACGGCGACAGCCTGTCGATCGACAAGGTCAACCTGTTCCAGCCTTATGTGCGCTTCATGATCAACGATGACCGCACCACAAACGTCGACGATCTGCTGATTCCGCAACCGCCGGACTCCGGCGCCAAAACGGCTGCTGCCAAACCTGCCGGCAAGGAAAAGCCGCTGGGCATCCACATTGGCGGCATTGCCATCAATGACGGCTCGGCCAACTTCGCCGACTTCAGCCTGACCCCGAATTTCGCCACGGCCGTTCAACAGCTCAATGGGCAAATCGGCACCATCGACAGCCGTCAGGCGAAACCGGCCAGCGTCGATATCAAAGGCAAGGTCGACCGTTATGCGCCGGTCACCATCAAGGGCGCGGTCAACCCGTTCGACCCGATGGCCAGCCTCGACATCGCCACCAGTTTCAAACGTGTCGAACTGACCACGCTCACGCCCTACTCCGGCAAGTTCGCCGGTTACCGCATCCGCAAGGGCCGACTCAATCTCGACCTGCACTACAAGATCACCAACGGCCGACTCCTGGCTGAAAACAAAGTGGTGGTCGAGCAGTTGCAACTGGGTGAAAAGGTCGACAGCCCGGACGCCGTGAGCCTGCCGCTGAAGCTGGCGATTGCCTTGCTCAAGGATGTCGACGGCAAGATATCCATCGAGCTGCCAGTGAGCGGCGACCTGAACAACCCGCAATTCAGTGTCATGCCTATCATCTGGCAGACCCTGCGCAACCTGATCGTGAAGGCCGCAGCAGCGCCCTTCAAAATGATTGGCGGGCTGGTCAGTGGTGGCGGTTCGGAAGATTTGGGCACCGTGTCGTTTGCGCCGGGTTCAAGCGACCTGAGCAAGGACGCCGAAGATTCGCTGGTCAAACTGTCCCAGGCTCTCAAGGAGCGCCCGGCACTGCGCCTGGAAATCGAAGGCACGGCGGCCGCCAGCAGCGATGGCCCGCTGATCGCCGAGCAACGTCTGGAACGCGAATACCAGTACAACTACTACAAAATGCTCCAGCGCCGCGGTGACAAGGTGCCGGCTCAGGCTTCATTGCTGCAGGTACCGGATAACGAGAAAGGTCCACTGCTGGAAGGGATCTACCGCACGCGCCTGAAGACGCAGCCGCCCGCAGAATGGAAGGATCTGGGCAAGGAAGAACGCACGGCAAAAATGCGTGAAGGCGTGATCAAGTTCTGGAGTTCCAGCGACGTTCTCTTGCGCCAGCTGGGCCAGGAACGCGCCAGCAGCATCAAGGATTATCTGGTCGACAAGGGTCAGCTGGCCGATGACCGCGTGTACTTCATCGACGCTAACCTGGGCGAAGCGGAAAGTGACGGTCGGGTGGTTACGCCGCTGCATCTGGACGCCGAATGACAGGCTCGAAATGGCTGATGAGCCTGGCTCTGGCGATAGCCGCAGCGCAGGCTTCGGCAGCCGACACCCTGCGTTGCGGCAGTCAATTGGTCAGTGTCGGTGACAGGTCCAGCGAGGTGCTGCAGAAATGCGGAGAACCGGTCAGCCGTGATCTGTTGGGCTACAAGCGCAGCGCTAACCGCCGGGAAGAGTTTCAAGTGGAGGAATGGACCTACGGGCCCAACGGCGGGATGTATCAGTACCTGCATTTTGAAGGTAATCGTTTGAAGCAGATCACCAGCAAGCGCGGTAACTGAATCCACCACAACATCATGTGGGCACAATTTAATGTGGTTTTGCGCTGCCCCAAATAGAACAGGCCCCTGACACGAATGTCCGGGGCCTGTAATGGCCACATCCTTATGGCCTTCGCATGAACTCTCCTGAGGCGGCAGACGTATTGCTCGGCCCGTCTGTCGCGCCTTCTCCCAGTCCAGGCGAGAAGCCTTGCCTTACTCGGATTTCAGGCCATCAGCAGAGACTGCCTGAACGCCTTTGATTTTCTTGGCGATTGCCACAGCGGTGGCTTTCTGAGCGTCAGTTACCGCAACGGTGGACGACAGGGACACTACGCCTTTGTTGGTTTCGACTTTGATGTCGGTGCCAGGAATGCCTTTTTCAGTCACCAGGTCTGCTTTGACCTTGGTCGTGATCCAGGTATCGGAAGTAGCTTCCTTGACTTCGGTCACTTCACCAGCGGCCAGAACCATTGGAGCCTGGGTAGCCTGGGTCTGTGCAAATGCGACGTTGGCCATGGTCAGGGTCAGCGCGGTAGCAGTAGCGGCAGCGATAGCGAACTTCTTCATACGAGTAACTCCTGTTTTTCATAAAGTCTGCTGCGTGTCTTGTCAGCAGGGTTACAGGAGATAGTGCGAACGCTGTGCCAACTTTTAAATAATCGATAAACACATATAAATCAACGACTTATAAAAACACCTGATTTTCGAAATCATGCAGAATGCATGACTTCGGAATTATCGACATGCAAGTTGCGGGTTTTACCGCAGGCCTAAGGCCATGAATTATTGGAAGTTTTCTCAATTACTCGATTTTTCCCGGAGAGCGAACAAAAAACGCCCCGCAAGGCGTAATGCTGTTCATTTAAGGTTTGGGTCACCGCGTTCATTCAGACAGCACGCGTTATCGTTCACGTCTTTCGCGAGCAGGCTCGCTCCTACAGGGGAATGCGTACGCTTGAAGAGTCAGGTCGAGCGTTAGCTCGCCTCCAGCTTTTGATCTTGAGGTGCACGCCCCATCGGGAGGCCGAGTGGAGGTTCTGCGCAGTGGGCAACCCGGCATGGATGCCGGGTTAGCCGCCCCCGGCCATGGATGGCCGATGGCGGCGGGCCCACGGAGCAGGACCGGAGCGAGGGCATGCCGAGCCTGGGCGAGGCACCGACCGAAAGGGGCAAGAGCCCTTGGTTACTTGGGGCTTTTCCAAGTGACCCGCCGTAAGGGCGGAACCGCCCGCCGCCGTGACCGCAAAAACGGATATGCCCCCGACCCGCAAGATGGGGCACTAGGCAAAACGGTTTTAAATCAGCCTGATGTGGCAGTGGAAGCGGCAGCGGCGCAGGCTTTAGGCGCATATTCAGCATCGACTTCGGTGGTGCATGTCCAGCCAGTCAACGCGCGCGTCAGAGTAATGGACTTATTCAACACCGGACCCGGAGCATTAAGAATTTTGCAAGCAATAGAGCCTGTCCCATCAGCCGCTTTGCCAGTCGCTGACGTCGTGCAGTTGGAGGTCGTTGTGGCGCCACCGATCTTATCCAGTGTCACATCGGTCCCTTGATTCATAAGATCTTCGAACGGCACTTTCAACGCGCTGATCTCAGCCAGCCCCGCCGTGACCTTGGCCCGGGCCTGATACTTGGAATATTGCGGCAACGCAAACGTCGCCAGAATCCCGATGATCGCCACCACGATCAGCAGCTCGATAAGCGTAAAACCTTTCTGAGTATTCATAGACAAGCTCCATGCATGAGTCGAAATCTCATGACCTGAACTAGCCGCAGCACAGCCCATGCCAAGCGTCGCGCGCCCTGTTGGCCGGGACGTGAGGCGAGTGCAACGCCGTTTCCTACCCCCAGAATCCGCACTATCTGACACTTTTTGTCACCTCAACACCGCTGGTTTGGTTCCTCCGCTTGACTAGGCTATAAGTCATGAACTGTCTGCGTCCGGTATCCCAATGAATGACATTGCCCTTAGCGGTCTGGCCAAGCAATTGGTCCTGGCCGAGCTTCTCACTGACCAAAGCGCGCAACAGGCGTATCAGCAAGCCCAGCGCAGCCGAATCTCCCTCATCAGCTATCTGGTGCAGAACAAACTGGTGAAGAGTCGCCAGGTCGCCGAGATCGCGTCGGAACACTTCGGCATGGCCTTGCTCGACCTCAACTGCCTGGACAAGGAGAGCCAGCCCAAGGGACTGATCAGCGAGAAACTGATTCGCCAGCACCACGCCCTGCCCCTCTGGCGGCGCGGCAACAAGTTGTTCGTGGGGGTTTCCGACCCGACCAATCAGCAAGCCATCAATGACATCCAGTTCAGCACCGGGCTGAATACCGAAGCCATCCTGGTGGAGGACGACAAGCTCAGCGATGCCATCGAAAAATTCTTCGATAACCAAGGCACCGGCCTGGAAGACATGGCTGACGTTGACCTCGATGGCGTGGACATCGAGTCGATCGATGACAACAGACAAGACGCCATTGCCGGCCAGGATGCCGATGACGCGCCCGTGGTGCGCTTCGTGCACAAGATGTTGCTGGATGCGATCAAAAGCGGCTCTTCCGACCTGCATTTCGAACCCTACGAAAAAACCTACCGCGTGCGGATGCGCACCGACGGTATTTTGCGTGAAGTGGCCAAGCCACCGATCCACCTGGCCAGTCGCATCGCCGCGCGGCTGAAAGTCATGGCCAGCCTCGACATCTCCGAACGACGCCGGCCCCAGGACGGGCGGATCAAGATGCGCCTGTCCAAGACCAAGTCCATCGATTTTCGGGTCAACACCCTGCCGACCCTGTGGGGCGAGAAAGTGGTGATCCGGATCCTCGACCCGTCCAGCGCACAAATGGGCATCGATGCCCTCGGTTACGAGCAGGACCAGAAAGACCTGTACATGGCCGCGCTGAAGCAACCCCAGGGCATGATTCTGGTGACAGGCCCCACCGGGTCGGGCAAGACCGTATCGCTCTACACCGGGCTGAACATTCTCAACACCGTGGACATCAACATCTCCACCGCCGAAGACCCGGTGGAGATCAACATGGAAGGCATCAACCAGGTCAACGTCAATCCCAAGCAGGGAATGGACTTCGCCCAGGCGCTGCGCTCATTTCTGCGACAGGACCCGGACGTGATCATGGTCGGCGAAATCCGCGACCTCGAAACCGCCGAAATCGCCATCAAAGCCGCCCAGACCGGTCACCTGGTGCTGTCGACCCTGCACACCAACAGCGCCGCCGAAACCCTGACGCGCCTGCACAACATGGGCATCCCGGGTTTCAACATTGCCACCTCGATCAGCCTGATCATTGCCCAGCGCCTGGCGCGCAAGTTGTGCAGCCATTGCAAGAAACCCATCGAGATTCCCCGGGAAGCGCTGCTCAAGGAAGGCTTCCCCGAGGAACGCATCGGCTCATTCACGATCTATGAACCGGTCGGTTGCGATCTGTGCAACGGCGGTTACAAAGGGCGAGTGGGGATTTATGAAGTGGTGAAGAACACGCAGGACCTGCAACGGCTGATCATGGCCGAAGGCAATTCACTGGAAATCGACATCCAGATGCGTAAAGACGGCTTCAACGACCTGCGCACATCGGGCCTGCTCAAGGCCATGCAAGGCATCACCAGCCTTGAAGAAATCAACCGGGTCACCAAGGACTGAATATGGCGGTCAAAGCAGCAAAAATCAGCGTCTACGCCTGGGAAGGCACCGACCGCAAAGGCACCAGAATGACGGGCGAGTTGAGCGGCCAGAACCCGGCGTTGATCAAGGCCCAGTTGCGCAAGCAGGGCATCACCCCCGGCAAGGTACGCAAGAAATCCACCTCGATTTTCAACCTGGGCAAGCGCATCAAGGCCCAGGACATCGCCCTGTTCACCCGGCAGATGGCGACCATGATGAAGGCCGGCGTGCCGCTGTTGCAGTCCTTCGACATCATCGGCGAAGGCTTCGAAAACCCGGCCATGCGCACGCTGATCGACGAGGTGAAACAGGAAGTCGCGGCGGGTAACAGCTTCGCCGCTTCCCTGCGCAAAAAACCTCAGTATTTCGATGAGCTCTACTGCAACCTGGTCGATGCCGGCGAGCAGGCCGGTGCCCTCGATACCCTGCTGGAGCGAGTGGCGACCTATAAGGAAAAAAGCGAAAGCCTCAAGGCCAAGATCAAGAAAGCCATGACCTACCCGCTGGCGGTGGTGTTCGTCGCGATCATCGTGACCGGGATCCTGCTGGTCAAAGTGGTGCCGCAGTTCGAATCGGTATTCAAAGGGTTTGGCGCCGAATTGCCAGCCTTCACGGTGATGGTCATCGGCCTCTCGGAATTCATGCAGGACTGGTGGTGGGCGATGCTCGGCGTGCTGATCGCGGCCATCTTCGGCGTGCGCCACGCGTTTAAAACGTCGCAAGGCTTTCGCGACCGAATGGACACCTGGCTGCTGAAAATGCCGCTGATTGGCACGCTGATGTACAAGTCCGCCGTGGCCCGTTACGCCCGCACACTGTCGACGACTTTTGCGGCAGGCGTGCCACTGGTGGAAGCCCTGGATTCGGTGGCCGGCGCTACCGGCAACATCGTGTTCAAGCGCGCGGTGCTGCGGATCAAGCAGGACGTGTCGACCGGTATGCAGCTGAATTTTTCCATGCGCGCCTCCGGCATTTTTCCGAGTATGGCGATCCAGATGACCGCCATCGGCGAAGAGTCCGGCGCATTGGATGACATGCTCGACAAGGTCGCGAGCTTCTATGAGGACGAAGTGGACAACATGGTCGATAACCTCACCAGCCTGATGGAGCCGTTCATCATGGTGGTGCTGGGTGTTATCGTCGGGGGCCTGGTGGTTGCAATGTACCTGCCCATCTTCCAACTCGGCTCAGCGATCTGACATGCCCTTGAACGACATTCTGACCCTCCACCCATTGTCCTTTGTGATTGCAGCCATGTTGGTCGGCCTGCTGATGGGCAGTTTCCTCAACGTGGTGGTCTGGCGCCTGCCAAAAATGCTTGACCGCGAATGGCGTGAGGAGGCTCGTGAAGTGCTGGGTTTGCCAGGTGAAACACCGCTGCCAACCTTCAACCTGATGCTGCCCCACTCCCAGTGCCCCCATTGCGGCCATCGAATTCGCGCCTGGGAAAATATTCCGCTGCTCAGTTATCTGTTCTTGCGGGGGCGATGCTCGAACTGCACGGCCGCCATCAGCAAACGCTATCCACTGACCGAACTGGCCTGCGGCCTGCTTTCGGCGTTCATCGCCTGGCATTTCGGTTTCGGCTGGCAGGCCTGCATGACGCTGCTCCTGAGCTGGGGGTTGCTGGCCATGAGCCTGATCGACGCCGAGCACCAACTGCTGCCGGATATGCTGGTGCTGCCGCTGATATGGCTGGGGCTGATCGTCAACAGCTTCGCGCTGTTCGTGCCCTTGCATGATGCTTTGTGGGGCGCGGTGGCCGGCTATTTGGCGTTATGGTCGGTGTTCTGGCTGTTCAAGCTGATCACCGGCAAGGAAGGCATGGGCCACGGTGATTTCAAGTTGCTGGCGATGTTCGGCGCCTGGGGTGGCTGGCAGATCCTGCCACTGACCATCCTGTTATCGTCGATGGTGGGCGCCGTTGTCGGCGTGATTCTGCTGCGTTTGCGCAACGCAAAAACCTCCACGCCAATCCCCTTTGGCCCCTTTCTGGCAATTGCCGGCTGGATTGCCTTGCTCTGGGGTGGTCAAATAACCGGCTTCTATTGGCAGTTTGTCGGTTTGAAATGAATACCCCTGTGGAAAAACCCTGGATTCTCGGCCTGACCGGCGGCATCGGCAGCGGCAAAAGCGCGGCTGCCCAGCACTTCATCGACCTGGGCGTACACGTGGTGGACGCCGATCACGCGGCGCGTTGGGTGGTAGAGCCGGGGCGCCCGGCGCTGGCCAGGATCGCCGAACACTTCGGCCCTGGCGTATTGCAAGCCGACGGGCAGCTGGATCGCGCGGCGTTGCGCAAATTGATCTTCGAAGTACCAGAGGAACGTCGCTGGCTCGAAGCGTTGTTGCATCCGCTGATCGCCAAGGAAATCGCCGAGCATCTGGCCAAGGCACAATCGCCTTACGCGATTCTGGTTTCGCCATTGCTGATCGAGTCCGGGCAGTACGCCATGACCCAACGAGTCCTGGTGATCGATGCCCCGGAACAACTACAGATCGAGCGCACCCTGCAGCGTGACCAGACCAGCGAGCAACAGGTCCAGGCGATCCTCAAGGCCCAGTCCAGCCGCCAGGACCGCGTGAGCCATGCCGACGATGTGGTGGTCAACGACCGCGACCTCGCCTGGCTGCACAGCGAGGTCGAACGCCTGCATCACTTTTACCTTACTTTGCGTGGAGGCCAGTCATGAGCCAGACCCCAACCGTCAATTGCCCAACCTGTGGCGCCCCTGTCGAATGGGTCGCCAGCAACGTCAACCGGCCGTTCTGCTCGGATCGCTGCAAATTGATCGACCTCGGTGCATGGGCCTCGGAAGAACACAAGATTCCGGTCAGCCCGGATGCCGAAGACGACCTGTTCAGCGAAGACTTCGAGCCGCGTCACTGATCTTCAAGGCCGCATAAAACCGTAGTCCTGGCTGTCATCGAGGTTTTCCGCAAGAAAACGCAACTCATCGGCCAGGTCTTCGACACTGCGCACTGCCTTGCTCTGTTGCACCACTGCACTGAGCAAGGCACGCAGGCTCAACCCCGGATCAAAGCCCACCTCCTGCGCCCCATCCAGACTTTGACGCAACTCCTGCCTTGCCCACTCGTAGACACTCATTTCGATGCTCCTGAAGGTTTTCCAGAGCATGGATTCGCGGGCGATTTTTGCCTTTGATATGGATCAAGATTTGGGATCGTCGTCTTTCCAGGGCGCTGAAAGGTAGCGCGTGCGATTGAACGTCTCCAGCCACTCGGGGCAAAACACCACCAACGCGCTGACGACCATGCCGTTGATGAACGCTTCCGGAAAGATCAGCAGCCACAGATAACCGACAAAATCCTCCAGCCAATAGGGCATGGCGAAACGTTCGTCGAACCACAGCAACCACAGCGCCAGCAGCAGGCACAGCAACGCCGACAGCGCCGCAGCAAAGAAACCGGACACGAAGATATACACAAAGGGATTACGCGGTTGCGCTCGCTCCACCAGGATCGCGCAGCATTCGGTGACCAGCACCGGCAGCAGAATCAGCAGCGCACCGTTGACCCCCATCGCCGCCAGATCCTGGCGCCCGAGCAGCACCAGTCCCGCTTGCGCGACCAACCCGCCGACAATCGCCAGCGGCCAGTCGAGCAACAGGGTCACAGCGGTCATGCCGATAAAGTGGTAGGACACGCCGGTGTCGAAGTCTTGCCGCACCAGCCAGAGCAAGAACAACGCGAACACCGTGCCGAACAACAGATGCTGGCGGCGACTGTCGCTGAACAATTCAACCCAGGGTGCTCGACAGGCAGCCCAGATCACTGCCGGCACATATATCAGCCAGCCAACTGCAAGGCTTTGCGCTGACAGCAACTCGGCGCCGATCATGGGCGCGCCTTCCTGGACGCCGGGCCCCGCGCAAGCAAACGACTGAGCAGCAACATTGTTCTATATTTCACGCGTCTCTCCCGTCGTGATAGCTATGAGTCTATACCGGCGTTTCTGACTGGCCGTATCGCACTTCCAGCCGGCACGCAGAGAATCCAGGGAAAGAACAAACGTTACGCAAACTTTACGAGACAAAATGGCAAGCCGGTCGATACTGCGCGGCGCTAACAAGACAGGCGTTATCTATGTCCATTGCGGTTTTGCGGTTTATCGGTTTCATCCTGGGTATTTTTCTGATCACGCTTGCAGTGAGTATGGCGATACCGCTGCTCACGCTGGTGATCTATGAACGCAACGATGAGATGTCGGCCTTTGGGTGGTCAATTGTGATCACGATGGTGTCCGGGCTGCTGCTGATTAACAAGGGACGTCCTGAAAACGCTCAGTTGCGTCCCCGCGATATGTACATGCTGACCACGGCCAGTTGGGTGGTCGTTTGCATGTTTGCCGCGTTACCCATGGTCTTTATTCAGCACATCAGCTACACCGACGCGTTTTTTGAAACGATGTCCGGTATCACCACCACCGGATCGACCATTCTGACCGGCCTGGACACTGCCTCTCCCGGATTGCTGATTTGGCGTTCAATGCTGCATTGGCTGGGCGGGATCGGCTTCATCGGCATGGCCGTGGCCATCCTGCCGCTATTGCGGGTCGGGGGGATGCGCCTGTTCCAGACCGAATCATCCGACTGGTCGGAGAAGGTCACACCCCGCTCCCATGTCGCCGCCAAATATATTCTGGGGCTGTATGTCGGGCTGACCGCTGTTTCCACGCTGGCCCTGTGGATAGCCGGGATGACGCCGTTCGAAGCCGTCAATCATGCAATGGCGTTGATTTCCACAGGCGGTTTTTCCACCTCCGATGCGTCTCTGGCGCACTGGACACAACCGGCCATTCATTGGGTGTCAGTGGTTGTCATGATTCTGGGCAGCCTGCCTTTCACGCTGTATGTGAGCACGCTACGCGGGAATAAACAGGCCTTGTTCAACGATCATCAGGTACGCGGTTTCATTGGCTTTTTGCTCATCACCTGGCTGCTGTTCGGCACCTGGCTGTGCTTGAACAGCGAGCACGGCTGGTGGGACGCGTTTCGGATCGTGGCGGTCAACGTGACGTCGGTGGTCACGACGACCGGCGTGGCGCTAGGGGATTACACGTTATGGGGCAGCTTCTCCGTGTTGCTGTTTTTTTATCTGACCTTTGTCGGCGGCTGCTCCGGCTCCACTGCCGGCGGTCTTAAAATCTTCCGTTTTCAAGTGGCTGGCGCCCTGCTCATGGGCAGCCTGAAACAATTGATTCATCCTCGCGCCGTCATCCAGAAGAAATACAACAATCGCCCGATCGATGAAGATATCGCCCGCTCACTCCTGACGTTTTCATTCTTTTTCACCATCACCATCGGGGCGATCGCGATGGGGTTGGCGCTCATCGGCCTGGACTGGACCACGGCATTGAGTGGCGCGGCCACTGCCGTCTGCAACGTGGGGCCAGGCCTTGGTTCGATCATTGGCCCGGCAGGTAACTTCTCGACACTGCCCGATTCGGCCAAATGGCTGCTGACCGTTGGCATGTTGCTGGGAAGACTGGAAATCCTCACTGTTCTGGTGCTGTTCATCCCGGTTTTCTGGAAGTACTAGCCCTGCCTGGACTGTTCCTGTCCAGCGTGCCAACGCGCTTCTGGCCCTGCCGAACTGGATGGGGTGACGTAACCGGCACTTCAGGCCCAATGCCGTGGATCGTTCATCACCGCCTCGTGTTCAGCGAACAGCTTGGGTAATTCGGCTTTGAGAAAGTCCACCCAGGTCCGAACCTTGGCATCGAGAAAACGCCGCGATGGGTACAGCGCATAAACGTTGCGCTCACGGGGGCGCCAGGCCGGCAACAAACGCAACAACGTGCCATCGCTCAAGGGACGCGTCGCGGTATAGAACGGAATCAGGCTGATCCCCATGCCGGATTCCGACGCCTTGACCATTGATTCGGCGACGTTGCATTGAAAGGTCCTGGCCGGGCTGATGGCATGCTCGCCCTCTTCGTCCCGGAACACCCATTCATCTTTGTACAACGGGTCGAGCATGCGCAGGCACTGATGATCATTGAGCGCCATCGGTGTTCGCGGTACGCCACGCCGTTGCAGGTAGTGCGGGGAGGCGCAGGGCACGCTGTAAATCTGCCCGATGGACTGGGCGACCATTTGCGAATCGGCCAGTTCATGGGCAATCGAAATCACCACGTCGTGCCCTTCCTCCATAGGATCGGGATTGCGCTGCGACAGGGTCAACTCGAACACCACATCGGGGTAAAGCTCGCTGTAGCGCGCGATCAATGGCGTGATCAGCACCCCCAGGCCATTCATGCTGTGAACCCGCAGTCGTCCACTCGGTTTGAGATGGGCACCGCGAGCCTCAGCCGTTGCCACCTCCATTTCTTCGAGTATTTGCCGACTGCGCACCAAAAAGCGTTCACCGGCCTCGGTCAGGCTCAACCGTCGCGTGGTGCGGTGCAGCAAGCGTGCTTGCACATGCTGCTCCAGATCGGCCACCAGTCGCGACACTTGCGCAGTTGACAGTTCCAGCGCATCGGCGGCGGCGGTAAAGCTTGCGCACTCCACCACGCGGACGAACACCCGCAAGTTATTGAGCAGATCCATAAGCCCTCCACGGGCGGTCACTGTTACGTTTGATGTAAGGCTGCTTCAGGCGCGAGCCCCTTTATCGGTGATGGGCAAAGACTAGAATCCAGGTATCGGAATCAACACGGAGCACGGAAAAATGAAAACCCTGATCAGCCTGTTTCTGACCGTTGTCGCCACCTCGGCCATGGCCGCCGGCAACCAACCCGCCGCCACTTCGTACAACCCCGCACAGCCGCTGGACATTGCCAAAGTGGTTTCAGTGTCGAACACCGCAACCGCCTGCGGGGTTGTGCCTGCAACCATGGTGTACGTCGATCATCAAGGCCAGACCCATAGCGTGACGTACGAGGTCATGGGTGACTGCACCACAGATCTATGACCGCGCCCTTATAGCAGCGTCCAGGTGTAGCTGAGGATCAAGCGGTTTTCGTCGATATCGCTGCGGTAGTTGGAACGCGCCATCGCGTTGCGCACGCGGATCCCGAGACCTTTGAGGCTGCCGCTCTGCAGCACATAGCCGATGTCCAGATCGCGCTCGCGGTCCTTGCCCTCGAACCCTTTGCCGGTATCGACATTGCTGCCAGTGATGTAGCGCACGGTGCTGGTCAGCCCCGGCACGCCGAGGGCGGCGAAATCGTAGTCGTAACGCGCCTGCCAGGAGCGCTCATCGGTATAGGCGAACTCGTAGGTCGGCACCTCGTTACCCAGAGGGCTGATGTTGGCAAACACTCGCGGGAAGGCACTGTCGCCGAACATGCCCTGATAGCCGACATAGAACGTGTGGCCGCCACGCTTGGCCGACAGCAAGGAGAAAAACGCCTGGTTGTCGATGTTGCCCAGCAGTTTTTTGCCGTCTTCGCGCGAATCGTAATAACCAAGGTTGGCGCCCAGGATCCAGTTACCGAACGGCTCACTGTGCTTGAGGCCGAGAAAGCGTTGGTTGTAGATATCCTCAAGCTGCCCGAACCAGGCGCTGACCGAGCTGCGTTTATCGTTGAAGGCGTAATCGGCGCCAGCAAAGTTGAAACCATCACTGCTGACCTGACGCTGCGGCACATGACCGAGCATGGCTTGCATCTTTTCGTCGCCGGCCTCGTTGCGCAGGCTGGTCGAGTTCAAGTGGCCACCTTGTACGGTCAGGCCATTGATCTCGTTCGAGCTGATGCTCGCGCCCTGATAGCTGGGCGGCAGCAAACGGATATCGCTGAAGGCCAGCACCGGCAGGTTGGGTTGCAGTTCACCCACCTTCAGTTCGGTTTTGGAGAATCGCACCTTCAACGCGCCTTCCAGACGGCTGTAATCATCCGCCGCGCGCCCGTCATCCTGCACCGGCAGCAAACCGGTATTGACCCGGTCCGGGCTGCTGTCGAGCTTGAGGCCGAGCAGGCCAATAACATCCACACCAACACCGACGGGGCCCTGGGTATAACCGGATTTGACGTTGAGGATGAAGCCCTGCGCCCACTCTTCAGCCTTCGATTGTTGGTTGGCCCCGACGATGTCGGAAAAGTCCCGGCTGAAGTAGTAGTTGCGTGCTTGCAAGGTGGCGGTGGTGTCTTCGATGAAGCCGCCCTCGGCCGCCATCGCACCGGCGGAGAAACTGGAGACGACCGCCATGGACAACACGGAACCGGTTGTTGGAAGAATCTGTTTCATCGTTTTTCTCTTGTTTTTATTGATCGACAGGTTGAAGTGCTTCAGTCGCAGCGGATTTGCTGCGGGGAGCGGGACGACGGGCGTTCAGCAACACGTGGGTGACCATGCCGAAAATCAGCCCCCAAAAAGCAGCGGACAAACCCAACAACGACATGCCCGAGGCGGTGGTCAGAAAAGTCACCAACGCGGCTTCGCGATCACTCGGCACGGCCATTGCGCCGGCCAACGCCCCGGCAATCGCGGCGAACAGCGCCAGCCCGGCCAGGGCCGCGATCAGTTCTTTGGGGAACGCCGAAAACAGTGAAACCAGGGTGGCGCCGAAAATCCCCAGCACCAGGTAACACAGCCCGCCCACAACCCCGGCCACATAGCGTTTGCCGGGATCTTCATGGGCTTCGCGCCCGGTACAAATCGCCGCGGTGATGGCTGCCAGATTCAGCCCATGGCAACCGAACGGCGCCAACAGCGCCGTGCCCACCGCACTGCTGGCGATGATCGGGCCGGCCGGCGTTGGGTAACCGCTGGCGCGCAGCACCGCCATGCCGGGAACGAACTGGCCGGTCAGCGCCACCATCACCAGCGGCAAGGCGATATTCAGGGTCGCGCTCAGGCTGAACGTAGGTGTGATCCACACCGGCGTGGCCATCCCGATTACCAACGCCTCGCTGTGCAAATCACCGGCGAGAAAAGCCATCGAGCAACCCACCAGCAGCACCATCAACACCGCATACCGCGGCATCAGCCGTTTGCAGACCAGGTAGGTGGCGAACATCGCCAGCACCAGCAACGGCTTGCCCTGCAACGAGATGAACAACCCGGTGCCGAAGCTGAACAGGATCCCCGCCAGCATCGCTGCCGCAATCGCCGCGGGCAGTTTGCCGATGATCCGGTCAAACGCTCCCGAGACCCCGACCAGAAAGATAATCAGGCTACTGACCAGATACGCGCCTACTGCCTCCGGCATGGAGATCCCCGGCAACAGCGCCACCAGCAACGCCGAACCCGGCGCTGACCACGCGATGATCACCGGGACGCGGTAACGCAGGCTCAACCCGATTCCGAGCACGGCGCTGCCGATGGAAATCGCCCAAACCCAGGAAGACAGCACCTCCCGCGAGAGGTGCGCGGTCTCGGCAGCCTGAAAGATGATCACCAACGGGCCTGCGTAGGAAATCACCGTGGCGATAAATCCGGCCACGGCCGCAGACAGGGAAAAGTCCTGGAATAAGCTTTTCATGAAGCCTCGCCGACAGCCCCGTCAGGCGATCCATGGATGCCCGGCAACTTTTGTTGGGCACTGCGCCGACTGCTGATGGCGAACACGGTCATGGCCATCGCGGCCACCGCACCGGGCAAGGCGAATGCCATGAAGTTCAGTTGCAGCGGCAGGCTGATCCCGAGCAAGGCACCGCCCAGCAGCGGTCCGACAATGGCACCGTTGCGCCCGATGCCCGAGGCCCAGCCCAAACCGGTGGAGCGAATGGTCATGGAGTAGAACTGCGCGGCGCAGGCGTACAACAGAATCTGCGAGCCAATGGTGGTGGCGCCGGCAATGGCGATCAGCAGGTACAACAGCGGCATCGGACTGTTGAAGCCCAGCAAGGTGATCGACACCGCTGCCACGGCGAAGAACACCGACAACACCCGCGGCAGGTTGAGTTTGTCTCCCAGCACACCGCCGCCCACCGCGCCGAAAATGGCACCGAAGTTGAGCACCAGCAGGAACGACAGACTCGAGCCCAGGCTGTAACCGGCGTTGGCCATCAGTTTTGGCAGCCAGGAACTCAAGGCGTAGACCATCAGCAAGCAGCAGAAAAACGCCAGCCACAACATCAGCGTGCGCAGCGCACGACCTTCGCGAAACAGTTGCAACACCGGCGTGCCAGTGCCCTTCACTTCGCTCATGTGCAATTGATCGCTGGTTTGCGCGACGTACGCCGGGTCAATTCGCTGCAGGACGTTTCGCGCCTCTTCATTGCGCCCCTGGCGCAGCATGAAACCTACCGACTCGGGCAGGAAGTACATGATCAACGGCAACAACAGCAACGGCAGCACCGCCACATAAAACACCGATTGCCAGCCAAAACTCGGGATCAGCACGATACCGAGCCCCGCCGACAGCATGCCGCCTACCGAATAGCCGCTGAACATGATCGCCACCAGCGTGCTGCGGATTTTCTTCGGCGCGTACTCGTTCATCAGCGCCACGACGTTGGGCATCACCCCGCCAATGCCAAGCCCGGCAATGAACCGGCAGAGGCCAAACTCGGTGGGGTTGCGGGCAAAACCATTGAGCACGGTAAAACCGCTGAACAGCATCACGCAGATCGTGATGGCTTTTTTGCGACCGATCCTGTCCGACAGCGGGCCGAAAAACAGCGCGCCGAACATCATCCCGAACAGTGCATAACTGCCCAGTGCGCCCGCTTGCAGAGGACTGAGCCCCCACTCTTTCATCAGCATCGGCAACACCACGCCGTAGATCACCAAATCGTAACCGTCGAAAATGATGATCAGGGCACACCAGAACAGCACCATCCAGTGAAAGCGATTGAATCGTGCGTTGTCGATAACCGCATGTACGTCGATCTTGCGCATGGCATTTATCTCTTGTTGTTATTTTTTTTAAGAGCGTCGGCAACACGGCTAACGTCCGTACAGCCGAGGGTAGAGGCGCCAGGCGCGGGGCAATATCCGCTTTGCGCAGATCGCTATCCGTTTTGTGCAATGCCCTGAAACGGGCGCGGGATGAGGAGTGTTGCGGGGATGGAGGGCCGCAAATCCGGCAGATCGGAACCTCTGCGATGAACTGCCTTCATTGCAATCACATTTGAACGCTAAGTGCGGACTGATGGATGATTCAGATGTCAGCGTCTGCGCTCACAGGCGCTTTGCGCGGATCAGGGCAGGGCCTTCTCCAGCGCCTCACGCAATTGCGCAGCCGTAGCGAATTCGTACTGCCCCACCAATTGACCGTCCTTGAGCTGCAGCCACAGCACTTTATCCACAGGTCCGGGGTAGCGCGGCGCCACGCGACCATCACGGTCAAGCATCACTCGATAGGGATAATCGCGCATGGCCGGTACAGCAAACATTTTCGCGATCAGTCGAGGCATGCGCTGGATGTCCGCGACAAATACCGCGTGCCGAGCCTCCAGGTAGCCCTTGGGCTGGTCCTGCAGAGCGGCGGCGACCAGTTTGGCGGCGTCCATGCTGCGCGCCACCAGCAACGTCTGAGTCTGGTTATCAAGTGTGAAGGGCTGATCGAACTGATCGAGCAAGGTCCACGGCGCCAGCCGCTCACCCTCCTCCAGTGCTTGCGCCCAAAGAGGCAGAAGACTGAGCAATAACACGGGCCAATATTTCACGTTCCTGTCCTCGTTCGAGCGCATGTGCGTAATGGCCATCAGTCTACACCGCCCGCTCCGAGCGCCCAGTCCGCCTGTTTACCGTTTCACGCTTTCTGCTTGTCGCAAATGAACGCTAAGCTTGGGCCTATGGATGACTCAGATTATTTACGCCTGCTGACCATTGCGGCCGAGCAAGCCAACGCGTTCCTGTCCAATGCCCGCAAATGGGAGCGTGAGCGTTGGGTCTGCCAGCGCCTGCTGCAAGGCCTGAACATTCCCTATCGCGCCGACGAATTCGCCCCGGCCGGGGAGCCGCCGGACGTGCTGTTTCGTGACGCCAGTTTCGAAGTGTTTTTCGTGCTCGATGAGGGCCGACGCCTCAACGACGAATGGCGCGATGAGCTGCAACGCCGGCGCAGTGCGTTTTCCCTGAGTTCGCTGGTGCGCCGCGAGGCCAAGCCCCGGCGCATTCCGGCCAATGAGTTCTTGCTCAGGCTCGCGCCAACCTTGCGCAAAAAAGCGCACAACTACAAAGAACGCGGCATGGACCTGGGCGAACTGGACATCATCGCCTTCGCCAGCCTCAAGCGCGAAGTGCTGGACCTCAACAGCCATTTCCCGCCGCCTACCGAATACCTGCGCCAAGGCTGGCGCTCGTTGTCGCTGGTCGGCCCGACCTTCGTCCGTGTGCTATTCGCGCACCCGGATGCCCCGGATTTTTTGCGCAGCAACCTGGGTCGCAGCATTGTTTTCGACGTCGGGATCAGCCTGTGAGTCCATTGCAGGAGCTGATTGCCGAAGTGCCGCAAACAGGTCGCGTTCGCTGGATCGGCGTGCGGCCGCAATCACGTTCTCAGATGATCGAACTCGATGCCGTGGAAGCGCGGCTTGAAGCCGGATTGACCGGTGATCACGCGCGTCCCGGCGTACGCAATGCGCGGCAGGTAACGCTGATCCAATGGGAGCATCTGGCGGTGATCAACTCACTGATGGGCCGCCCGGCGGATCAACCGGTATTACCTAATGATTTGCGACGCAACCTCGTTATCAGCGGTATCAATCTGTTCAGTCTCAAGGGTCGGCGCTTCAGGATTGGCCAGGCGATTTTCGAAACCACTGGCTGGTGCCAACCCTGCGCCCGTCTCGAGAACAACCTCGGCCCCGGGACTTTTCAGGCCGTTCGCGGACATGGCGGAATCACCGCCCGGGTGTTACAAAGTGGAATCATTCGCCTGGACGATACGGTGAGCGTCGAGCCCATTCCTGCCAGCGGCTATGCTCCGTTCAACGTTCGTTAAATCCGCCTGTAGCTTCTACACATTCAGCAACGTCTACCCCTGACGAGGCCCAATATGACCAGCCGCCTGAACCCAGACGACCAAAAGCATGTCGAAGAGTACCTGCAATTGTCCCAGCACCAAGTCGAGCGCCGGCCTTTCCGGCCGTGGATGCTCCTGGTGGTGGTGTTGGCAGTGACCATTGGTTTAGGCCTGTTGAGCCGATTTATCAGTTACCTGACGCTATGAGCAGCATCGCGCTCGCTCGGTTGACTGCACCGATTTCTTTTAGCCTTGCGAGATATCCCCATGACTCATCGTATTGTCATCGTTGGCGGCGGCGCCGGCGGTCTGGAGTTGGCTACCCGTCTGGGTAAGACTCTGGGCAAGCGCGGCACGGCCAGTGTGATGCTGGTCGACGCGAACCTGACCCACATCTGGAAACCGCTGTTGCACGAGGTGGCGGCAGGTTCCCTGAACTCCTCCGAAGACGAACTCAACTATGTTGCCCAGGCAAAATGGAACCACTTCGAGTTCCAGCTGGGGCGCATGAGCGGGCTTGATCGCGCACAGAAAAAAATCCAGCTGGCCGCTACCTACGACGAAGCCGGCATTGAACTGGTCCCGGCGCGCGAAGTGGGTTACGACTCGCTGGTGATCGCGGTCGGTAGCACCACCAACGATTTCGGGACACAGGGCGCGGCGCAACACTGCCTGTTCCTCGACACCCGCAAACAGGCCGAGCGCTTCCACCAGCAATTGCTCAACCACTACCTGCGCGCCCATGCCGGGCAGACCGACAAGGTCGAGCAGATCAGCGTGGCCATCGTTGGCGCCGGTGCCACCGGGGTCGAACTGGCCGCAGAACTGCACAACGCAGCCCATGAACTGGCGGCATACGGCCTGGACCGGATCAAACCGGAGAACATGCACATCACGCTGATTGAAGCGGGGCCACGGGTACTGCCAGCGCTGCCGGAACGTATCGGCGGCCCTGTGCATAAAACCCTGGAGAAACTCGGGGTCAACGTCATGACCAATGCCGCCGTCAGTGAAGTGACGGCCGACAGCCTGATCACCGCCGATGGCAAAGTCATCAATGCCAGCCTGAAAGTCTGGGCGGCCGGGATTCGTGCACCGGGTTTCCTCAAGGACATCGATGGCCTGGAAACCAACCGGATCAATCAGCTGCACGTGCTGCCGACCCTGCAAACCACCCGCGACGAGAACATCTTCGCCTTCGGTGACTGCGCGGCCTGCCCGCAGCCGGGCACAGACCGCAATGTGCCGCCGCGCGCCCAGGCTGCGCATCAGCAAGCTTCGTTGCTGGCCAAATCGCTGAAACTGCGAATCGAAGGCAAGCCTCTGCCGGCGTACAAATACACCGACTACGGCTCGCTGATCTCGCTATCGCGTTTTTCGGCTGTGGGTAACTTGATGGGCAACCTCACCGGCAGCGTGATGCTGGAAGGCTGGCTGGCGCGGATGTTTTACGTGTCGCTGTATCGCATGCACCAGATGGCGTTGTATGGCGCGTTTCGTACGGCGATGTTGATGTTGGGGAGCAAGATCGGGCGCGGGACTGAGCCACGGCTCAAACTTCACTAACACAATCTAGTGTGGGAGTGAGCCGGCTCCGGGCGGCTCACTCCCACATTTTTACTCACCAGCCTGTAGATCTGTGTCTCACTGTATCTCCCCTGCCGTTTCATCCCCTTCGCTTACAAACTCCCCCTTGCGCGACACAGTAGCGATACACCACGCCCGCTAAATGGCCGCTCCCGAGCAAGGCTACCGCCAGCTACGGTTATCGCCGCATTTGCGTGGCGTCCTTTATCGAACGGTTGTGTCGTGCAACCCAGGAGTATTGAAATGTCCCGTACCACCAAAAACACTATCGGTTTGCTCGGCGCTGTTTTGGCCGGAGGAATGATGTTGTCCGGTTCGGTGTTCGCCGCGCAACCACTGACTCAGGGCTACCTGCTGGCCTCGGCCGAACAGGTCGTGAAGACTCCTGAAGGGAAATGTGGCGAGGGCAAGTGTGGCGATGCCTCGATGGCAAAAACCGACACGGATGACGACGGCAAGGTATCCCGTGCCGAATTCCAGAAAGTTGCGCCGAAATCCAATTTCGACAAGATCGACACCAACCATGACGGCTTCATCGACGAGCAAGAGGCATTCGATAACGTGAAAGCCAACTACGAAGCCAATGGCAAGAAAATGCCAAAAGGCCTGTTCGAGCATTTGAAAGACCAAGACGGCGCCTAATCTGCCGAGTACCAGGCCGCGCTTTTCCGTCGAGAAGCGCGGCTTTTTTGCATCTGGAACATTTTTCGAAGGCAAAAAAAATCCCCGTATCTTTCGATACGAGGATTTTTAATATGGTCGGGGTAAGGGGATTCGAACTCCTGACATCCTGCTCCCAAAGCAGGCGCGCTACCGGACTGCGCTATACCCCGGTAATAAAAAGGCGACCTTTAAAAAGTCGCCTTCTTCGATCAGTGCTTTTGGCCTCTGATCTTAAGATCTGATCCCAGCGTGAACTGGTTTCAAAAATGGTGGGTCGTGTGGGATTCGAACCTACGACCAATTGGTTAAAAGCCAACTGCTCTACCAACTGAGCTAACGACCCAAAAATGGTCGGGGTAAGGGGATTCGAACTCCTGACATCCTGCTCCCAAAGCAGGCGCGCTACCGGACTGCGCTATACCCCGGCTTGAAATTGGCTCCGTGACCAGGACTCGAACCTGGGACCCAATGATTAACAGTCATTTGCTCTACCGACTGAGCTATCACGGAACTACATATTTCAATTTACAACTGTGAAGCTTGCTTCACCTCTTCGACCCGTTCGCATCGCTGCGTTCGTGTGTCTGAGGCGCGCTATTCTACAATCTTAAGCACCTCTGTCAACCCCCTAAATTGCTTTCAAGTTAATGATTTGCAACTTATTTCAGATTCCGGCTTGGGGAGCTGGAACCCTTCAGGGCGACTTACTGCGGGGCGCACTTTACAAGCCTTTTCCTTAGAGTTCAACAGCCTGGCGAAAAAAAGGCCTCGCAATGCGAGGCCTTATCCATTGCACTGCCGTTTAGAGTCAGACGAAAACGATTTCGTCGTTTTCCACAGTGCCTGTTGCGGTGTCGCCTGGCATGAAACGACCGGACAGAATCAGCTGCGCCAGCGGGTTCTCGATCCAGCGCTGAATGGCTCGTTTGAGCGGCCGTGCGCCGTAAACCGGGTCGTAACCCACCGCGATCAGCTTATCCATGGCCTCAGGGCTCAGATCAAGCTTCAACTCGCGCTCGGTCAGGCGACTGCGCAGACGGCCCAACTGGATCTCGGTAATGCCCGCGATCTGATCCCGAGCCAGCGGCTCGAAGATCACCACTTCATCGACCCGGTTGATGAACTCCGGCCGGAAGTGCGTGGAAATTGCGTCCATCACTGCCGCACGCTGAGCCTCACGATCACCGACCAACTCCTGGATCTGCACCGAACCGAGGTTGGAGGTCATTACAATCACGGTATTTTTGAAATCCACCGTGCGGCCATGACTGTCGGTCAGCCGGCCATCCTCCAGCACTTGCAGCAAGATGTTGAAAACGTCCGGGTGGGCCTTCTCGACCTCATCCAGGAGGATCACCGAATAAGGCTTGCGACGCACCGCCTCGGTCAGGTATCCGCCCTCTTCATAGCCTACGTAGCCTGGTGGCGCCCCGATCAGGCGAGCCACGGAATGTTTCTCCATGAACTCGGACATGTCGATCCGCACCATCGCCTCTTCCGTATCAAAGAGGAACTCGGCCAGTGCCTTGCACAGCTCGGTTTTACCGACACCGGTCGGGCCGAGGAACATGAACGAACCGCTCGGGCGATTCGGGTCGGACAAACCGGCGCGGGAGCGCCGCACCGCATTGGAAACGGCAATTACCGCTTCGTCCTGGCCGATCACACGTTGGTGCAACAGGCTTTCCATCTTCATCAGTTTTTCGCGCTCGCCTTCGAGCATTTTCGACACCGGAATACCGGTCCACTTCGACACGACTTCGGCGATCTCTTCTTCAGTCACTTTGCTGCGCAGTAACTGGTTTTCAGTTTTGCCATGTTGGTCGACCATTTGCAGGCTGCGCTCCAGGTCCGGGATGATCCCGTACTGCAACTCCGCCATGCGGTTCAGATCGCCTTTGCGGCGGGCAGCTTCCAGTTCCTGACGGGACTGTTCGATTTTCTGCTGGATCTGCGCAGAACCCTGGACTTCGGCTTTTTCCGCGTTCCAGATTTCCTCCAGGTCCGAGTACTCACGTTCGTGACGGACGATCTCTTCCTGGAGTTTTTCCAGGCGTTTCTTCGCCGCGTCGTCGCTTTCTTTCTTCAGCGCCTGGGATTCCACCTTCAGCTGAATCAGCCGACGCTCCAGACGATCCAGTACTTCCGGCTTGGAGTCGATCTCCATGCGGATGCGGCTGGCCGCTTCGTCGATCAGGTCGATGGCTTTGTCCGGCAGCTGACGATCGGTGATGTAGCGGTGACTGAGCTTGGCCGCAGCGATGATTGCGCCGTCGGTAATCGCCACCTTATGGTGAACCTCATAACGCTCTTTCAGGCCACGCAGAATCGCGATGGTGTCTTCTTCACTCGGCTCATCCACCAAGACTTTCTGGAAGCGCCGCTCAAGGGCCGCATCCTTCTCTATATATTGGCGGTACTCGTTGAGTGTGGTCGCGCCGACGCAGTGCAGCTCACCACGGGCCAACGCTGGCTTGAGCATATTGCCCGCGTCCATCGAGCCTTCGCCTTTACCGGCGCCGACCATGGTGTGCAGTTCGTCGATGAACAGAATGATCTGCCCTTCCTGCTTCGACAGTTCGTTGAGCAGGGATTTGAGGCGTTCTTCGAACTCGCCACGGTACTTAGCACCGGCAATCAGCGACCCCATGTCCAGGGACAGCAGGCGCTTGCCCTTGAGTCCATCTGGCACTTCGCCGTTGATGATGCGCTGGGCCAGGCCTTCGGCGATGGCGGTTTTACCCACGCCAGGCTCACCGATCAGCACCGGGTTGTTCTTGGTGCGGCGTTGCAGGACTTGAATGGTCCGGCGAATTTCGTCGTCACGGCCGATCACCGGATCGAGCTTGCCTTCTTCGGCACGCTTGGTCAGGTCGACGGTGTATTTATCCAGCGCCTGGCGCGATTCTTCATGGTTGGCGTCATTGACGGCCTCACCACCACGCAGGTTGGTGATCGCGTTTTCCAGGGCTTTCTTGCTGACGCCCTGACCGAGCAACAATTTGCCAAGCTTGCTGTTCTCGTCCATGGCGGCGAGCAACACCAACTCGCTGGAGATGAACTGGTCGCCCTTCTGCTGGGCCAGGCGGTCGGCCTGGTTGAGCAGACGCGCCAGATCCTGCGACATGTTGACGTCGCCGGTCGGGTTCTGGATTTTTGGTAGTTGATCGAGCTCTTTGGTCAGCTCTTTGCGCAGGCTGTTGACGTCGAAGCCAACCTGCATCAACAGGGGTTTGATCGAACCACCCTGCTGTTCAAGCATGGCTTGCATCAAGTGCGCCGGCTCAATGCCCGGATGATCGAGGCCGACGGCCAGGGATTGGGCGTCGGACAAGGCTAACTGCAACTTGCTGGTTAAACGGTCTATACGCATGGGTCACCTTCCTTTTGAGCAGGCCGGACCTATGAAACATCCTGAATGAAGAAACCTGCCAGATATCACTTAGATGTGGTCGATTCTGGGAGATTCAAGCGTCGCGATGTTGATGTAGATCAGAGAAGTCTAGCGTTCGAGCCAGACCAAGGAGGCAAACCGACCGGTGCGCGGGCTGCGGCGGTAGGAAAAGAAGCGAGGATCGGTCACGGTGCAGAAACCGCCGCCATAAACAGCGGTAACCCCGCGAGTGGCCAGGCGCAAACGCGCCAGCTCATAGATGTCGGCCATGAATTTGCCAGCATTTTGACTCGGCACAAAGGCTTTGGCGGCTTCGGGCAATTGTTCGACGAAGATTTCGCGCACTTCCGGGCCGACTTCAAAGGCTTGCGGACCGATGGCGGGGCCGAGCCAGACCAGCACTTCTTCTGGCGGCACGGCCAGGCTGTCGAGGGTTGCTTCCAGCACACCCGCCGCCAACCCGCGCCATCCGGCATGAGCCGCCGCTACGCGAGTACCGACACGGTCACAGAACAGCGCCGGCAGGCAATCCGCGGTCATTGCCGTGCAGGCAATACCGGGCGTTGCCGTCCAGCTGGCATCGGCAGTGGCCGTAAGGCTTGGGTCTGCGTGGGCCACGGCAATGCCGTGAACCTGCTTTAACCAGGCCGGCTGAATAGAGAAATGATCGGTGAGGCGACGGCGGTTTTCGGCAACAGTTTCGGGGCTGTCATCGACGTGATCGCCGAGATTGAGGCTGTCGAACGGCGCCAGACTGACGCCGCCCGCACGGGTGGTAACGCAGGCTTTCACCCCGGCAGGCGCAGGCCAGTCGGGAATCAGCCAGTCACTCATCCGATGAACGCCTCGCGGTCTTGCTTGAGCAGCGTCAGCAACCAGACGAAATCGTCCGGCAGTGGCGATTCCCAGCTCATGCGTTTACCGGTGGTCGGGTGATCCAGTTCCAGGAACCGCGCATGCAGTGCCTGACGCGGGAACGCCTTCAACGATTCGACCATGGTCACACTGGCTGCCGGCGGAATGCGGAAACGACCGCCGTAGGCAGGATCTCCGACCAACGGGTAGTTGATGTGGGCCATGTGCACACGAATCTGGTGCGTACGACCGGTTTCCAGCTTCACCCGCACGTGCGTGTGGGAGCGGAAACGCTCGAGCACGCGGTAATGACTGACGGCCTGCTTGCCACCTTCCATCACGGCCATGCGCTGGCGTTGCTGACCGTGACGACCGATCGGCGCGTTGATCTTGCCGCCGGCAGTCACCACACCGATCACGATGCACTCGTAGATCCGGCTTACGCTGCGGCTCTGCAATTGCGTGACAAGCTGTGTCTGCGCCTGAATGGTCTTGGCCACCACCATCAGACCGGTGGTGTCCTTGTCCAGGCGATGCACGATACCGGCGCGGGGCACATTGATGATGTCCGGCACGTGGTGCAGCAAGGCGTTGAGCAAGGTGCCATCAGCGTGACCGGCGGCAGGATGCACCACCAGGCCCGCGGGTTTGTTGATCACCAGGATGTCGTCGTCTTCATAGACGATGTCCAGCTCGATGTCTTGAGCGATCCATTCGCCCTGAGCTTCCTGCTCGGCAGTGAGTTCAAGAATGGCACCACCGTGAACAATGTCTCGCGGGCGGATAACCGCCCCATCCACAGTCAGGCGGCCGTCTTTGATCCAGGCGGAAAGGCGCGAGCGCGAGTGCTCAGCGAATAATTGTGCGGCGACTTGATCGAGGCGTTGGCCGCCCAATTCGGACGGCACCTCTGCGCGAAGTTCAATTTTATCGGACATGCTCAGACTAGGCGTCGGCACAGCCTTTGGTTTCGGCTGCGCGCTTGTGGTTAAATACGGCGTCTTTTGCCCCGAGGCTATTCAACGGGGCGCTCATCATAACAGGACGGCCTCGCCCAAGACAGCGGCCGTCATAGGGACGCAAGCCGCCATGCAAGTGAAACACCTGCTGCTGATCGCCATCCTCGCATTGACCGCTGCTTGCTCATCGAAGGAAGTCGTAGACGAAAACCTGAGCGAGGTCGAGCTGTACCAGCAGGCTCAGCACGATCTGGACAACAATAGCTACACCGCCGCCACAGCCAAGCTGAAGGCGCTGGAGTCGCGTTATCCGTTCGGTCGCTACGCCGATCAGGCTCAACTCGAGCTCATCTACGCCAACTACAAGAACACCGAGCCTGAAGCAGCGAAGTCCGCCGCCGAGCGCTTCATTCGCCTGCACCCGCAGCACCCGAACGTGGATTACGCGTATTACCTCAAGGGTCTGACTTCCTTCGACCAGGACGTCGGCCTGTTGTCGCGCTTCCTGCCGCTGGACATGACCAAGCGTGACCCGGGCGCTGCCCGCGACTCCTACAACGAGTTCGCCCAGCTGACCAGCCGCTTCCCCAACAGCCGCTACTCGCCTGACGCCAAGCAGCGCATGATCTACCTGCGCAACCTGCTGGCAGCCTACGAGATTCACGTTGCCGACTACTACCTGACCCGTCAGGCCTATGTCGCCGCCGCGAACCGTGGTCGCTACGTGGTGGAAAACTTCCAGGAAACCCCTTCGGTCGGTGACGGCCTGGCGGTGATGACAGAGGCCTACCAGCGTCTGCACCTGGATGACCTGGCTGCCACCAGCCTCGAAACCCTGAAGCTCAACTACCCGAACCATCCAAGCCTGGTCGACGGTCAGTTCCAGCCTTCGGTGGCCGAAGCCGACAACCGCTCGTGGTTGAGCAAGGCGACCCTGGGCCTGATCGAGTCCCGTCCACCGCTGCCGCCGGGCGAAACCCGCGCCAACCAGGACGTGCAGAGACAGTTCCAGGACGCCAAGGACTCGATTCCGAACGAGCTCAAGCCTAGAGATGAAAACGGCGACGTGATCGAAGAAGAGGAACACGAGTCCGAAGCCAATAACAGCGATCGCTCGTGGTTCAGCTACATGACCTTCGGCGTGTTTGACTGACACATCGGGCGGTACGAAAAGGAGCCTTTCGAGGCTCCTTTTTTATGGACTCGATGATTACGCTGTGCGCTGGTCATGTCCTTGGCTAAACTGGTTCATCACTCGTCGAATAGCAGCTCATCATGCTTCGTTTACTGTTCTGGATCGCCCTGATTGCCGCTGCGGTATGGTTATGGCGCAAGTTCAAGGGCCAGGCTTCCGTGCCCAAGTCATCTGCCGAGCTGGAAGCGGCGCCCATGGTCCGCTGTGCCCATTGCGGCGTACACCTGCCACGCGACCGCGCGCTGAGCCTTCAACAACAGTGGTATTGCAGCCAGGCTCATCTTGAGCAAGGCCCGGGCTCCAGTGATCGCTGAGACCTCCAGTCCCGGCAGCAAACAGGCCCAGCGACTGCTGCGCCTCTATCACCTCTACCGTTTGAGCATCGGCATCACCCTGGTGCTGTTGATCGCCAGCAACATGGACAACCAGTTGCTGACGTTCAGCAATGACGACCTGCTGCGCAGTGGCAGCTGGTTTTACCTGGTGCTGAACATCCTGCTGGTGGTATTCCTCGGGAACACCCGGCGCCCGGCGCAACTGTTCAGCCTGGCGCTGACCGACGTCCTGCTGCTGTGCGGTCTGTTCTACGCCGCCGGCGGTGTGGCCAGCGCCATCGGCAACTTGCTGATCGTATCGGTCGCCATCAGCAACACCTTGTTGCGAGGGCGCATCGGGCTGCTGATTGCCGCCGTTGGCGCGCTCGGCATTGTCGGGCTGAGCTTCCTCCTCAGTTTCAGCCATCCCGCCACCCCCAACGATTACCTGCAAGTCGGCACGCTCGGCGCCTTGTGTTTTGCTGCGGCATTGCTGGTGCAAGGGCTGATCCGACGCCTGGAGGTCAGCGAAACCCTCGCCGAACAACGGGCCAGCGAAGTCGTCAGTCTCGAAGCCCTCAACGCCCTGATCCTGCAACGCATGCGTACCGGCATCCTGGTTCTCGACGACAAGCGGCGCGTTCAACTGGCCAACCACAGCGCCTTGAACCTGTTAGGCAGGGAAAATCTCGCAGGCCAACTGATCGACGACTACTTGCCCAGCCTGGTCGAACGCCTGCAACTGTGGCTCAACAATCCAACGCTGCGTCCCCAGAGCCTGAAAGTCGCCAGCAGTGGTCTGGAGCTGCAACCGAGCTTCATTGCCCTGGACCAAAGCCCGCACCACCAGACTCTGGTCTTTCTCGAAGACCTCGCGCAAATCGCTCAACAAGCCCAGCAGTTGAAGCTAGCCGCCCTTGGTCGCCTGACCGCCGGTATCGCCCATGAAATCCGCAATCCACTGGGCGCCGTTAGTCATGCCGCGCAGCTATTGCAGGAATCAGAGGAACTGAACAGCGCGGATCGACGTCTGACCCAGATTATTCAAGACCACTCTCAGCGAATGAATCGGGTAATCGAAAACGTCCTGCAACTGTCCCGCCGCCAGCAAACCGTAGCGCAGCGGCTTGATCTGAAGCCGTGGCTGGAACAGTTCGTCAACGAAACCCGCGCGAGGGCGATTGAGCATCAGCAGATTCACCTGCGCATCGGCTCAGGAGACTTCAAAACCCTGATGGATCCAGACCAGTTGACTCAGATTCTCGACAATCTGTTGCGCAATGCCTGGCGCCATAGCGCCTTGAATCACGATCAGGCACAGGCTTGGCTCGAGCTGTTCGTCGACCCGGACAGCCAGCTGCCGGTCCTCGAGATCCTGGACGATGGCCCCGGCGTGGCACCGGAGCATCAGGTGCACTTGTTTGAACCGTTCTTCACCACCAGCACCCAAGGCACCGGCCTGGGGCTTTATCTGTCCCGTGAGCTGTGCGAAAGCAATCAGGCCCGCCTAGACTTCAAACCACGCCAAGACGGCGGCTGCTTTCGCATCACTTTCGCTCACGGACGGAAACAAGGTTGAACATGAGCCCACGGCAAAAAGTCCTGATCGTCGATGACGAGCCGGATATCCGCGAATTGCTGGAAATCACCCTGGGACGGATGAAACTCGACACGTTCAGTGCCCGCAACCTCGGCGAAGCCCAGGCCCTGCTGTCGCGAGAGACGTTCGACTTGTGCCTCACCGACATGCGTTTGCCGGACGGCACCGGCCTTGAGCTGGTGCAACACATTCAGCAACGCCACCCAAACGTACCGGTGGCAATGATCACCGCTTATGGCAGCCTGGAAACGGCGATCAACGCCCTCAAGGCCGGTGCCTTTGACTTCCTGACCAAACCGGTGGACCTCACTCGCTTGCGGGAACTGGTCAGCAGCGCGCTTCGGTTGCCTGCGCCGGGCGGCACCGGCATCGCCATCGATCGCCGGCTGCTGGGTGATTCACCGCCCATGCGCGCCTTGCGCAAACACATCGATAAACTGGCCCGCAGCCAGGCGCCGGTGTACATCAGCGGCGAATCCGGCAGCGGCAAGGAATTGGTCGCGCGACTGATCCATGAGCAAGGGCCGCGCGCCAGCCGACCGTTTATCCCGGTCAATTGCGGGGCGATTCCGTCGGAATTGATGGAGAGCGAGTTTTTCGGGCATCGCAAAGGCAGCTTCAGCGGCGCCATCGAAGACAAACCCGGACTGTTCCAGGCGGCCCATGGCGGCACCCTGTTCCTCGACGAAGTGGCTGATTTGCCGCTGGCGATGCAGGTCAAACTGCTACGGGCTATACAGGAAAAAGCCGTTCGCGGTGTCGGTGAGCAACAGGAAACCGTGGTCGATGTGCGTATCCTGTGCGCCACTCACAAAGACCTCGACGCCGAAGTCGCCGCCGAACGCTTTCGCCAGGATTTGTACTACCGATTGAACGTGATCGAACTACGAGTGCCGTCCTTGCGCGAACGCCGTGACGACATTGAATCCCTTGCCAGCCATGTGCTCAAACGCCTGGCCATCAGCACCGGCCAACCCGCCGCAAAACTCCACCCCCAAGCCCTCGACGCGCTGAAAAGCTATCGTTTCCCCGGCAATGTGCGGGAACTGGAGAACGTGCTCGAACGGGCGCACACGTTGTGCGAAAACAAACAAATTGAAACCAGCGACCTGCGACTGGCCGAAGGCAACTGCAACCCGGAAGGCGGTGTGCCGGACCTGACGCAGATCGACAATCTGGAAGACTACCTGGAAAACATCGAACGCAACCTTATCCTCCAGGCCCTGGAAGAAACCCGCTGGAACCGCACGGCGGCGGCTCAGCGGTTGAATCTTTCATTCCGGTCGATGCGTTACAGGCTCAAAAAATTCGGGTTGGATTGAAGGCGACCTGACAGGCGCCGAAAAATCCCGCGACTAAATCCGCCCGATCGGTGCATACGGCGCCGGATCAATGATCGGCTCACGCCCCAGCATCACATCCGCAAACAACTGACACGACGCAGGCGCCAGCACCAAGCCATTACGGTAATGCCCGCAATTCAGCCAAAGCCCTTCGAACCCCGGCACCCGACCGATGTAAGGAATGCCCTCCGGCGAGCCCGGGCGCAAACCGGCCCAATGACCGACGACCTCGGCATCCGCCAGTGCAGGAATCAACTCCACCGCCGATGCCTTCAGGCTCTCCAGGGCAGATTCGGTCGGCGTTTTGTCGAAGCCTTCATGCTCCAGCGTACTGCCGATCAGAATGTGCCCGTCGCGCCGAGGAATCGCATAACGTCCCTTGGCCAGAACCATGCTCGGCAGGAAATCCGCTGCGCATTTGTAGAGAATCATCTGCCCTTTCACCGGTTCGACCGGCAGCTCCAGATCCAGGCTCTTGAGTAAATCACCGCTCCAGGCGCCCGCAGTCAGCACCACCTGATCACCATGAATCGCTCCCGCCGAGGTCTGCACCCCGACCACCGTAGCGCCTTCACGGATAAATCCGCTGACTTCACACTGCTCATGAATCGTCACGTTCGGCAGCGCCAGCAACGCAGCCTTGAGGGACTTCACCAGCCGCGGGTTGCGAACATTGGCCACATCGGCCATGTAGATCGCCCGGGAAAAACCGCTCCCCAATACCGGCACCGCGTCGTGAGCCGCCGAGATATCCACAGCCCGTAACGGACGGTTTTCCCGCTCGGCCCAGGCCAGCGCCTCGGCCTCGTCATCCAGGTCCAGCCAGTACAACCCGGTGGTATGCACCTCGGGATCGACACCGGTGGCGGCAAACAGTCGCTCACCCAGCTGTGGATAAAAATCCTGGGACCAATGCGCCAACGCGGTGACCGCCGGGCTGTAGCGCCACGGGTAGAGCGGAGAAACGATGCCGCCACCCGCCCAGGACGACTCCTGACCGACGTTCGAGCGATCCAGCAGCACAACGCTCTGCACTTCTGACGCGAGATTGAACGCCGTCAGCAGGCCAATCACGCCGCCGCCGACAATCACCACTTGCTGTTGCCTGGTCATGTTCTGATCCAACCGTTAAATAGACAGAGGGTACAAAAGGCACCCGGAAAAGGAACTCAGCGCCCCCAGCAATCCTTGGTCGTGGCCGTCGCATTGACCATGCTTCTGACGCCAGTGTTGGTGAGGGTGAAATCACCGCACTTGTCAGCGGCCATGGCCTTGCCGGGCTTGCGCACCGCCGTCAGCAGGAAGGTCTGATCGGTCAGGGTCGGGGTGATGGTGTAGAAGTCATTACCGGTGCTCAGGCCGGTGGCATTGGTGTAGACATTATTCTTCGAATAGTGGCGTTCAAGGATCTGCGCTTGTTCGGAGAGCAGGCCGGCGACTTCAGTGCGTCGGCCCTTGTTCACATACTCGGTGAGGCTCGGGTAGCCAATGGTGATGACGATCCCGATGATCGCAATCACGATCATGATTTCGATCAGGGTAAAACCTCGGTTGGATCTGCGCATGCCTCAACTCTCACTTACTGTATTTGCCGCCACATGATGCGACGGCTACCGCCGCTGCCGGGCTTTTCCACCAGGGAGCTGATGCCACCGCTGGAGTCGTTCACAATCTTGCGGGTCGCATTGTTGACGATCGCGTTCAGCGTCGGAATACCACCGGTGAAAATCACTCCGCTGGAGATCGAATCCTTGATGTCGACCAACCCGTCGCCATTGCTGTCGAGCACCGCGTAATTGAGCATCTTACCGCTGAATGCATCGAGCTCGACCAGTTTGCCGGTACCGAAACTGGCGCAAGGATCGGTGGTGTCGACGCTGGCCGTGGTGAACACGATCCGGCTGGCCACCAGATTGGCCTGATTGATTACCCGCTCTCCCGTCAGCACGTTGTTGTACACCAGCGGCAAGTACCAGCCTTTCTTCGCCGGGTAGATCACTTCGTTCTGGCTGGTGGTGATGAATTGCCCCGTGCTGCCCGAAAAAACGCCGGTCACCGCCTGCGCCTGCAAGCTGGAAGCGGTGACTTGTCCCGCGCCACCCTCCGCATCCCACACCGCGTAGAACGCCTGTAGATCCTTGTTGGTCTTGTCGGCCGCCTCATTGAATTTACCGGTACCGAAAAACACTTCCTTGCCGCCCAATGCGTGATCGGCCAGCAACGGTTGCGCAGTAATCGGTTGGGTCGCGCCGCCTGCCGTGGTGAAAAACGGCTTGCCGGAAAACGCCACGCCCCAGGTGTCGGAGCTAGTGCCACTCAAATCGAACTTCCACAATCGCCCTTTCAGATCGCCCCCATAGGCGGCCTGCACCACATTTTGCGAGTTGACCCTGAGCTTCACCGACGACAGGCCATTGGTGGTTTCCGTGCTGTCGACCACGATTTTCTTGATCAGCGAGCCGTCGCGGATATCCACCACATACAGCGCTGCCACCCCGGAGTTGCTGCCATAACCGTTGGAAATGAATGCCGCCCATCGACCGTCGGCCAAGCGTGCCACTTCCGGTCGCGCGTAGGCATAACCCAGATCATTGAAAACGTTCGCCGTGTTTGCTGTGGCCGGCGCGCTGATCTCCCACAACGCTTTCGTTACGTTACCGGCCGATGCGTCGAACAGTTGCAGTGCATAAAAGGTTTTGCCGCCCGCCCCTGTTCCTCCAATCGCCAGGGTTTTCCAGGCGCTGTCGAGTTGGGTATCGAACACGCCGACCTGACCGTCGACCAGGTATTTGTGGCTCACCCCATTGATGTAAGTGGGGTCAGCGATGTAGCGCAATGCTGGCAGCACACTGGAGGGCATATAACCGTAGCGTCTGACACCGCTGGTCGAGTTGATGACATTTACAAAACCGTCGTTGGCGTTCACCACAAGACTCGCGGTCATGTTGGCCGCTTTGATGGCGAGGTAGGAGCTGTAAGTGGTGTCACCCACCAGATCGGATGCGGTTTGGTCTGTGGGCCCGGCCAGCACGAGAGGTGAATTGATGATATCGCCGAGCAATACACTGCGCGTTCTCAATCCGGTTTTGTTGGTGCCTTTGCTCCACTCCACCAGATCGCTGCCGGTGATACCCGTGGGCAGGTCCTGGCTGAGAGAGGTCTGCTGCGCCGAGGAAAAATTGCCGTAGGCCAAGCTAACAGCGGCGTTGGTCACGGTATTCCAGGACTGGTAGGTCGGCGCGGTAGCACCGGGCACGATGGTGGTATCGGTCGTCCACAGCACTGCGGCCGTGTTCACCGCTCCATCCGATGTGAAGCCAAAAGACTTGATGGTGCCGCGCCAGTCCTTGGGGTCGTAGCTGGTCTGGAAGTAACTTGAATCGCTGGACAACGTCGTGCCGTTGGCCACACCACTGCCACCAGAGCCCGCCTTGGAGGTGATGTCGCTGAGGGCTGAAGACAGCGAGCTGTTGAGCCCGGTGTCATCAGTCGCCTGGTAGTACTTGCCCTGCCCGTAGGTCGCGGCGTCCGCCAGCATTTGGTTTGCCGCGGCAAACCCCACGGTGTAGGTACTCATGTTCTGCCGAGGAAAATCCGCGGCATCCCAGCTTTTGCCAGCGGCATCGACTCCCGTGGAGCGCATGTCGATATCGAAGGCAAACTTGGCGATGTCATCCAGGTACAGGGTATCGCCCTCGTCGTCGCCAAAGCGGTTAGCGCCATCGTTGTTGCTGATCCCGTCCCAGTTCGGCAAGAGGCTCCCAGCCAGCGGATCGTCAGGGGGAAAGGTTCGGTCGTAGGTGGGCAGTCCATCGGTGATCACCACCCCATAGTTTCTCTGGCAGCGATACTGAACCGGGCTGGTATAGGTGGTGGGCCTCGAGTTGTTGTACGGCGTCATGCCACGAAAATAACGGGTGATCTCGTAATAGGCTTCAGCCAAGGGCGTATTGGCCTGGGCGCTCAGTTCATCGATTCCGGCGATCAAGTCATTGTAGTTTTCATCGGCCTGAGCCTGGGTCACGGAGCCGCTGACGGCCGCCAAATCGCTGATCGAACGGACGATGTAACCGCCGTCATTCTTATGGTTGCCGACCGCCAGGTTGAACGTCGCCAGACCAATGCGCAGCGAGCGGTTGCTGGCAACCAACGTCTTGGAAACGTTGCGCGCCACATTCATCCGGTAATCATTGGGAATCGAGCCATCGGTGAAATCCCGGTCGGAATTTTTGGCGAGGCTTACCAGATACGACAGGTATTTCGCCGAATAGCGAGTGTCCTCCCCCCCCACCGGATCGGGAAGCTTCAGGCAAAACGAATCCTGACCGATAACACTGTTGCTATAAAAACCGTACCAATCCTTCGAACAGGTTCCTCGAGTCAAACTCGACAAGGAAATATTGCTGTCGGTCATATCAAGTTCCCGCCCTTTCGAGCAGGAGCCATTCGAGAGGCAAATACTCACCTGAGGACGCGCAATCGTCGGGTCGAAGTCTGCCGCCCAGATAATGCTGTTCATACTCCCCGAGTCATCGAGTAACAGCATCACATTGGGGGCCACGGCGGCGGCATTCAACAGCGGCGAATCCGAGGGTGTGAAGGCATATGTCGGCGCTGCCAGATAAAGGCTCGACGCCGCGCCGCAGAACAACTGCAACAACCAACGGCGCCAGCCTGTGCGGGCCTCAGTACTTCGCATAGATACTCTCCACCACACTGCGCGAGTTGCCCGCGATGCCCACGGCGGTCACCCGGTACAGCGTTGCCGACGTGTTGCTCGGCACGTTCACGGCAGTCAGGGTGGTGCCGATGTTCTGCACCCCGTAAAAGCCGCTACCAGAGGCGATCCAGGCCACCCCCGATGTTGAGTTGAACCCGGCGACGGTTATGACCGACGCTTCGGCCGGCGGCGCACATTGAATGGTGCCGCTGCAAACCGGCAAGGAATAGGTATCCAGTTGCACCGCGCTTTCGCCGACACGCAATGCCGCTTCTGCGCCCTGGAACGACTGGTTGCGCAGGATCACACTGCTGGCCATTTTTTCCTGCAACGTGGCGCTCTGCATTGATGAAAGCCCGATCAACGTCAGCACCAGGAGAAACACCAGGCTGACCAACAGCGCCATGCCGCGCTGGGCGTGAGGGGTCATGGGAGCATTTCTCATCGGCCCTCCCCTCATGGCAACCGGTTGCGCAAGGCGGCAACCACGTTGAAGGTTTGTTCGCGTACCCGGTCGTTGGGGTCGGTCAGCGTCAGCGTCAGTCGCACACTGCGGATTCTTGCCGGATCGGATGGGTTGCTGCTGTAGGTAGAGGCGGCCGAATCGGTGGCCGAACTGGCGAGGCCGAAGCTCACATTGAAGGCCCTGACATTGTTCACCAGCACCTGTTGCGTCGGCGTGCCGGCACCGGAGCCCATCAGCAGTTGGTTGTTGTTGAAGCTGTAGACCAATCGCCGGATCGGAAATGCCAACTGCCCAGACGTCGGCGTTCGTGCATCGGTGTAGGCCGTTGCGGTGTTGCGGCAATCGGAAATCACCGTCCAGGTTGGCACCCCGCCACTGCCGCCGACATCGGCGGTAACCAGCGTTAATTTAAGATTGGCATTGTCCCAACTGATCGGCGTGATTTGACTGGCGTTGAAGCTCCCGGCCGAGCTGGCGTCGATAATCGTGCCCAGGCAACCGAACATGCCGACCATGCGGATTTCCTGAATCATTTTGCTCAGGACGAACCGTGCATCTTCCTGCATGCCGGCGGCGGTGCTCTGACTGACGTAGGTGTTTTTAGCGGCGATAAAGATCTGCGCCACACCCAGCACCACAACCAGACTCAACGCCAGGGCGATCAGTAATTCGATAAGACCGAACCCTTTGCTGGCTCTGATCATGGTGTTGTCGCCGGATCAACGGTGGCGCGGCTGGTAAGGACAAAACTGCGGCGCGAATCGGCGGTATTGGCGGCCCGTGAGTCGTCCCAGGTAATGGTAATGGTGTACACCCGCTGGTTGCGGGTGATGCTGCCGGTCGCTGTGGCGCCGCCGAAATTGACGATGTTGCTGGTGAAATCGTAAAGGTCCTGATCCCGGGCCACGCTCAGGTTGCCCGAGGTCGGAGGCGTGACGGTGTAGTCGGCGCCGGAGTTGGCGCGAATGCGGTCCATCATGTCGTAGGCGATGAAACTCGCCTGGCTGGTCATCCGCGAGCTGTCAGTGTATTTCAGCGCATTGAGCTGAATCGCCGCCGCGCCCAACAACCCTACGGCCAGCACCAACAACGCGACCAGTACCTCGATCAGCGTCATGCCTTCCTGTGCGCGCTTGCTCCAACCCCTCATCCGCAACTTCCACCCAATAGAATTCGTCCGTTCAAACACACATTCAGCGTCCTGCTCTGCGCCCCCAGTACATAACCGATCACGACCGCCGTGGACGGCGCCGACAAACCTCCCAGATTGTTGAAATCAATTGCGGTCACTCCTGAGGTTAGCGTCAGAGTCGCCCCGCTGCTCATTGCTGGAACAACCCGCAATACATTGGCCGGATTGCCAGTACCGTCATAAACGGTCAACTCGCCGGTCCAGACACTGCCGTCTGCTGTCGGGCGAACCCGGGTGGTAACGCCCCGGTCGATAGCCTCAAGCCGGGCGAAATTGAGCGCGCGTTGCAGGTCGCCGATCTCGGTATCGGCCTTGGTGTTTTGCACCGCGCGGGTAAACGCCGGCACGGCCAAGGTGATCAGGATCAGAAACACGGCGAGCGCGATCAGCAGCTCGACCAGCGTGAAACCTTTTGTACGATGATCCATCGGTGCCCTCCGTTGCCGTCGGCTATACCTGCTTCTACACGCTAGAACATTCGACCGGCAGATGTACGGTTGTTTTGCCATTACTCGCGCAGGGATCGCGCGGGCCGCAGCACTCCAGGGAGGGAGATGACATGCATCAGCGAGGTTTCAGCCTGATCGAACTGCTCATGGGACTGACAATTGTCGGGATTGTTCTGCTGTTGGTCAGTCCGGCGTTTGCTGCACTGACTGAATCGAACTATCGCGAGCAGATGGCCGAGTCGCTTATCAGTGGTATACGCAACGCCAGAACCGTTGCCATCACTCGCAATCAGAGCGTCGTGATTCACGCCATCAACGGTGACTGGAGTGAGGGCTGGCGGATCATTCTGGATATCAGTGGCAAAGGGGCGGAGGACAACAGCAATCCGCTGCTGGTCGAGCGCGCGAGTGGCACTCAGGTGCCGATTGTCGGCAATTGGCCGGTCAGGCGATACATACGCTTCAACAGTAATGGCGAGCCACAGCTGCCCGGCCGGGCCTTTCAAGCGGGGACATTGCACATTTGCGCCGCCGGCGAACCGGTCACTCAGCTGCAGGTGGTGCTGGCTGCGACCGGCCGTGTCAGCCTGCGCAGCCATAAGGCTGAGCAGGCGCTGTGTCCAGCGGGCAAAAACGTTAAAGGAGGGAGCGCACGCGCAACTCTTTAGGCATGGAGAAGGTGATGTTCTCCTCGCGACCGGCCAGCTCATCGGCACCGGTAGCGCCCCACGCCTGTAACTGCTGGATCACGCCACGCACCAGCACTTCCGGTGCGGAGGCGCCAGCGGTGATGCCGATTCGCTCGACACCGTCGAACCAGCTCTTTTGCAGGTCTTCGGCGCCATCGATCAGATAGGCGGGAGTCGCCATGCGTTCAGCGAGTTCACGCAAACGATTGGAGTTGGAGCTGTTCGGGCTGCCGACCACCAGGACCACGTCGCATTCGTCGGCCAGTTGCTTGACCGCGTCCTGACGGTTTTGCGTGGCATAGCAGATGTCGTCCTTGCGCGGACCGCCAATGGCCGGGAACCGAGTACGCAAGGCGTCGATCACGCGACTGGTATCGTCCATGGACAGGGTAGTCTGGGTCACGAACGCCAGTCTTTCAGGGTTATTCACCTGCAATTCGGCGACGTCTTTTTCGTCTTCGACCAGATAGATCGCGCCGCCATTGCTGCCATCGTATTGGCCCATGGTGCCTTCGACTTCCGGGTGACCGGCGTGGCCGATGAGGATGCATTCACGGCCATCGCGGCTGTAGCGTGCCACTTCGATGTGTACCTTGGTCACCAGCGGGCACGTGGCGTCGAACACCTTCAGGCCACGGCCAGCGGCTTCAGTGCGCACAGCCTGGGAAACACCGTGGGCGCTGAAGATCACGATCACGTCATCGGGCACCTGATCCAGTTCTTCGACGAAAATTGCCCCGCGAGCACGCAGGTCTTCGACGACGAATTTGTTGTGGACCACTTCGTGGCGCACATAGATCGGCGGCCCGAAGACTTCCAGGGCGCGATTGACGATTTCGATCGCCCGGTCCACACCGGCGCAGAAGCCACGGGGGTTGGCGAGTTTGATTTGCATGCGGTGCCTCGTGTCTTGCGCGCAAGAAATAGCGAAAACAGTGAAAAACTTAATGTGGGAGCGAGCCTTTGTGGTGAGGGGATTTATCCCCTCGCCACAAAGGCTCGCTCCTACAAGTTACAACGATTTGACGTTGATGATCTCGACGTCAAAGGTCAATGCCTTGCCGGCCAGCGGGTGGTTGAAGTCGATGGTCACTTGCTCGTCATCGAACTCTTTCACAACGCCAGGCAGTTCAGTATTGGCCGCATCGTTGAAGATCACCAGCAAGCCAGGCGACAGATCCATGTCCTTGAACTGCGAGCGCGGGATGATCTGTACGTTCTGCGGGTTGGGTTGGCCAAAAGCGTTTTCCGGCGCAATCGTCAGCGTACGCTTGTCGCCAGCCTTGAAGCCGAACAGCGCTGCTTCGAAACCTGGCAACAGGTTGCCGTCGCCGACCTTGAAGGTCGCCGGGGCTTTGTCGAAGGTGCTGTCGACCGTGTCGCCGTTCTCCAGGCGCAGTGCAAAGTGCAAGGTGACTTCCGTGTTCTGGCGGATGCGTTGCTCAGCCAATACCTGTTCAGTCATGAACGGCTTCTCCGGTTTTCTTACTTTTGAACATGTCCAGCGCAAGCATTACGGCACCGACAGTGATTGCACTGTCAGCAAAGTTGAACGCCGGGAAATACCAGCGGTTCTGCCAATGCACCAGAATGAAATCGATCACATGGCCCAGGGCAATGCGGTCGTACAAATTACCCAGCGCGCCACCCAGCACCAGCGCCAAAGCGACGGCCAGCCAGGTTTCGTTACGCCCCAGGCGCTTGAGCCATACCACCAGCACGCCACTGACCACTGCAGCGATCAGGGCAAACAACCAGCGCTGCCAGCCGGAACTGTCGGCCAGGAAGCTGAATGCCGCACCCGTGTTATAGGCCAGGGTCCAGCTGAACAAATCGGGGATCACCACGATTTGCTGGAACATCTCGAGCTTGCCTTCGAAGTAGAACTTGCTGGCCTGGTCGATGACCAGGACCAGCAAACTCAACCAGAGCCAGCTCAGCCGTCCGAAACGGCCAACGGCATTAGGCATAGTGACGAACCTCGCCAGCGCCGCTGATGTTGTCGACGCAACGACCGCAGATTTCCGGATGCTCCGGGTTCACGCCGACGTCTTCACGGCAGTGCCAGCAACGGGCGCACTTGGCGTGGCTCGACTTGACCACTTGCAGTTTCAAACCGCTGACTTCGGTGACCACGGCATCGGCCGGCGCCTGAACGAACGGTGCAACGGTCGCGGTCGAGGTGATCAATACGAAGCGCAGTTCGTTGCTCAGCTTGGCCAGGTCGGCGCTCAGCGCCTCTTCGGCGAACAGCGTCACTTCGGCTTGCAGGTTGCCACCGACGGCCTTGGCCGCGCGCTGGATTTCCATTTCCTTGTTGACCGCGACCTTCACCGCCATGATCCGCTCCCAGTAGGCGCGGTCCAGCTCGACGTTTTCCGGCAGCTCGGTCAGACCTTCGTACCAGGTGTTGAGCATGACCGATTCGTTACGCTCGCCCGGCAGGTACTCCCACAATTCGTCAGCGGTGAACGCGAGGATCGGCGCGATCCAGCGCACCAGCGCTTCGGAGATGTGGTACAGCGCGGTTTGCGCCGAACGGCGCGCCTTGCTGTTGGCGCCAGTGGTGTACTGACGGTCCTTGATGATGTCGAGGTAGAAACCGCCCAGCTCCTGCACGCAGAAGTTGTGGATCTTGGAGTAGACGTTCCAGAAGCGGTATTCACCGTAGTGCTCTTGCAGCTCGCGTTGCAGCAGCAGGGTGCGGTCCACGGCCCAACGGTCCAGCGCCAGCATTTCTTCGGCCGGCAGGATGTCGGTGGCCGGGTTGAAGCCGGTCAGGTTCGAGAGCAGGAAGCGCGCGGTGTTACGGATCCGCCGGTAGGCGTCCGCACTGCGCTGCAGGATCTGCTCGGAAACCGCCATTTCACCCGAGTAATCGGTGGAAGCGACCCACAGACGCATGATGTCGGCGCCCAGGGTGTCGTTGACCTTTTGCGGCGCGATCACGTTGCCCAGGGACTTGGACATCTTGCGGCCGGACTCGTCGACGGTGAAGCCGTGGGTCAGCAGCTCGCGGTATGGCGCGTGGTTGTCGATGGCGCAACCGGTCAGCAACGACGAGTGGAACCAGCCCCGGTGCTGGTCCGAACCTTCCAGGTACAGGTCGGCACGTGGACCGGTTTCGTGGCCCATCGGGTGCGAACCGCGCAGAACGTGCCAGTGCGTAGTGCCCGAGTCGAACCAGACGTCCAGGGTGTCGCTGATCTTGTCGTACTGCGGCGCTTCGTCACCGAGCAACTCGGCGGCGTCCATCTTGAACCAGGCTTCGATGCCTTCGACTTCGACGCGCTTGGCGACTTCTTCCATCAGCTCGGCGGTACGTGGGTGCAGCTCGCCGCTTTCCTTGTTCAGGAAGAACGGAATCGGCACGCCCCAGTTACGCTGACGGGAGATGCACCAGTCCGGACGGTTGGCGATCATCGAGTGCAGGCGTGCCTGGCCCCAGGCCGGAACGAACTTGGTCTCTTCGATAGCTTTGATCGCCCGCTTGCGCAGGGTATCGCCGGTCACAGGTTCTTTGTCCATGCCGATGAACCACTGCGCGGTGGCGCGGTAGATCAGCGGGGTTTTGTGGCGCCAGCAGTGCATGTAGCTGTGTTCGATGATGCTGGTGTGCAGCAGCGCACCGACTTCGGTCAACTTGTCGACGATGGCCGGGTTGGCCTTCCAGATGAACTGGCCGCCGAAGAATTCCAGCGACGGTACGTAAACGCCGTTGCTTTGAACCGGATTGATGATGTCATCGTTGACCATGCCGTACTTCTTGCAGGTCACGAAGTCGTCCACGCCGTAGGCTGGCGAGGAGTGAACCACACCGGTGCCAGCGCCCAGTTCAACGTAGTCGGCCAGGTAAACCGGCGACAGGCGATCGTAGAACGGGTGACGGAAGTTGATCAGGTCCAGCTCTTTACCGGTGGTGGTCGCGATGACCGAGCCTTCCAGGTTGTAACGGGCCAGGCACGACTCGACCAGCTCTTCAGCCAGCACCAGCAGTTTGTCGCCGACGTCGACCAGGGCGTAGTTGAATTCCGGGTGAACGTTCAACGCCTGGTTGGCCGGGATGGTCCACGGGGTGGTGGTCCAGATCACGATCGAGGCAGGTTTGGCCAAGGACTCCAGCCCGAAAGCGGCAGCCAGTTTGGCCTCGTCGGCAATCGAGAATGCCACGTCGATGGTCGAGGACTTTTTGTTCTCGTACTCGACTTCTGCTTCAGCCAAAGCCGAACCGCAGTCGAAGCACCAGTTCACAGGCTTGAGGCCCTTGAACACGAAACCGCCCTTGACGATTTCGGCCAGGGCACGGATTTCGCCGGCCTCGTTTTTGAAGTCCATGGTCTTGTACGGGTTGGCAAAGTCGCCCAACACGCCCAGACGGATGAATTCGGATTTCTGGCCTTCGATCTGCTCGGTGGCGTAGGCACGGCACAGTTCGCGGGTCTTGTCCGCGCCCAGGTTCTTGCCGTGGGTCACTTCGACTTTGTGCTCGATCGGCAGACCGTGGCAGTCCCAGCCCGGAACATAAGGCGCGTCGAAACCCGAGAGGGTTTTCGAGCGGATGATCATGTCCTTGAGAATCTTGTTCAGCGCATGACCGATGTGAATCGTGCCGTTGGCGTACGGAGGACCGTCGTGAAGTACGAACTTCGGACGATCCTTGCCAATCTCGCGCAACTTACCGTACAGGCCAATGCTGTCCCAGCGCTGCAGAATCTGCGGTTCGCGCTGAGGCAGGCCGGCCTTCATTGGGAAGGCGGTGTCCGGAAGGTTTAGCGTGGCTTTATAGTCGGTCATTTAAGGCTCTTCATTAGCGATTGGCGCTAGGTGCGACAGGGCACGGGCGGCGGCAACATCCGCATTGATCGCCGTCTTAAGCGCCTCCAGAGAGGCGAAACGCTGCTCTTCACGCAGCTTGTGGTGGAAAACCACCGTCAAACGCCGGTCATACAGATCGCCGGCAAAATCTAAAAGATGCACTTCGAGGTGGGCTTTGCCATCACCTTGAACGGTTGGCCGCACGCCAATGTTGGCGACGCCTGGCCAGGTCTTGCCGTCGATGTCGACGTTGACCAGGTAAACCCCGGTCAGCGGCACGCGACGACGCTTGAGTTGTATGTTGGCCGTCGGCGTACCCAACTGGCGCGCCAGCTTCTGGCCATGCAGGACCCGCCCGGCAATCCGGAACGGACGCCCGAGCAGTCGCTCGGCCAGGGCAAAATCGGCAGCGGCCAGGGCATTGCGGACCTGGGTACTGCTGACGCGAATACCGTCGAGTACGACCGTCTGTGCTGCTTCGACGGTAAAACCTTGCAGGACGCCGGCCTGTTGCAGGAAATCGAAATCCCCTACCCGGTCACAGCCGAAACGGAAATCGTCACCGACCTCCAGGTGCTGGACACCGAGGCCGTCCACCAGAATGGTATCGACGAATTCGGCGGCGCTGAGCTTGCTCAGGCGCTGGTTGAAGGCCAGGCACAGGACCCGGTCGACACCTTCTTCGGCCAGCAGCTGCAGTTTGTCCCGCAGCCGGGCCAGACGGGCCGGTGCCGTGTCCGGGGCGAAAAACTCCCGCGGCTGCGGCTCAAAAATCACCACGCAGCTGGGCACGCCCAACTCGAGCGCACGCTCACGGAGCCTCGCCAGGATAGCCTGGTGGCCGCGGTGAACACCATCAAAGTTGCCAATAGTGGCGACACAGCCCCGATGCTGGGGGCGCAGGTTGTGGAGGCCTCGAACCAGCTGCATAACGCGCTTCTTGCTCATAAAGTGGTCGATTATAACCACACCCGGCGGCCGACGACAGGCAACACCGTAACCCAAAGTGATCGAGCCGACAAAACCGTCGATTCGCCCGTGTTTATCGAGGTCATGACCTCAGCTCAGCGCTTTGCGATTGAAGTCGCGCAAACGGAAGCCCATCAACAGCAACATGCCGAAATAAGCCACCACACCGGCAACGACCAATGCACCCAGACGCAGGAACCGCTCCAGCATATGCCCTTGATCCCAGGCTGGCATGAAATGCATTCCGACCAGTAACACAGCCGACATCACCAACACCGCTATCAACAGCTTGAAGCCAAATTTCGCCCAACCCGGTTGCGGTTCATACATCTGCTGTTTGCGCAGCTGATAGAACAGCAGCCCGGCGTTAATGCACGCGCCGATGCTGATGGCCAGCGCCAGGCCGGCATGGGCCAGCGGGCCGATCAACATCAGGTTGAACAACTGGGTAACGACCAGGGTAAAAATCGCAATTTTTACCGGTGTGCGGATGTTTTGTTGCGCATAAAAGCCCGGCGCCAGCACTTTTATCACGATAATCCCGAGCAAACCGACCGAATAAGCGATCAGCGCCCGTTGGGTCATGGAGGCGTCAAACGCGCTGAACTGGCCGTACTGGAACAAGGAAACCGTCAACGGTTCGGCGAGAATCCCCAGTGCCAGTGAGCACGGCAACACCAACATAAAGCACAGGCGCAGCCCCCAATCGAGGATCCGCGAATATTCTTGGCGATCCTTGCTGGCGTAGGTCTTGGCCAGGGTCGGCAAGAGAATCGTGCCCAGCGCCACGCCCAGCACACCGGACGGTAATTCCATCAAACGGTCGGCGTAGTACATCCAGGACACGGAACCGGCGACCAGGAACGAGGCGAAAATAGTATTGATGATCAGCGAAATCTGGCTCACGGACACGCCGAGAATCGCCGGCAGCATTTGTTTCATGACCCGCCAGACGCCGCTGTCACGCAGGTTCAGGCGCGGCAACACCAGCAGTCCGAGCTTTTTCAGGTGCGGCAGCTGATAGAGCAATTGCGCCAGACCACCCACCAGCACTGCCCAGCCCAGCGCCATCACCGGCGGATCGAAGTACGGGGTCAGGAACAGCGAAAAGACGATCATGCTGACGTTGAGCAGTGTCGGTACAAAGGCCGGCACCGAGAAACGGTTGTAGGTATTGAGGATCGCACCGGCCAATGAAGACAGGGATATCAGCAAGATATAAGGAAAGGTCACGCGCAACAGGCTGGCCGTCAGCTCGAATTTTTCCGGCGTATCGGCGAAACCTGGCGCGGTCGCCCAGATGACCCACGGCGCAGCGAGCATGCCCAAAGCGGTGACCACCGCCAGCACCAGTGTCAGCAGGCCCGAGACGTAGGCAATGAAGGTTCGCGTCGCCTCCTCGCCCTTCTGGCTTTTATATTCGGCAAGAATCGGTACGAATGCCTGGGAAAAAGCCCCCTCGGCGAAGATCCGTCGCAGCAGATTGGGCAATTTGAAGGCGATAAAGAAGGCGTCAGTCGCCATCCCTGCGCCAAATATGCGCGCAATGAGAGTGTCACGAACGAACCCCAGAATCCGGGAAAGCATCGTGATAGAGCTGACAGCGGCTAACGATTTGAGCAGATTCATTGAAAGAGTTTGTGCCTGTCGATAAACAGCAGGCGAACAAAGCGCCTACTTATGCGATACTCCGCGCCGCAGCAGCACAGAGCCAAAGCTCGCGAGTTTACAGGTCAAGCGCCGGAAATAAATATCCCGCCTCTTTATACCTACCACTTAGCGGAACGTCTCAACCGCCCTTGACAAGACATCAACTCATCGGCATGATTCGCGGCCTATTTTGTTTGCTATTTCCTAAAAAGTCTTTCGAGGAGCTCGACGGTGGCCAACACACCTTCCGCCAAAAAACGTGCAAAACAGGCTGAGAAGCGTCGCAGCCACAACGCCAGCCTGCGTTCCATGGTTCGTACCTACATCAAGAATGTAGTTAAAGCCATCGACGCAAAAGACGCTGAAAAAGCTCAAGCTGCTTACGTTCTGGCCGTGCCAGTTATCGACCGTATGGCCGATAAAGGCATCATCCACAAGAACAAGGCTGCTCGTCATAAGAGCCGCCTGAACGGTCACGTCAAGGCTCTGAACCTTGCTGTTGCCGCATAAGCGATAAGCTTGTTAAAAAACCGACCTCAGGGTCGGTTTTTTATTGCCTGCGATTTGGCAACAACAGCGCAAAAAAAATGGGAAGGGGCAGCCCCTTCCCATATTTTTGATCTTCTTTAGATTACTGCGCCTGCGCCCACGGCAGGATCGGGATGGCGGTGACCGCATTCTGCGGACTACCCTCGATCACACGATCGCTATAGACCAGGTACACCAGCGTATTGCGCTTCTTGTCGAGGAATCGCACCACCTGCATGGTTTTGAACACCAGCGACGTGCGCTCCTTGAACACCTCGTCACCATCCTTCAACTCTCCTTTGAAGCTGATCGGTCCGACCTGACGACAAGCGATAGACGCTTCCGCGCGATCTTCAGCCAACCCCAAACCACCCTTCACGCCACCCGTCTTGGCCCGCGACAGGTAGCAAGTCACACCCTCGACCTTTGGATCATCAAACGCTTCGACGACGATGCGGTCGTTCGGACCGACAAACTTGAACACCGTCGACACCTGACCAATCTCCTCGGCCGAGGCCAGCAACGGCATCATCAACAGCAGACCCAACAATCCTTTTGCCACGCGCATTCAGGTATTCCTTCAGACCAGGATCAGGTTATCGCGATGAACCAGTTCCGGCTCCGCCATATAACCCAACAGACCGACAATCGCCTCAGACGACTGACCGATGATTTTTTGTGCCTCCAGCGCGCTGTAGTTGGCCAGGCCTCGAGCGATTTCACGACCATCCGGCGCCACGCAAACCACCATCTCGCCACGACGGAAGCTGCCCTGGACCAATTTGACCCCCACAGGCAGCAAACTTTTGTTGCCCTGGGACAGCGCCACCACCGCACCGGCATCCAGCACGAGCGTGCCGCGGGTTTGCAGGTGCCCGGCCAGCCATTGCTTGCGCGCTGCCAGCATGCCGCGCTCGGGCGACAGCAAGGTGCCGATGCGCTCACCAGCCTTGAGACGATCCAGCACGCGCTCAATACGCCCACCAACGATGATGGTGTGCGCACCGGAGCGAGCCGCCAGCCGCGCAGCACGCAATTTTGTCTGCATACCCCCACGACCCAGCGCACCACCCGTACCGCCCGCCACCGCATCCAGCGCCGGATCATCGGCGCGCGCTTCGTAAATCAGGTTGGCGTCAGGGTTGTTGCGCGGATCGGCGTCGAACATGCCGTCACGATCAGTAAGGATCACCAGCAAGTCAGCCTCGACCAGGTTGGCTACCAACGCTGCCAGGGTGTCGTTGTCGCCGAAACGTATTTCGTCGGTGACCACGGTGTCGTTCTCGTTGATCACCGGAATAACTTTCAGCTCGACCAGCGCACGCAAGGTGCTACGGGCATTCAGGTAGCGCTTGCGGTCGGACAAGTCATCGTGAGTGAGGAGAATCTGCGCGGTATGCCGGCCATGCACGGCAAAGCTCGATTCCCAGGCCTGCACCAACCCCATCTGACCGATGGCGGCGGCGGCCTGCAGCTCGTGCATCGCACTGGGTCGCACGGTCCAGCCCAAGCGGCTCATGCCGGCCGCCACCGCTCCGGAGGACACCAGCACCAGCTCGACGCCAGCCTCATGCAAAGCCACCATCTGCTCGACCCAAACACTCATTGCCGCGCGATCCAGACCCTTGCCGTCCGCTGTCAGCAAAGCGCTGCCGATCTTCACGACCCAACGCCGCGCACCTGTCACCTTGCTCCGCATCATCTTCAACCTTAGCTTGAGGACAGCGCGACCTGGCACTGCCCGTAACGTTATTCGTGGTTATTCGTGACCAACTATCGATTTCCAGATACTAAAACGCCGCTCCAGTGAGCGGCGTTTAAGTCTATCGCAACGAATCAGTCACGCACGTAAATGATTTCCGGACCGTCTTCGTCATCCACATCTTCTTCATCCCAATCATCGTCGCCGATGTCGTGGACCGACTTCACGCCGCTACGGCGCAGGGCACGCTGGTCATCCAGGGCCTGCAACTGAGCACGGGCTTCGTCTTCGATGCGCTGATCGAGTTCGGCCAACTCTTCCTTATACGCAGGGTCGGCAGCCAGACGATCGGCACGATCTTCCAGATAACGCATGATGTCGTGACACAGACGCTCGGTACCCAGCTTGGAGATCGCCGAGATCACATAGACAGGACCGGTCCACTCCAGGCGATCTACGATCTCCTTGACGCGCTCGTCGTGCTCCTCCTCAAGAATCTGGTCGCACTTGTTCAGCACCAACCAACGATCGCGCTCAGCCAGGGACGGGCTGAACTTGGTCAGTTCGCTGACGATCACTTCGGCAGCATCCGGAGCGCTGGTGTCATCCAGCGGCGCCATGTCCACGAGGTGCAGCAACAGACGGGTACGCGACAAGTGCTTGAGGAAGCGAATCCCCAGGCCTGCGCCGTCGGAAGCACCTTCGATCAGGCCCGGAATGTCCGCGACCACAAAGCTTTTCCAGCGATCGACACTGACCACACCCAGGTTCGGCACCAGCGTGGTGAACGGGTAGTCGGCGACTTTCGGCTTGGCGGCCGATACAGCGCGGATCAGGGTACTTTTACCGGCGTTCGGCAAGCCCAGCAGGCCGACGTCAGCCAATACCTTCATTTCCAGCTTCAGGTCACGCGCCTCGCCCGGCTTACCCGGAGTGGTCTGGCGCGGAGCACGGTTGGTACTGGATTTGAATCGGGTGTTACCCAGACCGTGCCAGCCGCCATGAGCCACCAGCAGTTTCTGGCCAGCTTTGGTCAGGTCGCCGATCACTTCCTGGGTGGCAGAGTCGATGACGGTAGTGCCGACCGGAACACGCAGGACCAGCTCTTCACCTTTTTTGCCGGTGCAGTCAGTGCTGCCGCCGTTGGAACCACGCTCGGCATCAAAGTGCCGGGTGTAACGGTAGTCCACCAGGGTGTTGAGGTTTTCGTCGGCGATCATGTAGACCGAGCCGCCATCACCACCATCACCGCCGTTCGGGCCGCCGTTTTCAATGAATTTTTCGCGACGGAAGCTCATGCAACCGTTGCCGCCGTCACCGGCCTTTACTCGAATCGATACTTCATCAACAAACTTCATAACAAAACGCCTCTCGTCATACGGACGAGCCGAAAAACACTAAGACATAAGACTCTTGCAAAAATGAGCGCAGCGACCTCAATCAACGACCGCAAATCCAGCGCTGGAGCCCATCACAAACAGCTTTGCAAGAGACTCACCCCACAAACGAAAAAGCCCCGTCGCGAGACAGGGCTTTTCCAGCAACTACGCAATTATGCCGCGACGACTTCAGTCTTCGGGACAATGCTTACGTAACGACGACCGAAGGCGCCCTTTACTTCGAACTTGATCACGCCGTCGATTTTAGCGAACAGAGTGTGATCCTTGCCCATGCCAACGCCGTAGCCAGCGTGGAATTGGGTGCCGCGCTGACGCACGATGATGTTGCCCGGAATGATAACCTGGCCGCCATACATCTTCACGCCAAGGCGTTTGGCTTCTGAGTCGCGACCGTTACGGGTACTACCACCAGCTTTTTTGTGTGCCATGAGTCAATTCTCCTAGTGAGGAATTAGGCTGAAATTAAGCCTGAATACCGGTGATTTTGATCTCGGTGTACCACTGGCGGTGGCCCATACGCTTCATGTGGTGCTTACGACGACGGAACTTGATGATGCGGACTTTATCGTGACGACCTTGGGAGATCACTTCAGCCACAACGGTAGCGCCAGCAACAACTGGAGCGCCGATGTTCACGTCATCGCCATTGGCGACCAACAGAACGCGATCAAAAGTTACGGATTCGCCGGTAGCGATTTCCAGTTTTTCGATCTTCAGGTATTCACCTGGGGCGACCTTGTATTGCTTGCCACCAGTAACAATTACTGCGTACGACATGGTATTTCTCCGATAATCCTGCTCACCCAGCTCTTTATAAGAAGAGGTATTGGCTGGCATGGCTGCATTGGGCTGGAAGGCCTGTTTGCAATTGCGTAAGGCAGGTGCTGCCCAGGAAGTTCAGGGTGCGCGATTGTACGCAAGCTGCCGAGGCGATGCAAGAGGCCGTCCATCGTGCCTTGACACCCGCCGACGTGGGTCCTAGCATGCCGCGCAACCCTTCTGGAGCAACTGTCGCTGATGCAACCCCAAGCTTTCTACCGCGCGGTGGCGGACGATTTTAGCGCCGTCGACGGCATCATCAAGAAGCAGCTGACTTCCCGAGTGCCGCTGGTATCGAAAATCGGCGATTACATTACCTCGGCTGGCGGTAAACGCCTGCGTCCTCTATTAGTGTTGCTGTGTGGCAAGGCACTGGGGCGCGAAGGCGATGACCTGCGCCTGCTGGCCGCGACCATCGAGTTCCTGCACACCGCAACCCTGCTGCATGACGACGTAGTCGACATGTCCGGCATGCGCCGTGGCCGCTCGACCGCCAACGCCATGTGGGGCAACGCCCCGAGCGTACTGGTGGGCGACTTCCTGTATTCGCGGTCCTTCGAAATGATGGTCGAACTGGGCTCCATGCCGGTGATGAAAATCCTTTCGCAAGCCACGCGCATCATCGCCGAAGGCGAAGTGTTGCAACTGTCGAAGGTTCGTGACGCCAGCACCACCGAAGAGACCTACATGGAAGTCATCCGCGGCAAGACCGCGATGCTCTTCGAGGCCTCGACACACAGTGCTGCTGCGCTTTGCGAAGCGACATCGGAACAGTCGGAAGCCCTGCGTACATTCGGCGATCATCTGGGCGTGGCGTTCCAATTGGTCGACGACCTGCTGGACTATAAAGGCGACGCCGAAACCCTGGGCAAAAACGTCGGCGATGATCTGGCTGAAGGCAAGCCGACCTTGCCGCTGATCTACACCATGCGCGAAGGCACGCCGGAGCAGGCTGCCCTGGTACGCAAGGCGATCCAGAAAGGCGGCATCGAAGACCTGGAAAGCATCCGCGAAGCCGTCGAAGCGTCTGGTTCGCTGGATTACACCGCGCAACTGGCCCGTGACTACGTGGCCCGCGCGATCAAATGCCTCGATGCACTGCCTGCCAGCGAATACCGCGATGCTCTGGTCGAGCTGAGCGAGTTTGCGGTCGCCCGCACGCACTGATTCATCCCCCTGTGGGAGCCCCCTCGCCACGGGCCGCTCCCACAGGTTATTTAGCGCCACGCCCTCTTCGGCCTAAAACCCTATATAATGTGCGACTTTTAGCGATCCTCAATCCAAGGAGCTTTAGTGAGCACGTTGCCACCCTGCCCAAAATGCAATTCCGAATACACCTACGAAGACGGCGCCCAGTTGATCTGCCCTGAGTGCGCCCACGAGTGGTCCGCCAGCGGCGAAGCCGAAGCAGTGTCCGATGACACCGTGAAAAAGGATTCGGTCGGCAATGTCCTGCAGGACGGCGACACCATCACCGTGATCAAGGACCTCAAGGTCAAAGGCACATCGCTGGTGGTCAAGGTCGGTACCAAGGTCAAGAACATCCGCCTGTGCGATGGTGATCACGACATCGACTGCAAGATCGACGGCATCGGCCCGATGAAGCTCAAATCCGAGTTCGTCAGAAAAGTCTGAGCCTGCTGTATTCCATCCCGCGTCCTGCGTGGGATGGTGCTTCCCCCTCCCCCGCTTCGCCCAGCAATCCCTCGCAATAGCCAAACGCCAGCCGTTTTGACCTTACGCAACCTTTACCCTTAAAAAAACACAAACCGCCAATAGGTCCTTGCTATTTGATGAATAAGAATTATTCTCATTGAAACCCATCAATGGAGATGAGACCCATGACTTATTTGATCGACGCCTGGCTGGACCGCCCACACCCTTACCTCAGGATCCTGCATCGGGAAACCGGGGAAGTCTGTGCGGTGCTTGAAGAAGAAGCCTTGAACGAGCTGCAGGATCAGGGTGATCTGGACGTCAACGGCTTGAGTTCCAGCGAGCCGGTGGTGCTCAAGGAACTGGTGCGCAATCTGTTTCTGTTCTGCTATGCCCGGGCATTGCGCCCGTCTCATGATCTCAATACAAAGTTCGAGGTATGAAGATCACTGCAAAAACTGTGGGAGCGAGCCTGCTCGCGAAGGCTGACTAGCATTCAACATTTCAGTCGATTGTTATGCCGCTATCGCGAGCAGGCTCGCTCCCACATTAGCCCGACGTAGCATCGGGCCAGGTATTACAGAACGTCGAGCAGCTCGACGTCGAACACCAGCACGCTGTGCGGCGGAATGCTGCCAACGCCTTGAGCGCCGTAAGCCAGTTCGCTCGGCACGTACAGACGCCATTTGCTGCCGGCGTTCATCAGTTGCAGGGCTTCGGTCCAGCCAGCGATCACGCCGCCAACCGGGAATTCTGCAGGCTGACCACGATCGTAGGAGCTGTCGAACACAGTGCCGTCGATCAGAGTGCCGTGGTAGTGAGTGCGTACTTGATCTTCACGGGTTGGCTTGGCGCCTTCACCTTGAGTCAGCACTTCGAATTGCAGGCCGGAAGCCAGGGTGGTGATGCCGTCACGCTTGGCGTTTTCAGCCAGGAATGCCAGGCCTTCGCCAGCAGCGGCTTCAGCTTTGGCAGCTGCTTCAGCTTGCATGATTTCGCGAATGACCTTGAAGCTCGCGGACATTTCTTCCTGACCTACACGGCTTTCCTTACCGGCGAAAGCGTCAGTCAGACCTGCCAGGATTGCGTCCAGGCTAACGCCCGGCGGCGGGTTGTCGCGCAGTTGGTCGCCCAACTGACGGCCAATACCGTAGCTGACGCGGGTTTCGTCGGTGGACAGATTTACTTCGGACATGACACTGCTCCGCTGTGCGGACGGCCCTGGAACTCGCCGTGCGTACACAGCGCGCCCCGGAGCGCCCGGAACCAAAAGGGCCAGCAGACTAGCACAGATGCCATTGAGTTGATGAGAGCTGTCAGTGCTGCCACGCGATGGGTACCTTCAGGCTCTCTTCGGAACTGGCACCGAGCCCACACATCTCGTCATGAACCGAAATGTGTACAAGGTTGAACGGCAAGCTGGGAAAGGCATGAAGCACTTCACGCGCATGCTCGACCGAACGCAAATGAAACATCTGGCCGCGGGCATCACTCAATGGGTACGCCGCGCCATGCATCCGCGCTTCCAATAGATAGATCCCGCCTTCCATCGAGATCAGGTTGAGTTCATCAATCTTCCCGGCGATGGCATAGGCATTCAACTCTTGCAGGTTCATGAACACACCTCACACAGTGGCGAGCCAAGATCATTACAGGCATAGGCCTCGGCGCTTCAAAGTACAAGCCATAAACGACACCGCCCGTCTGTTTCGCAACATTCGGGCGGTTGGGTATACCGGTAAAAGCGATCAGTGCTTGGTCAGCTTATCCAGATAGCCCATGGCAAACGCCGAAATCACGAAGGTCATGTGGATGATCACGTACCACTTCAAATGCTCGGGATCGACGTTCTTGGCGTCCATGAAAATCCGCAGCAGGTGGATGGACGAAATGGCGACGATGGAAGCGGCCACCTTCATCTTCAATGAAGAAGAATCCATGGTGCCCAGCCAGTTGAGCTTTTCCTTGTCATCGTCGATGTCCAGTTGGGAGACGAAGTTCTCGTAGCCGGAAATCATCACCATCACCAGCAAACCGCCTACCAGCGCCATGTCGATCAGCGAGAGCAGCACCAGAATCAGATCCGACTCGGCCATCGAGAACACGTTAGGGATGACGTGGAAGACTTCCTGGAAGAATTTCAGCGCCAGGGCCAGCAGCCCAAGGGACAGACCGAAGTAGATTGGCGCCAGCAGCCAGCGACTGGCGTACATTGCGTTTTCGATAAAGCGTTCCATTGACTCTCACACGTGGGGTTGAAAATGGCTGCGAGTATACCAGCCGCCTGTCTATACCCAGAAGCAGACAGAAACCGTTGGGAAATCCGCAACCTGCGCGTGTGTGACAAGGTTTTTCTGCTAGTGTCCAAAGCAATGACAGCTCAGCGACAGCGGACAGGAAGACGGGAAATGGATGTGCGATTGCCTTTAACGAGCGCCGGAATTTGCCTGGCTTTGCTGATGAGTGCCTGCTCACCCAGCGAGGAGAAGCGCCAGGTCAGCCTCGAGGAAAGGACGGCGCAGTTCGAGAAGTCTCTGGAGGCGATTCAGGACCCAAAGCTCAAGGATGCCGTGGCTGAACTTGGCGGCTCACTGTTGTTGCTTGAGCGTGCGCAACTCAAGCTCGACAGCAAACCGGTGGAAACAGAATATGGCGAAGACGCCCTCGCGATCCTCAAGCACTATCCGACGCCCCAGGCTTTGGTCGACACGTATATCAACGGCCTGTTCGTGCTGCACAAGGATTCCAGTTCCGACTACCTGACCGACCTGCAACCGGTGTTCCCCTTCAACTTCAACATTCCGGCCGCGTATCTCTTTCCCCATAGTCTTGAATGGCAATCGGTAACTTTGAGCAACAAACGCGTCATTCAATATCAACCGGAATGGTCAGAAACCGATCCTGGAATTCAACTGAGCCCATCGAGCTCAAACCTGACCAACCCTGAAGACCTGACGGTGACCTACCCCTTCATCGATGGCCTGGGTGTCGAAAACACGAAACAGCCACAACCGGTGAGCCTGCAAGGCAAGGTGGAAATCATCGCGCCGCATCGGCTCTACAGTTTCGACCTGACGAAAAAGGACGTTGGCCAGACTCGCACCAACGACAACCTCAGCGTTACCCTGCTCAACCTTGCAAACAACTATGCCGAAATCGAATTCAACAACAGCGCGCCGCTGGCCCCGGAGGTCAGCCAAATACCGTTGAACCCGCTGATCGTCCAGGCCAGGGATAGCACCGGACAATTTCTCTCGCGCTCAGGCTCGATCAACGAAACCTCCGCACAAATAGCCTTCTATCAAAAACAACTGGCGAAAATGCAACAGCAGAAAGCCTGGAGCGAGAGCTTCGAAGAACAGCTCGAGGAAGAACAGCGCGCCTTTGAGAAGCAACAGAGCCGCCAGTATTCCAAGGTGTACTTCAACGGGCCGATCGAAACGCTTGAGGTCAGCGTACTGGACTTTTCAACGGCCACGGTGACTCGCAAGGACTTGAATCTGCCGGTACTTCGCTTCGACCCACATACCACGCAAAAGACCATCCAGCCCCTGACGCTGCCGGTGGTGGTGTACGACGACCAGGCCCCGAGCTGGCTCAAGGGCGCCACACTTGGCGAGGAACAACTGAAAAAAAGCGTCCGCATCAGTCAGTCGGTCGAAGACCCCAGCGCCGCGCGTATCGACTTCGATCACCCCAAAAGCTTCAATGATGAGCTGCTCGGCACCTCCTTCAACCCTGGCGAAAGCCCGGTCAGCTTCTTTACCGAGGACAGTAACGGCAAGCGCGATGAGCCGATCGAATTGCCGCCCGAGGCTTATCAGGTCGATCCCCTGCGCGGCACTATCACCTACGACTTGAACCTGTTTCCGGAAACGCCGGCTTACGCAGTGGGCTCCATGCCGTTGTTTCTCGCCAGCATCGAAAAGAAAACCATCGACGCCCACCAGCTGCCCAAAGGGCTGACGCTCAAAGGCAATGCGTTGGTGGTTGATCTGAAGCAGTTTCCCGCCCAGGACTGGCGTTTCTTCGCCAAGGACGACAGCGGCAATTATCTGAAGGAGATTCTGGCGGTCAGCCACGATGCGAGCGCAGAAGGCCCGGCATTATTGGGGGTGCATTATTTCTACGGGCAACCAACCCGCCTGGAAACCTATCAACGAACCGACCTCTCCACCGTGCAATATGGCTTTGAGGTCAAACTCGATAAGGCGGACACCTCCCACCTTGTTCAATAGTTTGCTCAATGCTCGGGCCGAAACTCGAAGCCTCCAGAGTTGCGGCAGCGGCCACCATTGATTTCCCGCAACTGAGCTTGCAGGTGCAGGCACCAGATTTGCGGATCATCGGCCAGCTCATAGCCATGCAGGGTGAGACTTTCAACGATGGTGTCGAGGATCGACTCAGCCACAAAGGGGCCATGAAACGGGCCCTGGGCTTTAATGGCAGAAGGTTGTTCGCCGGCCATTCCGGCGGCGAAGAGTAAGGTCCACATGCCCGTATCTCCCGCCAATGGGCGGATGGCACACTCGATACGGGTCACAAGGCCCAGGCATTGGCGGGTGAGGCAGAGGTTGCGCGACATGGCGGCGACCCTCGGTAGATCCGGTATTCAACCCCCACGGGAGGGCTGTCTCGATCCAGTGATTACTGTCGATATCCTTGACCTGAGAATAGAGGAAAAGTCTGACTAGCACGTCAAGCGGGACCAGAAGGCGCCGAATGGTCATTGTGTGAATATTGACGTCAGAGTGATGGCACTTTTTCAGCGTTCACTTAATACAAGTGTGGGAGCGAGCCTGCTCGCGATAGCGGACTTCCAGCCAACACATGTGCTGGATGGCAGTGCGTCATCGCGAGCAGGCTCGCTCCCACAGTGGATCGGTGTGATCCTTCAGATCGGTCAGGCCGGTTTGGCCTCGACCAGGGCTTCCTGCGCAGCTTCTTTCTCGGCTTCCTTGAGGTCCTCTTCGCTGATCATTTCTGCGATGACCCGCAAGCGTTCCACCACCCGCGCGTTAACGCTGCCTTCAGGGAACTGGCCATCCGCGTCCGGCGCACCGGCCGGCTCACCGACCAACAGGCTCAGGGCTTCATCAGCCTGGCGCACGGCGTAGACGTGGAACTGCCCCGCGCGCACCGCCGTCAGCACTTTCTCGTCGAGCATCAGCGTGGCAACGTTGGCGTGGGGAATGATTGCTCCCTGCTCGCCGGTCAACCCACGGGCTTCGCAGAGCCGGAAGAAGCCTTCGATCTTCTCGTTGACCCCGCCCACCGCCTGCACTTCACCGAACTGGTTGATCGAACCGGTGATCGCAAAACACTGCTTGAGCGGAGTTTTCGACAAGGCCGAAATCAGCGTGCAAGCCTCACCCAGCGACGCACTGTCGCCATCCACGTAACCGTAGGATTGCTCAAGCGCGATACTCGCGGAAATCGCCAGCGGGAATTCCTGGGCGTATCGGCTGCCCAGATACCCGGTGAGGATCATCACGCCCTTGGAGTGAATCGGCTGGCCAAGATTGACCTCGCGCTCGATGTCGACGATGCCGCTACCGCCCGGATACACCGTGGCGGAAATCCGCGCCGGCACACCGAACGCCGAGTCACCGACCTCCAGCACTGTCAGCCCGTTACATTTGCCCACCGCCGCGCCGTCCGTGTCGATCAGGATGATCCCGGCCAGCATGTCATCGAGAATCCGCGCCGAGACGCGCCCGGTTCGCGTGGCCTTGGCCCTGAGCGCACGTTCGATGTGCCCGGCGTCGGTCATTTCGTCACTGGCCAGTTGGCGAATGAAATCCGCCTCGCTGACCAGTTGGAACAGATCACCGATTCGCGCCGACAAACGCCCCTGGTGCTCAGCCAGGCGAGCACTGTAAGTCGCCAGGCGCGCCACCGCATCGGCGGTCAGCGGCGCCATGCCTTCCTCGGAGGTGCGGGTCTTGAGCAACTGGGCGAACTGCTCCAGGCTTTCGTCGACCATCGGGATGTCTTCGTCGAAGTCCACCAGGACGCGGAACATCTCCTGGAAGTCCGGATCGAGGTCCTGCAGCGTGTAGTAAAGCTGTCGGGCGCCAATGATCACGACTTTGACCTGCAACGGAATATGTTGCGGATTAAGGGTCACGGTCGCGAAACGGCCCATCTCGCCCAGCGGCGATTCCATTTTCAGCTTGCGCGATTGCAGCGCGCGTTTGAGCGCGTCCCACACGAACGGCTCGCTGAGCATTTTTTCCGCTTCAAGAATCAGGAAGCCGCCGTTGGCGCGGTGCAGCGCACCCGGACGCAACTGTCGATATGTGGTGTAGAGCGCGCCCTGATCGGTGGTGTACTCGATGCGGCCGAACAGGTTTTCGTAAGTCGGGTGCGGCTCAAAGACCACTGGCGCACCGCCGCTGAACGGATGACCGACCACCAGGCTCGGCGCGTATTGCTCTTCCAGCAGCTTGCGGGCGATGGCGTCCGTCTTGCTGTCGTCCACCAGTTGCTCGACCACAGTCTTGAGCAGGTACACCTGCATCGCTTGCAGGTAACCGCAGACCGCCGCGTTTTCCGCATACTTCTCCGACAATGGAGAAAGCAATGGCTGCAAGGCCAGGGTGATGGTTTCTTCGTTGAGCTGGCGCAGTTGATTGCTCGACTCACGCTTCCACTGCGGCAGGCTGGCGAGTTCTTCGTTCAGCCGCTCTTCCAGCCATGCAATGTCGTCGTGAAAACGCTCGCGATCGGCTTCCGGCAACTGGGCAAATTCGGCTTCGTCCACGGCTTTGCCTTCGCTCATCGGCGTGAAGGCGATATTGGTACTGTCGCGGTACAGCGCAACGTCCTTCTCCAGCGCCAGGCGCTCGATCACGTCCAGCGCTTTGTCGTAACGCTGGTTGAAGGCGCGGTCGATGGCGCTTTTCTTTTGCTGGTAGGACGGGTGCTCGAACACCGCCGGAAAAGTCGCCAGCAAGTTGTCGATCAGGCCGTTGATGTCATCGATAAAGGCGCCAGCAGTGCCCGACGGCAACTCCAGTGCGCGAGGTTCGCGAGGATCATCGAAATTATTGACGTAGACCCAGTCGGCCGGGGTCTGCAGGCGCTTGCCTTCGGCTCTCAGGTAGCGTTTGACGAACGAAAACCGGCCGGTGCCGGGCTCGCCCATGACGAATACGTTGTAACCGGGGCGTGGCATCGCCACACCGAACTGCAAGGCTTCGACCGCACGTTCCTGGCCAAGCACACCGCGGAAGGGCTCCAGATCATTGGTGGTAGAGAAGCTGAACTGTTCAGCGGAAAACGGACGGGTCAGCGCTTCAGGCGCTAGACGCAAGCTGGCAGCAACAGGATCAGACATCGGGCTTCCTTACATCAGGCGGGGCAGATAGCGGCATTCTGGCGCTGCCCATACCTCACTTGCAAGGCGCGCCTCTGGCCAAAGCATAGACAAAGCGGTATTGCTGTGCGGGCAGGGTCTAAATCAGTGTTTTCAACGAATGTTATGCAAAAAATAACGGAACCTCAGGAACGTGCCTAAACTCCAAACTGCGCGGCTGGAACGATAACCGGCCCACTGGCGCCAGATTGGGCCAGACCCCTTGTCCATTGGTATGCACATAAAGAGAACAAAGCTATGAAACGGATTCTTCTCGGTACTCTCTTCACCGCTGTATCCCTCAATGCCATGGCTCAGGCGCCAGGCGGCCCGGATTGCGGTTGGGGCAACATGCTGTTCGAAGGTCAGCGTGGCACCCCGGCTCACTTCCTGGCATCCACCACCAACGGCACTTCCGGCAACGCAACGTTCGGTATGACCTCGGGTACCAACGGTTGCTCGACTAATGCGTCGCTGACCTATGGCGGCAAATCCTGGATTGCCATGAATGGCATGATGAACGAGCTGTCCGAAGACATGGCTAAAGGTCAGGGCGAAGCGCTGACCACTTACGCTGTGGTACTGGGCGTGGCGCCGGAAGACCGTGCGCATTTCGCCGCCGTTACTCATGAGCACTTCCAGCAGATCTTCAGCAAGGCTGACGTGACCGCTGACGATGTGCATACCAATACCCTGGCCGTTCTGAAGAGCGATCCGCGTCTGGCCAAGTACGCCACTCAAGCTTAAGCTCGACTCGCCCGCTCCTTTCGGGGAGCGGGCTTTATTTTTTGAACCTGGCCCTTTTGGCCTGCCCCTTCGGGTCTTTGTTTCTTCCGACTTAAGTTGCCCACTATGCTCAAACGCCTTGCCTGGCTGGCGCTCTGTGTCTGCGCCCCGCTGTCTGCCACGCCCAAAATCGACAATCAACGTTTGCAGCAACTGGCCAATGACCCCTTCTGGATTTCCCTGGGTCATTACGAAGCCGCCAAACTCGGCGGCTGGCGCAGCTATGTCAGCGACAAGAAATTCTTCCTCGCCGCCGACGGCAATGAACATCCTGACCGCGAGCTGGCGGTGACCGTGCAAGCGCTGTACGCCCCGGCCAGTGCGGGCGAAAAACATGCGCAATGCGTCTACCCGGCCCGCACCCGCTGGCTCAAGGCACAGCTCAACCTGACCGATCTGCCGACGCTTCCCTGCACCGAATTCAAGCAATGGTTCAAGGATGTCTCGCCCCACAGTGCGGTGATGATTTTCCCGGCAGCGTATCTGAACAGCCCGTCATCGATGTTCGGTCATACATTGCTGCGCATCGACCAGGCCAATGTGCAGAGCGATCAAACCGCCCTGCTCAGTTATGCCATCAACTTCGGCGCGTACATCGAAGGCTCGGACAACAGCATCCTGTATGCGTGGAAAGGCTTGATGGGCGGCTATCCGGGTCTGTTTGCCCTGGTGCCCTATCAGGAAAAACTCTCGGAATACCGCAGCCTGGAGAATCGCGATCTGTGGGAATACCGCCTCAATCTGACCCAGACAGAAACCGAGCGCATGGTCGAGCACGTCTGGGAGCTCAAGCAGATTCAGTTCGATTATTTTTTCTTCGATGAAAACTGCTCGTATCGCCTGCTCGAACTGCTGCAAGTGGCCCGTCCGAGCCTGCGATTGACTGAACTGTTCCCGCTGACCGCGATTCCTACCGACACCGTGAAAGCGGTGAAAGAGGCCGGGCTAGTGGAGTCCATACAGTATCGACCGTCTCGCGAACGTGAACTGCTGAGCCGCGCCGAACCGTTGACCACTGAAGAACAGGAATGGGTGCTGAAAGTCAGCGCCGACCAGAAGCAGTTGCAAGAACCGGCGTTCAAGGCTCAGCCCAAGGATCGTCAGGCATTGATCATCGACGCCGCCTATCGCCTGGAGCGCTACCGCGCCAACGGCCAGGAACGCGACCCACAACGGGCGCAGCGCAGTTTCGAATTGCTGCGGGCGATCAACCAGAACCCGGCACCGGAACTGGACATCCCGCAACCTGGCCTGCCTGAGAATGGCCATGAATCGCGCACCTGGCAGGCCGGTATCGGCACTCGAGGCGACAAGGCGTTTGGCGAGTACGGCTTGCGCATGGCGTATCACGACCTCAACGACAACGCCGAGAGTTTCCCCCTTGGCGCGCAGATCGAAATCCTGCAAATGAAACTGCGCCAGTACGAGGGCAATCACTGGCAGTTACAGCAATTTGACCTGGCGACCATTCGCTCCCTGACCCCGCGCAATGAATTGCTGCAGCCGCTCTCGTGGCAAGTCACTGGCGGCCTGGAGCGCGTGCCGGGCAAGCATGACGACGAAACCCTGGTCAGCCACGTCAATGGCGGTGGCGGCGGGACCTGGCAACTGGGCGACGACATGCTCGGCTTCGCTTTGGGCACCGTGCGCGTTGAACACAACAACGACTTTGCCGGCTTCATCGCCCCTGCGGCGGGTTTCAACAGCGGCGTGCTATGGAAAAACCCGCTGGGCAACTTCAGCCTGGAAGCCAAGGGGGACTTTTTCACCAACGGCGAAGTGCGCCGTAGCGTGAGTCTGAATCAGCAGTGGGAATTGTCGCGCAACCTGGGTTTACGCCTGAGTGCCCAGCGCGAATTCAGCCACCTGGCTTCGCCCGAGAACGAAGTGATGCTTGAGGTGAAGTGGTATCACTATTAATCCGTCCCCCGTAGAAAAATGGAGCTCGAACAACATGGTCGTTACCTGCAACTCCCTCGAAGACGTTCGCCAAAATATTGATCGACTGGACCGTCAGATGGTCACCCTGCTGGCCGAGCGCGGCGCTTACGTGGCGCAGGCGGCTCGTTTCAAGAAGGACACCGACGCGGTGAAAGCCCCGGCGCGGGTCGAGCAGGTCATCGCCAAAGTTCGCGCACTGGCTGAGGGCGCAGGCGCCAGCCCAGCGGTAACGGAGCAGGTTTACCGCGCCATGATCGCTGCGTTCATCGAACAGGAATTGTCTGAACACGCGCGCCTGGCCAAAACGCCAACAGATTAATCACAGGCCTTTCACAAACGCCTCACGAATCCACTCCTAGACTTCTCATATAGGCCGTTGACGGTCTGGGAGTCTGAGATGTGGCGTTGCGTGGGTGTGGTGGGTTTGCTGATGTTGATCGCGGGTTGCCAGACGACCCACGAAGATTTGATCGCCAAGGGTTATCCACCGGCATTCGCCGATGGCTTCGATGACGGTTGCAGCAGTGGCCGGCAAGCGGCGGGGGCAATCACCGGAGAGTTTCGTAAAAACGTTCCGCGTTACCTCAAGGACAAGCAGTACGCCGAGGGCTGGAGCGATGGCTTCCGTCAGTGTCAGGCGATGCGCGAAAGCGAGGACCGCGAGGATTATCGCAGCCACCATTGGGACGACCGAGACAAAGCCTGGCAGCAACAGAAGGACCAGGACGCCGCTCGTGCTTTTCGCTCGCAATAAGTCGCTGACAGATATCTGTCGAAACTAAAAGCCTGCGACCATGGCCCAAACCCTATAACGGGAGAAAACCATGAGTCGTGCCTTCGTCAATGAAGATAACGCCGCCGCGCAAGCCGATCAGCCCGTCGAACGACAGGTCAGTGCGCAGCCCAATTACGTCACGCCCACGGGGCTGGCCCAGTTGCAGGTGAAAGTCGCCGAACTGCAACACCTGCACAGCGAGCAATCGGCCAAAGGCGAGCACGCCGACAAGCAGCGCCTGGCGGACCTTGAACGGGATTTGCGGTATTTCAAGCAGCGCCTGCAAAGCGCCCAGGTCGTGACCGCCGCCAACTCGACGCAAAAAGTGCAGATCGGCAGCCGTGTGACCTTCGCCGACGAACACGACACCGAGCAAACCGTGCAACTGGTCGGTGAAGATCAGGCCGACGCGTCGGCGGGCCTGATCAATTGGGGTTCACCGCTGGGCCGGGCGCTGCTCGGGGCGCAACTCGGTGACGAGGTGCTGTGGCAACGTCCGGCGGGTGATCAGTTGATCGAGATCATCCGTATCGAGCCGGCTTAAACCACGCCTTGGGCGAGCATCGCGTCGGCAACTTTGACGAAGCCGGCGATGTTCGCGCCTTTGACGTAGTTGATCCGGCCATTCTCTTCGCCGTAATGCACGCAAGCGTGATGGATCGACTGCATGATCGCGTGGAGTTTGCTGTCCACTTCACCACCGGTCCACAGCAGGCGCATGGCGTTCTGCGACATCTCCAGCCCGCTCACCGCGACACCACCGGCATTGGAAGCCTTGCCCGGCGCGAACAGAATCCCCGCCTCGATAAACAGGTCCACCGCTTCAAGGGTGGTCGGCATGTTCGCACCTTCCGCCACGCAGAGGCAGCCGTTGCGCAACAACGTGCGGGCCGCCTCGGCATCCAGTTCGTTTTGTGTCGCGCAGGGCAGCGCGATGTCGCAGCTCAGCGCCCATGGGTGCTGGCCGGCCTTGAACTCCAGGCCAAAACGGCCGGCCAGTTCACTGATGCGCCCGCGCTGGACGTTTTTCAGCTCCAGCACCGCCAGCCACTGCTCTTCGGTCAAACCGCTTTCGCAGTACAGCGTGCCTTCGGAGTCGGACAACGAAATCACTTTGCCGCCCAGGTCCATGACCTTGCGCGCGGCGTATTGCGCAACGTTGCCGGAACCGGAGATGGCCACACGCTTGCCTTCGACGGTTTCACCGCTGCGCTTGAGCATTTCTTCAGCAAAGTACACACAACCGAAACCGGTGGCTTCCGGGCGAATCAGGCTGCCGCCATAGCTCGGACCCTTGCCGGTCAACACGCTGGTGAACTGGTTGCTCAGGCGCTTGTATTGGCCGAACAGGAAACCGATCTCGCGCGCACCGACGCCGATATCACCGGCCGGAACGTCAACGTCTGCGCCGATGTGACGGTACAACTCGCTCATGAAGGCCTGGCAAAACCGCATGACTTCAGCATCGCTTTTGCCTTTCGGGTCGAAGTCCGAACCACCCTTGCCACCGCCCATCGGCAGCGACGTCAGCGAGTTTTTGAAGGTCTGTTCGAAGGCCAGGAACTTCAACACGCCAAGGTTCACCGAAGGATGGAAACGCAACCCGCCCTTGTACGGACCAATAGCGCTGTTCATCTGGATGCGGAATCCGCGATTGACCTGCACTTTGCCGTGATCGTCGACCCAGGAAACCCTGAAAACGATCGCCCGCTCCGGCTCGCACATCCGCTCCAGGATGCCCGACGTCAGATAGCGTGGATTGGCTTCCAGAAAGGGCCACAGGCTACGCAGGACCTCTTCCACTGCCTGGTGGAATTCAGGCTGGTCAGGGTCGCGTTTTTTCAGGCGGGCGAGGAAGGATTCAACGGATTCGATCATGGAAAAGTCTCGGCAAATTTATTGTCGTTGGAAGAGATTGGGCCGGACTTTAGCAAACTGAATGCGCACCACGACAGAACAAAATGTCGCATTTATGAAATTAAATGGTGCACCTGATGTAAATAAACCCCTGAAAAGCTCTTTATTGCACCCGATTAGGGATTATCAGATTCAGGTTTGCACTGATTTGGAAATCGCCATCGCGAGCAGGCTCGCTCCCACAGTAGATCTCCATTGGATAAATCCCATGTGGGAGCGAGCCTGCTCGCGATAGCCGCACTGCGGTCTATCTGAAAGCCAAAAAAAACGGAGCCCCGAAGGCTCCGCTTTTTCATGCAACCCACCTGAAATCAGGCGAGTTTCTTGTGCCGTACACGGTGCGGCTGGGAAGCCGCTTCGCCGAGGCGTTTCTTGCGATCGGCTTCGTACTCGGTGTAGTTGCCTTCGAAGAACACCGCTTGCGAGTCGTCTTCGTACGCCAGGATGTGAGTCGCAACGCGGTCAAGGAACCACCGATCGTGAGAGATCACAATGGCAGCGCCCGGGAAGTCCAGCAGGGCTTCTTCCAGGGAACGCAGGGTTTCAACGTCGAGGTCGTTGGACGGTTCGTCGAGCAGCAGGACGTTGCCGCCCTCTTTCAGGGTCAGCGCCAGGTGCAAGCGACCACGCTCACCACCGGACAGGTCCTTGACGAACTTCTGCTGATCGCCGCCCTTGAAGTTGAAACGACCGACGTAGGTGCGCGACGGGATCTCGTAGTTGCCGATGCGGATCTGATCCGAACCGTCGGAGATCTGCTGGAACACAGTCTTGCTGCCGTCCAGGTCTTCGCGGCTCTGATCGACGCACGCCAGTTGCACGGTTTCGCCGACTTCGATGCTGCCCGAATCCGGCGTTTCCTTGCCCATCAGCATGCGGAACAGGGTCGATTTACCCGCGCCGTTACCGCCGATCACGCCAACGATGGCGCCTTTAGGCATGGAGAACGACAGGTTGTCGATCAGCACGCGATCGCCATAGCCCTTGGTAACGTTCTTGAATTCGATGACCTTATCGCCCAGGCGTGGACCGGCCGGGATGTAGATCTCGTTGGTTTCGCTGCGCTTCTGGAATTCCTGCGATTGCATTTCTTCGAAGCGTTGCAGACGAGCCTTGGATTTGGACTGGCGGGCCTTGGCGCCTTTGCGCACCCACTCCAGTTCTTCCTTCATGGCTTTTTCGTGGGCCGACTGCTGCTTGGATTCGGCCGCCAGACGATCGGACTTGGCTTCGAGCCAACCCGAATAGTTGCCCTCGTACGGGATACCGGCGCCGCGGTCGAGCTCGAGGATCCAGCCGGCAACGTTGTCCAGGAAGTAACGGTCGTGCGTGATCGCGACCACGGTGCCCGGGAAATCGTGCAGGAAATGCTCCAGCCAGGCGACGGAATCGGCGTCCAGGTGGTTGGTCGGTTCGTCGAGCAGCAGCATGTCGGGAGCGGACAGCAGCAGGCGGCACAGGGCCACACGACGCTTCTCGCCACCGGACAGGAATTCGATCTTGGCATCCCAGGCCGGCAGACGCAGCGCATCGGCGGCGACTTCCAGTTGGCGATCCAGGTTGTGACCGTCGCTGGCTTGCAGGATGGCTTCGAGCTTGGCTTGTTCAGCGGCCAGTTTGTCGAAGTCGGCATCTTCATCAGCGTAGGCGGCGTAGACCTCGTCCAGGCGAGCCTGGGCGTTCTTGATCACGCTGACCGCTTCCTCAACCACTTCACGCACGGTCTTGGTCGGGTCCAGGATCGGTTCTTGCGGCAGGTAGCCGATGTTCAGTTCCGGCATCGGACGGGCTTCGCCTTCGAACTCGGTGTCGACGCCCGCCATGATTTTCAACAGCGTGGACTTACCCGAACCGTTAAGGCCGAGTACGCCAATCTTGGCGCCCGGGAAGAACGACAGCGAAATGTTTTTCAGGATTTCCCGCTTCGGCGGAACAACTTTACCCAGCCGATGCATGGTGAATACGTATTGAGCCATGGAGAACCTAGGGTCAGTGAACGATGAATGATTGGGGCGCGGGCGATGCCCGTCCAGGTTGTGCGCGTCGACGATTGATAGCGATCAATGCTGCGCGCTGAAAAAACCTGATTCTAGGAGCTGGAACGCTCCCGCGTAACCGGCAAAGCTACCTGATTGACGGAAGGCAGTCCAGCCGAGCGGGACTGGCACTTTGCCACAACTCAGGGCATGCTAGCCGCCCTCCGGGCGTCCGGCTTATAGTGCACGTCGCGCCAGTCCAGCCAAACCGCAGGATTACAGTTTGTCTAATGTCACCCCACCTTCTTCCGTGAGCGCACTCAATCCTGCGACCGGCTCACCCTTGCGTGGGTCCTTGAAGGGCGCGCTGGCGGCGCTCGCCCTGATGTTGCTCACGCTATTGTTCTGGCAGTTGCTGGATCAGTTGCGCGACACCCAACAACACCAGCGTCAGTACACCATCGACTACACCGCCGATCTGGCCTCGCAAATCAGCCTGAACATGGCGCTCAACGCCCAGATCGCCCTCAACCTGCTGCCGATCGTCGAACAGCCGCAAAGCGCCGACGAACAGCAGGCGCTGCTGCGCAAACTGCAAAGATCCTTGCCCGAGCTGCGCAGCCTCGCGTTGCTCAGCCCTTCCGGGAAAGTCCTCACCGACAGTGCCGACACCAGCGACGATGCCGACTACCTGAGCGAACTGGTCCGGCGCAGTCACGCCCAGGCCCATTATTTCAGCAACGCCAATGACGGTTCGGTGGTGCATCTGCTGCTGCGTCAAGCCAGCGGCAGCACGCGCGGCTATTGGGTTCTGCGCCTGACGCCGACATTTTTCTCAGCGCTGACCAAACAAAACGAAACCGGTATTCGCCCGCTATGGCTGGTGGAAAACCGCATCAACCACCAGATCATCAGCCGCGACGATGGGCAGCCCTCGGCCACACCGACGGTCATAACACCGGATGAGCTGACCAACAGCGTGCTGACCGTGCCCCTGAGCAGCAGCGACTGGCAACTGCGCGGGTTGTTCGACCGGCAACGGGTGATCGAACACCTGCTGCCGGCGTTCATCGGCAAATGCCTTCTGGGCCTGGCGTTCTCGCTCCTGCCGTTCATCGCTCTACTGAACATGCGCCGCCGCCAGCGCCAGGTGCACGAAGGCCGCCGACGCTACCAGGATATTTTCGAAGGCACCGGCGTCGCCTTGTGTGTACTCGACGTGTCCGGGCTCAAAAGCTTTTTCGACAAAGCTCAGCTGCACAGCAGCGAACAACTGAAAGCCTGGCTCGAAACACCGCAACAGCGCGAGCACCTGCTGCAGGAACTGCGCATCACCGAAGTCAACCTGGTCGCCCTGCAACTGCTCAACGTCAACACCTGCGATCACGCCTGGAAACTGCTGATCGACGGTAACCCGCAGGACGGCGCCGCCATCGGCAATCAAGTGCTCGACGCGGTGCTCAACCGGCAGAAACAGCTTGAACTGGAAATCAAACTGCAAGACGCCAATGGCCGTGACCAGCATTTGTGGCTGGTCCTGCGCCTGCCTGAAGACCAGGACGACTACAAAGCGGTGATCCTGAGCATTACCGACATCACCAGCCGCAAGCTCGTCGAACTGTCGCTGCTGGAGCGTGAAGGATTCTGGTCCGACGTGGTACGCACCGTGCCGGATCATCTGTACGTGCAGGACGTGGTCAGCCAGCGAATGATTTTCAGCAACCACCACTTGGGTCAGACGCTCGGATACAACCGTACCGAACTGCACCAGATGGGCGAGTATTTCTGGGAGATCCTGCTGAACCCCGAAGATGCCGACTTCTACCACCGCTCGCGCCAGACCCAGCGGCAGACCGGTTACAGACAATTGATGCAATGCCAGCTGCGCTTCCGCCACCGGGACGGTAAATGGCGGCGCTTCGACATCCGCGAACAGGCACTGGCGCGGGACAAGCACGATCAGGTTACGCGGATCATCGGCGTGGCCAAGGACATCACTGATCAGATTGAAGCCAGTGAGTCCCTGCGCGACAGCGAGCAGCGCTACCGGATGCTTGCCGAAAGCATCAGCGACGTGATTTTCTCGACCGACAGCAAGATGGCGCTCAACTACGTCAGCCCGTCGGTGCAAGCCGTGCTGGGCTACGACGCCGACTGGATTTTCCAGAACGGCTGGCAATCGACCATCGCCAACCCGCAACAACTGACCGGCATTTACAGCCTGATGGACCGGGTCAGTAAAGCGCTGAACAAACCCGAGCAACTGGCGTTGTTGCGCAGCCAGGTGCAGACCCAACTGTTTTTGTTCGACTGCCTGCGGGCCGACGGGCGCAAGATTCCGATCGAACTGCGGCTGGTGCTGGTCTGGGACGAACACGGTGCATTCGAAGGCGTGCTGGGCGTCGGTCGCGACATCAGCCAGCAACGTCGGGCCGAAAAAGACCTGCGCATGGCGGCGACAGTCTTTGAGCACTCGACCTCGGCGATCCTGATCACCGACCCGGCCGGCTACATCGTCCAGGCTAACGAAGCCTTCAGCCGTGTCAGCGGTTATGCGGTGGAGCAGGTGCTTGACCAGTTGCCGAACATGCTGACCGTCGACGAACAGCAGGAAGCGCATCTGCGTTATGTGCTCAAGCAATTGCATCAGCACAGCACGTGGGAAGGCGAAGTCTGGCTCAAACGACGCAACGGCGAGCATTACCCGGCCTGGGTCGGGATCACCGCGGTGCTGGATGACGAAGGCGATCTGGCCAGCTACGTGTGCTTCTTCAGCGATATCAGCGAACGCAAGGCCAGTGAGCAGCGGATTCACCGCCTCGCCTATTACGACGCCCTGACCCACTTGCCCAACCGCACGCTGTTCCAGGATCGCCTGCACTCGGCGCTGCAATCGGCCGAACGGCAGAAGTCCTGGGTGGTGTTGATGTTCCTTGACCTGGACCGCTTCAAACCGATCAACGACTCCCTCGGCCACGCCGCCGGCGATCGCATGCTCAAGGAAATGGCCACGCGCCTGCTCGGCTGTGTCGACGATGACGACACCGTGGCGCGCATGGGCGGCGATGAATTCACCTTGCTGCTGCAACCGCGGGCCAACCGTGAAATTGCCTTGAACCGGGCGATTCATGTGGCCGAACAGATTCTCGCCAGCCTGGTGAAACCGTTCGTGCTTGAAGGCCGCGAGTTCTTCGTCACCGCCAGTATCGGCATCGCCCTGAGCCCTCAGGACGGTAACGAACTCAGCCAGCTGATGAAAAACGCCGACACCGCGATGTATCACGCCAAGGAGCGTGGCAAGAACAACTTCCAGTTCTATCAGGCCGACATGAACGCCAGCGCCCTGGAGCGCCTGGAGCTGGAAAGCGACTTGCGTCATGCCTTGGAGCAAGACGAGTTTGTGCTGTATTACCAACCGCAGTTCAGCGGCGATGGCAAACGCCTGACCGGCGCCGAAGCCTTGCTGCGCTGGCGCCATCCGCGACGCGGTCTGGTGCCGCCGGGAGACTTCATTCCGGTACTCGAAGAACTCGGCCTGGTGGTGGATGTCGGCGATTGGGTGATCAGCGAGGCCTGCCGTCAGCTCAAGACCTGGCATCAGGCCAAGGTCCGGGTGCCGAAGGTATCGGTGAACATTTCCGCCCGGCAGTTCTCCGACGGCCAACTCGGGACGCGAATTGCCAATATCCTCAAGGAAACTGGCCTGCCGCCGGCGTGCCTGGAGCTGGAACTGACCGAAAGTATCCTGATGCGCGAAGTCAGCGAAGCGATGCAGATTCTTGCCGGGCTGAAAAATCTCGGCCTGAGCATTGCGGTTGACGACTTCGGCACCGGTTACTCATCGCTCAACTACCTCAAGCAGTTCCCCATCGACGTGCTGAAAATCGACCGCACCTTCGTCGACGGCCTGCCGTCGGGCGAGCAGGATGCGCAAATTGCCCGCGCGATCATCGCCATGGCCCACAGCCTCAATCTGGCGGTGATCGCCGAGGGCGTGGAAACCCACGAGCAACTCGACTTCCTGCGTGAGCATGGTTGCGACGAGGTTCAGGGGTATCTGTTCGGCCGGCCGATGCCGGCGAACCGGTTTGAAGCGCAGTTCAGCAATGATGCGCTCTTCATGCTCGACTGAGATTTTGTAGGAAGGCCATCGCCAGCAGGCTGGCTCCCACAGGTTTTTTGGGTGTACACAAGATTTGGGGCCACTGAGAATCTACTGTGGGAGCCAGCCTGCTGGCGATTTGGGCCAGCATGATCACCGCTGATCCCGTCATGAAGCCCACTTGTCCGCGACATGATGTCCTTTCATATGCCTTCTAAAAGCGGTTGGGTTAGAATGCCCCCCTTTTCTGCCCCGATCCCTGAGGACCGCCATGTTCAGCCGTGATTTGACTATTGCCAAGTACGACGCCGATCTCTTTGCCGCCATGGAGCAAGAAGCTCAGCGCCAGGAAGAGCACATTGAGCTGATCGCTTCGGAAAACTACACCAGCCCAGCGGTGATGGAAGCTCAAGGCTCGGTACTGACCAACAAGTACGCCGAAGGCTACCCGGGCAAGCGTTACTACGGTGGTTGCGAGTTCGTCGACGTGGTCGAGCAGCTGGCCATCGACCGTGCAAAAGAACTGTTCGGCGCCGATTACGCCAACGTTCAGCCACACGCTGGTTCGCAAGCCAACAGCGCCGTTTACCTGGCTCTGCTGCAGGCGGGCGACACCATTCTGGGCATGAGCCTGGCGCACGGCGGTCACTTGACCCACGGCGCCAGCGTTTCCTCCTCCGGCAAGCTGTACAACGCCGTCCAGTACGGTATCGACGGCAACGGCCTGATCGACTACGACGAAGTCGAGCGCCTGGCGGTTGAGCACAAGCCGAAAATGATCGTGGCCGGTTTCTCTGCCTACTCGCAGATCCTGGACTTCCCGCGCTTCCGCGAAATCGCTGACAAGGTTGGCGCCTACCTGTTCGTCGACATGGCCCACGTGGCCGGTCTGGTCGCCGCTGGCGTCTACCCGAACCCGGTGCCTTTCGCTGACGTCGTGACCACCACCACGCACAAGACCCTGCGCGGTCCACGTGGCGGCCTGATCCTGGCTCGCGCTAACGCCGACATCGAGAAGAAGCTGAACTCCGCCGTATTCCCGGGCGCCCAGGGTGGCCCGCTGGAGCACGTGATCGCCGCCAAAGCGATCTGCTTCAAGGAAGCACTGCAGCCTGAGTTCAAGACCTACCAGCAACAAGTGGTGAAAAACGCCCAGGCCATGGCCGGCGTGTTCATCGAGCGCGGTTACGACGTGGTGTCGGGCGGTACTCAGAACCACCTGTTCCTGCTGTCGCTGATCAAGCAGGAAATCTCCGGTAAAGACGCCGACGCCGCTCTGGGCAAAGCGTTCATCACCGTGAACAAGAACTCCGTGCCAAACGATCCACGCTCCCCGTTCGTCACCTCCGGCCTGCGCTTCGGTACTCCGGCTGTGACCACTCGTGGCTTCAAGGAAGCAGAGTGCAAAGAACTGGCCGGCTGGATCTGCGACATCCTGGCGGACCTGAACAACGAAGCGGTGATCGACGCCGTTCGTGAGAAGGTCAAGGCCATCTGCAAGAAGCTGCCGGTGTACGGCGCTTAATCAGCCCGCTAAACCGCAGCAATGAAAAAACCGGCCAGTGATGGCCGGTTTTTTTTCGTCCGCAATTTTTTTCAACCGCGAAAAGGCTCAAGGTCGGGGCATTGCGCACAACTGGTAAGACCGGTCATGCCAATCTTTCAAAATTTGCTTGCGATCACCCAAAAACAGCGCCTAGACTGCGCCTGCACTGGACATACCGGTAAGACCACAATAATTAAGTCCTGAATCTGATGCGCGAAGCGCACGGCAGCCAGGACACCGACCAGGATTCCTCCCATGCTCAGATGGTGCTCGCGTTCAATCTTCCTCCAAGTGGTTCTCGGACTGGTGCTCGGCATCGTCTGTGGGCTGACCCTTCCTGAATACTCCGCCCAACTCAAACCGCTCGGCGATGGCTTCATCAAACTGATCAAGATGCTCATCGGTCTGATCGTGTTCTGTGTGGTGGTCAGCGGCATCAGCGGTGCCGGCGACTTGAAGAAGGTCGGACGCATCGGCCTGAAATCGGTGATCTACTTCGAAATCCTGACCACCATCGCCCTGGTGATTGGTCTGGTGTTCGCCTTCACCACCGGTATCGGCAGCGGCGCGAACATCCATCTGGATCAGCTTTCCGCTGCCGACATGGGCGATATCGCCCAGCGCGGTCAGCACATGCAAACCACCTCCCAGTTCCTGATGAATCTGATCCCGACCTCGGTCATCGGCGCCTTCGCGGAGAACAACATTCTGCAGGTCCTGCTGTTTTCAGTGCTGTTCGGCAGTGCGCTGAACCTGGTCGGCGAAGCTGCGTCGGGTATTTCCCGGCTGATCAATGAGCTGAGCCATGTGATCTTCCGCATCATGGGCATGATCGTGCGTCTGGCGCCGATCGGCGTGTTCGGCGCCATCGCGTTCACCACCAGCAAATATGGCCTGGACTCGCTGCAGCACCTGGGCAGCCTGGTCGGTCTTTTCTACATAACCTGCGTAGCGTTCGTGGCGCTGATCCTCGGCCTGGTGATGCGCCTTTCAGGCCTGAAGATGTGGCCGTTGCTCAAGTACCTGCGCGAAGAACTGCTGATCGTCATGGGCACCGCTTCTTCCGACGCCGTGCTGCCACAAATCATGCGCAAGCTTGAGCATCTGGGCATCGGCAGTTCGACGGTCGGGCTGGTCATTCCTACCGGTTACTCGTTCAACCTGGACGGTTTCTCGATCTACCTGACCCTCGCCATCGTGTTCATCGCCAATGCCACCGGCACGCCACTGGCGATGAGCGACCTGCTGACGATTCTGCTGGTGTCGTTGATCACCTCCAAAGGTGCCCACGGGATTCCCGGCTCGGCGCTGGTGATTCTCGCGGCGACACTGACGGCGATCCCGGCGATTCCGGTGGTCGGACTGGTGCTGGTGTTGGCAGTGGACTGGTTCATGGGCATCGGCCGGGCGCTGACCAACCTGATCGGCAACTGCGTCGCCACCGTGGCCATTGCGCGCTGGGAAAAGGACATCGATATCCAACGGGCGAACAAAGTACTTTCCGGCCAGGTGGGTTATACCTTCCAGCCGAGAAAGCCCGTCGGCCCTGCGCATCAGCAGGAATTCTGAATAATCGCCGTGCCTGCCTACGGGCAGGCACGGTCATCAATCGTTTTGGATGCTCATGGAGCGAACAGTGATCACCTCGTCGACCGTTGTGAATTCAGTAGTAGAAAAACTTCGGGCCGCCTTGGCCCGGGGTCAGTGGCGCTCCGGCGAGATGCTGCCGGGGCAGCGTGAGCTGGCCGAACAACTGGGCATCAGCCGCCCTAGCCTGCGTGAAGCCGTCATCGTCCTGGAAACCCTTGGGTTGGTGCGTTCCATGCCGGGTAAAGGCGTGGTGGTGCTGGAAGCCAATCTCAGCGACAGCCAAAGCCACGACAGCGCAGTCGCCGGAGCGAGCCTGGAAGATGTGCTGCAACTGCGCTACACCCTCGAGCCGTTCATTGTCGGCCTGGTGGCGCAGTCAATCAGCAGCAAGGAAGTCGGGCAATTGCGCCTGACCCTGATGGACATGCGCGAAGCGCTGGAAGCCAACGACAGCGAAGCCGGGGTGAACGCCTACATCGCGTTCCACGAAGAACTGTTCACCCTGACCTCGAATCCGATCTTCCAGAGTGTGGTGCAACAGACCAGCAACGCCCTCAAGCAAAGCGCCGACGTGCTGCGCAACTCCCCAGAGCATTTGGCGGAGCGCCTTGAAGAGAACGAAGCCGTGGTGCGCGCTATTCGCAGCAAAAACAGTGCCCAGGCCAGCGCCGAGATGCGTCGGCACATCCTTCGGGAAGGCCAGCGGATGGGCATCGAACTGAATATTCCGGACGACAATCTGGGCAAATAGCAGTACTGGAAAAAAACCTATCGGCAACCGGACTGGAGACAGGCCATGAATTCCTACGCCTTGAAGATTCCCGTTTTCTCGATTTCCACTGCTCTGCCCTTGCGCCGTCAGAGCGATAAGAAGCATAGCGTCGACGACATCTACCCGCAGATTTTCGATGCCATTCTCGAACAACGCATTGCCCCGGGCAGCCGTTTTACCGAAGAAAGCCTTGGCCAGGCATTCGGTGTCAGCCGCAGTATCATCCGCCAAGTACTGACGCGATTGTCGCATCAGCAGGTCATCATTCTGCGGCCCAATCATCGCCCGCAAGTCGCGACCCCCGATGCCGAACATACCCGTCAAATTCTCCATGCCCGCCGGCTCACCGAAACCACTCTGGTGCGACTGGCCTGCCAGCAACCAGCTTCCCGGCACCTGCCGCAATTACGCGAATTGATAGAGCGCGAACGCCGCTATATCGAGCAAAACCAACGCGGGCCGGCTATTCGTCTGTCGGGCGAGTTCCACCTGCAACTGGCGCAACTCGCAGGCAACGTGCCGTTGGCACAATTTCTCGGCAGCCTCGTGCCGCTGACCTCATTGGCCATCGCCTACTACGAAGATCAAGCGCGTAGTGACTGCTTGTGGCAAGAACATGCGGTGATCGTCGAGGCGGTGGAGTGCGGAGATGCCAAAGTTGCCGAAGGCTTGATGACCCGACTTCTGGAGCATTTAGAAGTGAAGTTGCTGAACCCATAATCGGGTTTTATAACCGCTTGCGTACAACATTTTATGACCGCCCCGATAGCCGGCTCTTTTGCCGGTTTTTTAACTTGAAACTATTTAAACCTGATGCTACCCCACAACCTCACGCTTTAACTGCCAACTATTGCTTTAGACCTCCCACATAAAAAACCTCATTGACACCTCCAACTTCCTGAAACAAAGGAACGAGCACAACCAGAAAAAAATAATTTAATCTCTGGTTCGACCTTTACTGAGACCATGCAATCAACACAAACATACAACATGACTTCATAATCATTGCACTGCATCGAAACCTTCAAGTTCTGGACTTATGGATACAAGAAGGCTGCGCCCAGCCGATTGAATAAAAACACCTTAACCTCAATTTATTATCAAGGAAGATAAAACTATGACCGCTGAACAATCCTTTATTGCAGAACTGACCAGTGATCACGGCCACCTGCATTTCCCTCGCCTGACACACGGCCGCGAAGTCACGATCCCTGTCACGGGCTTCTTCGACTTCTCCCCCACTCATACATTCGTTTCAGATACTTTATTCGCCAATAGAGACCTGCCTCGCGCTCCCTTGCAGTTCTACTTCCTGAATATTGGAGGTTTTGTCTATCGCATGTTTGTTATTACGCCTGGCCCGCTCTTTGGAAGACTAGTCGGCATTGACGAAAATGACTGTCTCACCGCGATGGATGGTCCGAATGCAGGTCCCAAGAAATCCGCCATGTTTCATTTCGTAGACAATAACGGCAACCTGGCTTCTCTCGACGACCCCAAATCAAACACCCTATCCGTAACAATTCATGCTAACAACTACTCGCTAAAGCGCCGAAAGAATACAAGTGAAGGATTTATTATCTATACAGGCGCGGGAGTCCAGATGAACTTCACACTGAAAATCATCAAGCGCAACGTTGACTCGAGCATCCTGACCGTTTAATCATCTCAGCACCTGCCTTTTCATATAACAAGAAAAGGCAGGACAAACTTACCATCGAGCAAATACCTCCGCAGTTATCCTTCTACGCGAGAAAAGCCTTCACGAATCTTCTCTTCCGGCAAATCATCGGCGATGAACACGATCACGCTTTCGCGCGTTTCATCGTCGGCCCACTCGGTGTCCCAATCGAATCCGTATAACTTCAGCACGCCCTGAAACACCATGCGCCGTGGCTCGCCAAGGATGTTCAATACGCCTTTGTAGCGCAGCAATTGCTTGCCATGGTCCTCCAGCAGTTCGTTCATGAATTCGCTGAGCTTGTCGATATCCAGCGGCTTGTCGGTGCGCAGCACCAGGCTGGAAATGCGGTCGATGGACGGCGCTTTGCTCACCGGGCGCAGGCTGACGCCGCCGCCGAGGTCAGCATTAAGATTGAAACCGCGCACGTCGAGCAATTCGGCCAGATCGATCTTGCCGTGCTCGACCACGCGGATCGGTGCACGACGGTTGATGCGGGTCAGGCGCTCGCTCAGCGCGGTAAAGGTCGCCTCGTCCACCAGATCGCGCTTGCTCACCAGTAAGCGGTCGGCGAAACCAATCTGCGCCTGGGCGATGGTTTGAGTCAGGTGAGTGTCAGCGTGCGCCGCATCGACCAGGGTAATGATGCCGTCGAGAATGTAGCGCTCACGCAGCTCTTCATCGATGAAAAAGGTTTGGGCCACCGGTGCCGGGTCGGCCAGGCCGGTGCATTCGATCACCAGACGGTCGAAGGCGATTTCGCCGCTGTCCAGGCGTTCGAGCAGCAGGTACAAGGCCTTGGTCAGGTCGGTGTGGATGGTGCAGCAAACGCAGCCGTTGGACAGCGTCATCACTTGCACCGGCTCGTCGCCCAACAGTTGGGTGTCGATACCGGCGTCACTGAATTCGTTCTCGATCACGGCGATTTTCAGGCCGTGCTCGGCTTTGAGCAGGTGGCGCAACAGCGTGGTCTTGCCGGCGCCGAGGAAGCCGCTGAGGATTGTTACCGGGATGGGAGAGGACAAACTGAATCTCCTGACTCACTGAATAGAAGTATCAACACAAAACAAATGTGGGAGCTAGCCTGCTGGCGATGGCGGACTGTCAATCAACAGTGATGTTGAATGTTCAGCCGCCATCGCCAGCAGGCTAGCTCCCACAGGTATTGCTGTTAACCCGACAACTGGATCAACAGCACTTCGGCCCACCCTTGCCACCGTAACGAGCCTCTTGGCGTTCCCGGAAGAACATCTCATAGGTCATCACCGGTTTGTCCGGGTGTTTGGTTTGCATATGCTCGACGTAATTGTCGTAGTCGGGCATCCCGACCATCAGGCGCGCGGCCTGACCGAGGTATTTACCGAGGCGACTCAGGTCATTGAACATGCTGCAATCCTCGATTACGCATCCGGCAGAGCCTGGAATGGCGCTTCTTTATCCGTACGTTCCTTGCTGCCCCAGGCGGAAATACCGACCTTGAGCGCATAGAACAGGATACTGAATACCACGAACAGGAACAGCGCCGTCAGCGTTGCGTTGGTGTAGGCGTTGAAGATCACGTGCTGCATCTGCGTAATGTCCTTGGCCGGGGCGAGGATCTGACCGTTGGCCAGGGCATCGCTGTACTTCTTGGCCAGCGACAGGAAGCCGATCGCCGGGTTGGCATCGAACAGCTTGATGAAGCCGGCGGTGGTGGTGCAGATCAGCAGCCACACCGCTGGCAGCATGGTGACCCAGACATAGCGCTGGCGTTTCATTTTGATCAGCACGACAGTGCCGAGCATCAGCGCGATACCGGCCAGCATCTGGTTGGAGATACCGAACAGCGGCCACAAGGTGTTGATACCACCCAGCGGATCGATCACGCCCTGGTACAGCAACCAACCCCACATCGCCACGCAACCGGCGGTGGCGATCAGGTTGGCGGTCCAGGATTCGGTGCGTTTCAGCGCTGGCACGAAGGAACCGAGCAAATCCTGCAGCATGAAACGCCCGGCACGGGTACCGGCGTCCACAGCCGTCAGGATGAACAGTGCTTCGAACAGGATCGCGAAGTGGTACCAGAACGCCATGGTGTTTTCACCCGGCAGGACACTGTGCAGGATCTGCGCGATACCGACCGCCAGGGTCGGCGCACCGCCGGCACGGGCCAGGATGGTGGTTTCACCAATGTCCCTGGCCACCGCTTGCAGCGCTTCCGGGGTAATCGCAAAGCCCCAGCTGCTGACGGTTTGTGCCACAGCCACCACGTCACTGCCGACGACCGCCGCCGGGCTGTTCATGGCGAAGTACACGCCTGGTTCGATCACCGACGCGGCGACCATGGCCATGATGGCGACGAAGGATTCCATCAGCATGCCGCCGTAACCGATGTAACGGGCGTTGACCTCGTTATCCAGTAACTTCGGTGTGGTGCCGGAGGAGATCAGCGCGTGGAAACCGGAAACCGCGCCACAGGCGATGGTGATGAACAGGAACGGGAACAGACCGCCCTTCCATACCGGGCCGGTGCCATCGATAAACTGGGTCAGCGCCGGCATTTTCAGCTCAGGCATGGTGATCAGGATGCCGATCGCCAGGGCCACGATGGTGCCGATTTTGAGGAAGGTCGACAGGTAGTCACGCGGCGCCAGAATCAGCCAGACCGGTAACGAGGCGGCCACGAACCCGTAACCGACCAGCATCCACGTAATCTGCACGCCAGTGAAAGTGAACGCCTTGGCCCAGACCGGATCAGCAGCAATCTGCCCCCCGAGCCAGATTGACCCCAGCAGCAACAGCACACCGACGATGGAAATTTCACCGATGCGGCCCGGGCGGATGTAGCGCATGTAAATGCCCATGAACATCGCGATCGGAATGGTCGCCATCACCGTGAAAATGCCCCAAGGGCTTTCGGCCAAAGCTTTCACAACGATCAGGGCCAGCACCGCGAGGATGATGATCATGATCAGGAAGCAGCCAAACAGCGCGATGGTCCCGGGGATGCGGCCCATTTCCTCACGGACCATGTCGCCCAGGGAACGGCCGTTGCGGCGGGTGGACATGAACAGGACCATGAAGTCCTGAACGGCACCCGCCAGCACCACGCCGGCAATCAGCCACAGCGTACCGGGCAGGTAGCCCATCTGCGCCGCCAGCACCGGACCGACCAGCGGCCCCGCGCCAGCAATGGCCGCGAAGTGGTGGCCGAAGAGGATGTGTTTGTTGGTCGGAACGTAGTCCAGACCGTCATTGTTGAGCACGGCGGGGGTGGCCCGTCGCGGGTCGAGTTGCATCACATTGGTAGCGATGAACAAACTGTAGTAACGATACGCAACCAGATAGATGGCCACGGCGGCGACCACAATCCACAAGGCGTTGATCGCCTCGCCTCGGCGCAATGCCACTACACCCAGGGCGCACGCCCCCACGATTGCCAGCAGCAGCCAGGGTAGATGGCGTAGCAGGCTATTATTGTTTTTCATTTTATGATTCCAGCCAGGGTGGACAAGAAAGACAGCCATCCGGAGTTTAGCTCTCCTGACGGCAAAGACCATCCCCCCGACATGGGTTGAGCCATCACTTTGCTGGCAGCCTTGGACAATGCGGGTCTATAGTCACCGGACATTTACGAGGATTGCGCCATGAGCGAGCACCCTGCCGATCGCCGCCGCTTCAAACGTATTGCGTTCGATGCCCGAACCGAGCTAAGCCAAGGGGAATTCATCTGGCCGGTGAAGTTGATCGACCTGTCATTGAAGGGACTGTTGATCGAAAAGCCCGAACCGTGGCTGGGAAATCGTGACTGGCATTTTCTGGTCGATATTCATCTCAACGAGGACGTCGCCATCAAGATGGATGTGCAATTGACCCACGATGATCATGGTCAGCTCGGGTTTGTCTGCAAACACATCAGCCTGGAATCCATCGAGCGCCTGCGGAGGTTGGTTGAGCTCAACCTGGGCGATCCTGAGGAACTGGAGCGCGAATTGGGCGCCTTGATCGAAATCTGAAGGCCATACCCATACCCTGTGGGAGTGAGCCTGCTCGCGATAGCGGTATGCCCATCAACATAAATGTTGAGTGATAGTCCGCTATCGCGAGCAGGCTCACTCCCACAGGGTTTGTGTGCTGTCTGGAAGGTTATTCGAAGAGGGCGTCGAGCGCCTGCTCCAAACGCGTTACGGCAATAATCTGCAACCCCGGCGGCGCTTCCTTGGGCGCATTGCCCTTAGGCACGATGGCGCGTTTGAAACCGTGCTTGGCGGCTTCTTTCAAGCGTTCCTGGCCGCTCGGCACCGGGCGTACTTCGCCGGACAGCCCGACTTCGCCGAACACCAACAGATCGTGGGGCAGTGGCCGGTTGCGCAAACTGGACATGACCGCCGCCATCAGCGCCAGATCGGAGGCCGTTTCCAGCACCTTCACCCCGCCAACCACATTGAGAAACACATCCTGATCGTGAGTTGGAATGCCGCCGTGACGGTGCAGCACCGCCAGCAACATCGCCAGCCGATTCTGATCCAGACCCAGCGTTACCCGACGTGGATTGGCCAGGTGACTGTCGTCCACCAACGCCTGGACTTCCACCAGCATCGGCCGCGTGCCTTCCCACGTCGCCATGACCACACTGCCCGGCACTTCTTCCTGGGCACGGGTGAGAAAAATCGCCGAAGGGTTAGAGACTTCTTTCAGCCCCTTGTCGGTCATACCGAATACGCCCAGTTCGTTGACGGCGCCGAAACGGTTTTTCACCGCCCGCAGCAAACGCAAACGCCCATCGGATTCGCCTTCGAAATACAGCACCGTGTCGACCATGTGCTCCAGCACTCGTGGCCCCGCCAAAGCGCCTTCCTTGGTCACGTGGCCGACCAGGAAAATGGCCGTGCCGCTCTGCTTCGCATAGCGCACCAGCAACGCCGCGCTTTCCCTGACCTGCGACACGCCCCCCGGTGCCGATTGCAGTTGCTCGGTGAAGATCGTCTGGATCGAGTCGATCACCATTACCTTGGGTTTTTCCTGCCGGGCGGTGGCGATGATGGTTTCGATGCAAGTTTCGGTCATCACCCGCAGTTGATCCTGAGGCAAGCCGAGGCGGCGCGCGCGCATGGCCACTTGCTGCTGGGATTCTTCGCCGGTGACGTACAGTGCCGGCATGACTTTGGCGAGGTTGCACAGGGTTTGCAGCAGAATGGTCGATTTGCCAATGCCCGGATCACCGCCGATCAGCACCACCGAACCGTCCACCAGCCCACCGCCCAACACCCGATCGAGCTCGCTCGACGCTGTGGAAAAACGCGGGATTTCTTCGACGCTGACTTCGGCCAGGGTCTTGATCTGTGCCTGTTGACCGGTCCAGCCGGTGCGACCGCTGGGGGCTGCCGCGCCACCGCTTTCCACCATGGTTTCGGTCAGGGTGTTCCAGGCCCCGCACTCGCCGCACTGGCCAGCCCACTTGGGGAAGGTTGAGCCGCACTCGGTGCAGCCGTACATGCGCTTGGCCTTGGCCATCTGAACTCCCGGCAAAAACCGCGATGATAGCTCAGCTGGCGTCGGTCACGCGCGGCGAAGTTACCCAGCGGCCCCCTGGCAACAACTTGTACAGCGCTTTGAATACATCTACTGCACTACCAACTTTGAAAAACTGTACAACTTTCAAAGAATACCCGACCCAATAGTTGTCTCGCTCAATGAAACAAAAATCAGAACCTGTACAGGTCTTCATCATTTGGAACATGACTGTACAATCCAACCGTTAAGCAAACTTTACAAATACGAATAACCGAGCCAATGGCAATATACTGGCATTTTCAACATTGAACACCAAGGGGTCCGTTTAAGTAACGAATCCATACTTCCGGTAAACCATTCACATAAAGCCTCTTATACCGCAGATTATCCTTGCATCAAGCGAGGATACTAAAGCCCCTACTTTCTATGTTTTTTCCTGCACTCGCCCTCCACTGAGTAGAGACTGAGCGATCGAGAGGAAAATGCCGGACGGGCGCGCGGGGCGCCCTGGATTGAGCGGCTACCGAACACGGTAGCCGGCAAGCGCTGTAAACAGTTGTTTCGAGCAAGAAGCATCGTGCTGATTTACACTGCGCTCACCAACCTCATCTGTAACAAGGAATAACCTATGGGCGTGATTAGTGAGTTCAAGGCCTTCGCGGTCAAAGGTAACGTAGTCGACATGGCGGTCGGTATCATCATCGGCGCCGCCTTCGGCAAGATCGTTTCATCGTTCGTCGGCGACGTGGTGATGCCACCCATTGGCCTGCTGATCGGAGGGGTGGACTTCAGTGACCTGGCCGTCACGCTCAAGGCAGCCAACGGCGATGTCCCCGCGGTGGTGCTGGCGTACGGCAAATTCATCCAGAGCCTGATTGACTTCATCATCGTCGCTTTCGCGATCTTCATGGGCGTCAAAGCCATCAACCGCCTGAAGCGCGAAGAGGCCGTTGCGCCAACGCTGCCGCCGGTTCCGACCAAGGAAGAAGAGCTGCTGGAAGAGATCCGTGATCTGCTCAAGGCTCAGAACAATCGGCCCTGAACACGTTAGTCAAACAACCAACGGTGCCCCTTGAGGCGCCGTTTTTTTACCAATAGTTTTCCACCGCCACCTGCCCGGGCCGGCGACTGAGGCTCAAGTGCATGTGGCGCTGTTTGAGCAATTTGCGCGTGTCATCGATCATCTGCGGGTTGCCGCAGAGCATGACCCTTGAGTGCTCGGCCGTCAGCGCCACGCCAGCCGCCCGCTCCAGCTCGCCATTTTCGATCAGCGCAGTGATCCGCCCACTCAGAGCGCCATGATGCTGCTCGCGCGTGACCGTGGTGATGAATTGCAGCTTGTGCGCAAACTCCGCTAAATAGTCGCGCTGGGCCAAGCCGCTGACGAGGTCTTGGTACGCCAGTTCCCGGGCTTCGCGCACGCTATAGACCAGAATGATTCGTTCGAATTTCTCCCAGACCTCGAAGTCCTGCAGGATCGACAGAAACGGCGCCAGGCCGGTGCCTGTGGATAACAGCCAGAGATCACGGCCGTCGACAAAGCGATCCAGCGTCAAGTAACCGAAGGCCTGACGCTCGACCAGCAGCGTATCGCCGACTCCCAGCCGACTCAGCTCACTGGTGAACTCCCCCCCTGGCACCACAATGGAAAAGAATTCGAGGAACTCGTCATAGGGCGACGACACCATGGAATAGGCGCGCCATACGGTGCTGCCGTCAGCCTTGGTAACGCCCAGCCGGGCGAATTGCCCTGCACGAAAACGAAAACCCGGATCCCGTGTGGTCCGCAGGGTGAACAGACTGGGGGTCAGCGACTGGACGTCGAGCAAAGTCTGGCGCGTGAACTTTTCTGCGCTGGCGGTCATGGGGTGCTCCATTCAACAGATAGCCACAGTGTCCCGCAAAGCGGGCGGCTTAAACACCGGTGATTTGTAGTGGCTTTAGCCAGTACCTCATTCACATTAACTTCATAGCACGACTTAAATATTAAATACGCGGTTAACGAGCTTGATGACAGTAAGTCCGACATGCCCTTATCTACTCTAATTTTCTGACGTTAGAACCAGATATCAGTTTAAAAATCTCAAACAAAGCTAAAAAGTCTCACACACACGTAGGAAACATCCTACACTCGCCTTCGTGCCAGAGACTGGATCCAAAATGGCACCCCCAAGTAACATCATCTGGAGAGACACAATGGAGAGGTGGAAGGAATCACAACTCAATCAATTATCACGGGCAACGGAGATTGAGACTGCCTACCGGATTTCACTCGGCTTTGCGAAAAACATTGGCTTTAAATTTTTCGCTTTTTCAACAACATACCAAACAAAAACTGACCACTTTAATACAGTCCAGCTCAACAACTACCCGACGGATTGGAACATTGAATATGAACAAAAAAATTTCAACGCAATAGACCCAGTAGTGGCTCACTGCAATCACTCCAGATTGCCTGTCCTTTGGAGCGAAGAGCTTTTTTCCAAGACTCCCTGGTTGTGGGATGCGCTTGAGAAACAAGGATTGCAGCACGGCTGGTCGCATTCGGTGCATGACGAGGGCAGTGGTGTTTGCAGCATTCTGAGCCTGGCCAGAAGCCATTGCCCGATCACTGCGTTTGAGCTGTATGAAAACCTTGGTTTCTCAGTGTTCATCGGGCGCCACCTGCATGGCTTGATCGCACAGACACTGCCCAAGAAATCGGCGAAGCCGGTCGTGCCGCATTTGTCTCCCCGCGAGATCGATGTATTGAGGCTGGCGGCTGATGGCAAGACTGCCTATGAGAGTGCCAGAATCCTCAATCTCAGCGCCCGTACGGTTAATTTTCATGTGCAAAGCGCGATTCTGAAACTGGGAGTCAATAACAAGATTTCCGCAGTCATCGCCGCAACCAAGGACGGTATTCTCAACAGCAGCGCGATTCGCTGAGTCAAAAAACCTGCAAGTAATCCAAAAGAAAAAAACGTACCATTTGCGGTCCTTCTTGAGTGATGACGTGTAAACCTTCACGGCGCAGTACACTCGGACGGTCTCGCCCGCTACAACGCCCTTGGGCGGCGGGACACCTGTTGATGACCCCGTTGATTACCCAGAGCCCCGCCTCATGCCTTTGCTCGAAACACCCTTCGCCCGACTCGACCTGATCCGCCAGCCCGAACAGCAGAACGAACCGCTGCAGGCGTTTGACGCCGCAGACGAATACCTGCTCACCCATCTGGCCGACCAACAGCCCTCGGCCGACACTCGGGTTTTGGTGCTCAACGACAGCTTTGGCGCATTGGCCGCCAGCCTGGTCGGCAAGGTTCAAGTGACCAGCAGCGGCGACTCGTTCCTGGCCTTTCAGGGGCTGGAAAAAAATCTGCTCCGTAACGGCCTGCCGTTTGATGCGATACCTGGCGTACCTGCCAGCGAAGCCTTTTCAGGCCCTTTCGATCGGGTACTGATCCGGGTCCCGAAAACTCTCGCCTTGCTGGAAGAACAACTGATTCGTTTGCAGGGCCAACTGGCGCCGGGCGCGCAGGTGATTGCAGCGGCGATGATCAAGCATTTACCTCGCGCTGCGGGCGATCTGCTGGAACGCTACATCGGCCCGGTGCAAGCGTCCTTGGCGGTGAAAAAGGCTCGACTGTTGATCGCGACCGCTGAAGACAAAGCACCTGTCGCATCCCCCTACCCGACCCGTTATCGACTCGACGCGCCTGAGATCGAACTGCTGAATCACGCCAATGTGTTCTGCCGCGAAGGCCTGGACATCGGCACGCGAGCGTTTTTGCCGCACCTGCCGAAGAACCTCGGCACCGCGCGGGTTGCCGACCTCGGTTGTGGCAACGGGGTTTTGGCCATCGCCAGCGCTCTGCAAAACCCTGAGGCCCACTACACGCTCGTGGACGAGTCGTTCATGGCCGTGCAATCGGCAGCCGAAAACTGGCGCGCGGCGCTCGGTGACCGGGAAGTGGTTGTACGTGCCGGCGATGGTTTGGCGGGGCAGGAACCCCAGTCTCTGGACGTTGTACTGTGCAACCCGCCGTTTCACCAACAACAAGTCGTTGGCGACTTCCTGGCCTGGCGCATGTTCCAGCAGGCCCGAGAGGCGCTGGTCGTCGGTGGCGCGCTGTACATCGTCGGCAATCGTCATCTGGGTTATCACAGCAAGCTCGCGCGGTTGTTCCGCGGTGTCGAGCAAGTGGCGGCCACACCCAAGTTCGTGATCCTTAAAGCCCGAAAATAATCCCGGGCAAAAAAAACCCTCCGGCCAAGGAGGGTTGTGAATCCGTGCCGCAAGGCAACGGGATGGGATCTGCTGCAAAAATTCAGTGGGTCGTCAGCCCCGCGGCATTCATGAACATGCGCATCAGGCTGGCCACGATGAACAGCGCCACAACGCTACCGGTCCAGATCATCGCCAGCCAGCCGAGTCGCTGCCAGAGCGGCTTTTTCTCTGCTGCTTCGATTTCCTGCAAGGAATGTTTACCCGCCATCATCGCAATCTCCTCTGAAGAAATGGCGCAGGTCTCAGCCCTGCGCCACAGTCGCGCGTTCTAGTGATAGCCATCTTCATGGGTGACCTTGCCGCGGAACACGTAGTAGCTCCAGAAGGTGTAACCCAGGATAAACGGGATGATGAACAGCGTGCCCACCAGCATGAAGCCCTGGCTTTGCGGCGGTGCGGCGGCGTCCCAGATCGAGATCGACGGCGGCACGATGTTCGGCCACAGGCTGATGCCCAGACCGCTGTAGCCGAGGAAGATCAGCACCAGCGTCAGCAGGAATGGCGTGTAGTGCGCATTGCGAGCCACCGCACGGATCAGACCGTACATGGTCACCAGCACCAGGATCGGCACCGGCAGGAACCAGAACAGGTTCGGCAGGGTGAACCAGCGAGCGGCAATCTCGGCATGGGCCAGCGGGGTCCAGATGCTGACGACACCGATCACCGCCAACACCACGAAAGCCAGCGGCCGAGCCAGGTCATGCATCTGCTCCTGCAACTTGCCTTCGGTTTTCATGATCAGCCAGGTGCAACCGAGCAGCGCGTAAGCCACCACCAGCGCCACACCGCAGAACATCGTGAACGGTGTCAACCAGTCCAGTGAGCCACCGGCAAATTGGCGATTGACCACCGGCAACCCATCAATGAACGCACCCAACGCCACGCCCTGGAAAAAGGTGGCGGCGACCGAACCACCGATGAACGCCTTGTCCCAGAGATGGCGCTTGTCGTCCTTGGCCTTGAAGCGGAACTCGAAGGCCACGCCGCGAAAGATCAGCCCGATCAGCATGAAAATCAGCGGCAGGTACAACGCCGAAAGCACCACCGAATAGGCCAGCGGGAAGGCCCCGAATAACGCGGCGCCGCCCAGCACCAGCCAGGTCTCGTTACCGTCCCATACCGGGGCGACGGTGTTCATCATCACGTCACGATCGGTCTTGCCCGGAATGAACGGGAAGAGAATCCCGATCCCCAAATCGAAACCGTCCATGACCACGTACATCATGATGCCGAAGATGATGATCACGGCCCAGATCAGCGGAAGATCAATACCCATGAGTCAAATCTCCTTGGTCAGGCTAGAGCTGTGGTCGCTGTCACCGTTGTCATCGGCGGCGGACAGCGGACGGGCCGGCGTGCGTTTCTTGCCAGGACCACCCTCGTTGGTTTCCTTGCCTTCGTCGATCTTCGGCCCTTTGCGCACCAGGCGCATCATGTAGCCAAGGCCAGCACCGAACAGCGCGAAATAGACCACGACGAACATGATCAACGTGATGCTCATCTGCATGAAGCTGTGATTGGAGGACGCATCTGCCGTGCGCATCAGGCCGTAGATCACCCACGGCTGACGGCCGATTTCAGTGGTGAACCAACCGGCGAGGATCGCGATCAGGCCGGACGGCCCCATCCACAACGCCAGGTACAGGAACGGTCGCGAGGTATAGAGCTTGTCGCGTTTACGCAGCCACAGGCTCCACAAACCGGTGAAGATCATCAGCATGCCCAGGCCCACCATGATCCGGAACGACCAGAACACGATGGTCGAATTCGGCCGGTCTTCCGGCGGGAATTCCTTGAGCGCCGGGACCTGTTTGTCCAGCGAGTGCGTGAGGATCAGGCTGCCCAGATACGGGATCTCTACTGCGAATTTGGTCCGTTCTTCTTTCATGTCCGGCCAGCCGAACAGAATCAGCGGGGTCGGCTCATCGCCGTGGTTTTCCCAGTGACCTTCGATCGCGGCGATTTTCGCTGGCTGATGCTTGAGCGTGTTGAGGCCGTGGAAGTCACCGATGACCGCCTGAATCGGCGCCACGATCAAGGCCATCCACATGGCCATCGACAGCATGGTGCGGATCGCCGGGTTGTCCTTGCCGCGCAGCAAATGCCAGGCCGCCGAGGATCCGACGAAGAAAGCGGTCGCGACGAACGCTGCCGTGGCCATGTGCATCAGGCGGTACGGGAACGACGGGTTGAAGATCACCGCCAGCCAGTCCACTGGAATGACCTGGCCATTGACGATCTCGTAGCCTTGCGGCGTCTGCATCCAGCTGTTGGAAGCGAGAATCCAGAAAGTCGAGATCAGCGTGCCGATGGCGACCATGACCGTGGAGAAGAAGTGCAGATTGCGCCCGACCTTGTTCCAGCCGAACAGCATGACGCCGAGGAAACCGGCTTCGAGGAAGAACGCGGTGAGTACTTCGTACGTCAGCAGTGGCCCGGTCACGGAACCGGCGAAGTCCGAGAAGCGGCTCCAGTTGGTGCCGAACTGATAGGCCATGACGAGGCCGGAGACCACGCCCATGCCGAAGTTGACCGCAAAGATCTTCGACCAGAAGTGGTACAGATCGCGGTACGTGTCGTTATGGGTTTTCAGCCACAGACCTTCGAGCACCGCCAGGTAACTCGCCAGGCCAATGGTGATAGCGGGAAATATAATGTGAAACGAAATGGTGAATGCGAACTGAATCCGGGCGAGATCAAGTGCCTCCAAACCGAACATAAGTCTTCCTCTGTCAGGTAATACCGGCTGAAGGCTTGCGGCCTACACCCACTGCCCCCACGGATATGGAGTGTGGCGAATTTGAATTCGTTCTTTTTTTACAAACATCACAACGTAGGGAGTCTGGCCATCTGGCCGCCGGATCAATTCCATGAACGGTCTTGATCTGGATCAAGCAACGTTAAAAGAGTAGTCCCATTTTTGACGATGGACGGTGTGGTCTTTTGCCGCGTGACAGGTTGCCTCATACCGTCGCCGACAACCCTGTAGCAGCTGCCGAAGGCTGCGTTCGAGTGCGCAGCAGTCGTAAACCCGGCTGGCTCGAATCAACTGATACACCCACCGCGCATGAGTTTCACGACTGCTGCGCAGCCGAACGCAGCCTTCGGCAGCTGCTACAAGGCTTATGAGCCCCGATCGGTGTCTAGCTAACGAAATTTCCCAACCCTGCAACTTCTGGTTACAGCTTGGTGATAATCTCGCCCCTCCCCTCGCTGAAAAACCGACCCCCAGATGCCCAGCCAAGCGCCTTTGCTGTTACGTCATCACCGCCCTTTTATCGCGTTCTGGCTGGCTCGGGTGTTTACCGCCAGCGGTTTCCAGATGCTCACGGTGGCCATCGGCTGGAACCTCTACCAATTGACCGGCAATGTGCTGGACCTGGGCCTGGTCGGTCTGGTGGAGTTCGCCCCGCGGGTGCTGTTCATGCTGCACACCGGGCATGTCGCGGACCGTTATGACCGGCGCAAGGTCGCGGCCATCTGTCAGTTCCTGCAAGCGCTGATCGCCCTGTCGCTGGTCATCGGCAGCGCGACCGACAATGTCACCCGCGAGATGATCTTCATCCTCGCGTTCCTGCTCGGTGCCGCCCGGTCCTTCGAAATGCCGACCACTCAGGCTCTGTTGCCTAGCATCGTGCCCAGCGCGCTGTTCCCTCGCGCGGTCGCCGCCGCCCAATCCGCACAGCAATCGGCGACGATCGTTGCCCCGGCCCTCGGCGGGTTGCTTTACGCCTTCGGCAGCGTTTGGGTCTATGGCCCGACGGTGATCCTCTACCTTATCGCCTGCCTGCTGATGCTCAACCTGCCTGCACGGCAGACACCGCTGAACAAGGGCAAGGCGACGCTGGATTCGCTGCTGGCGGGCATCCGCTTCATTCGTAGTCGCCCGGACATTCTCGGGGCGATTTCTCTGGATCTGTTTGCCGTCCTGCTCGGTGGCGCGACGGCGTTGCTGCCGGTGTTTGCCAAGGACATTCTGCTGACCGGCCCTTGGGGCCTGGGCCTGCTGCGGTCAGCGCCGGCAGTCGGTGCGCTGCTGATGTCGCTGTACCTGGCGAGATTCGCCGTGGAGCGCAAAGTCGGAAGGGTCATGTTCACCGCCGTCGGTGTGTTCGGTGTCGCGACCATTGCGTTCGGCCTGTCGACCTCGTTCTGGTTTTCCCTGGCTGTGTTGGTGGTGTTGGGCGCGGCGGACATGATCAGCATGGTGATCCGCGCCTCCTTCGTACAACTGGAAACCCCGGATGAAATGCGCGGCCGGGTCAGTGCCGTGAACGGTCTGTTCATCGGCGCTTCGAACCAATTGGGCGAGTTTGAATCCGGCTTGACCGCCCACTGGTTCGGCACTGTGCCGGCCGTGGTCATGGGGGGGATTGGCACATTGGTGGTGACCGGGGCGTGGATAAAGCTGTTCCCGACCCTGGCTAACCGCGACCGCATGCATGTGGCTGTGGAGGAAGTGAAGGTTTGAAGCAGTTTGTCCGGAGCACTTTCTAGACCGCCAACTCCCCCGCCACCGCCGCTCGCGTGGCCTTGCCACAGAGTTGTTCCACCAGCGCCAGGGCGAATTGCAATGCCGCGCCTGAACCCTGGGCAGTGATGCAGTTGCCGTCGACCACCACCGGTTGATCGACAAAGTTGCATCCCGACAGTTGATGGCTGGCCGAGGGCAGGCAGGTCATGCGCCGCTGACGCAATACGCCAAAGGCTTGCAGCGCCACTGCCGGAGCCTCGGCGATGGCGGCGAACAGGCGCCCGGCCGCCGCCTGATCCTTGATCGATTGTTGCAGGGGTTGATGCGCCGCCAAGTGTTGCGCCCCCACGTCACCACCGGGCAGGACGATCAGGTCGAACGGCTGCGCCAGTACGTCCACCAGCATCGCATCGGCCGTCACTCGGGTGCCGCGCGCGCAGGTGAGCATGCGCCGTCCCTCGACACTGGCCACCACCACTTCAACCTTGGCGCGGCGCAGCACATCGATCAGGGTTACTGATTGCAGGTCATCGATGCCCTCGGCGAGGGTAATCAGAGCTCTAAAGGTCATGGGCGCAGTCCACTGGATGATCTTTAAAGCGTAGTCAGCTTTCCTGCCCCTTGTTCGAGCCTGCCATTACTTGATGTAAAGCTGCGTCGACAGCGTATTGCCTGGCGCGTTGATCGATGTGTTGCTGAAGGTGAACGTGCCTTCCTGCTTACCCGCCAGATCGAAGACGTACAGATAGCCGACGGTTTTTTTCCCGACGGTGCACTCAGTCAGGTTGCCATTATCAAAAGCACAGACCGGGGTCCGGGTGCCGTTCACTTCAAAACCGTCCAGCCCGACCTGCGCGCTACGACCGTAACCGACTTCCAGCACGTAGACCTTGATGTTCGGCCCGCTGTGATTGCAGCGGGTTTGCTCTTGCCCCTGCGCGATGTCTTCAAAGCCGCAACCCGGCGACTCGACCTTGAGCACCTTCACCTGGCTCAACGGCGCCGCCGATGCAGCCGAGGCGGTGTGCGTCCCCAGGAACAAGGCGATCGACACTCCGAATGCGGCAATCAGACGTTTATTCATGCAATACATAAGTACCCCCAAAACCAGCGCGCAGTATGGCGCACTTGGCTTTACCGCAAAACATCGACGACGATCGCAGCCATAAGCAGCCATAACCCCAAGCGGCTGGTATGATGCGCGGCTTTTTCCGACCCACAGAAAATTACCAGGCGCCAACAGCGGTCTGTGCTTTGCTGTTGAGGTCGATACATTCACGGCGCCTGGCGCGCCACGGGGAGCAGACATGCTGGAAAGGCTGTTTCAACTCAAGGCACACAACACCAACGTGCGGACCGAGATTCTGGCGGGCGTCACGACCTTTTTGGCCATGGCCTACATTCTGTTCGTCAACCCGAGCATTCTCGGCGAGACCGGCATGGACAAAGGTGCGGTGTTTGTCGCCACCTGCCTGGCAGCAGCCATCGGCTCGGCGACCATGGGCCTGATCGCCAACTACCCGATCGCGCTCGCGCCGGGCATGGGACTGAACGCCTTCTTTACCTACACCGTGGTCCTGCACATGGGCCACACCTGGCAAGTGGCATTGGGCGCGGTGTTCCTCTCGGCGGTGATGTTCTTTCTGTTGTCGATCTTCCGCATCCGTGAATGGATCATCAACAGCATTCCGCTGGCGCTACGCTCGGCAATTGCCGCCGGTATCGGCCTGTTCCTGGCCCTGATCGCGCTGCATAACGCGGGCATCGTGGTGAGCAATCCGGCAACCATGGTCGGTCTCGGTGACTTGAAGCAACCGGCACCGATCCTCGCGACCCTCGGCTTTGCCCTGATCGTGGCGCTTGAAGCACTGAAAGTGCGTGGCGCGGTACTGATCGGCATTCTGGCAGTGACCATCGCTTCGATCGTGATGGGCTTCACCCCATTCGGCGGCGTAATGTCGATGCCGCCGTCGCTGGCGCCGACCTTCCTGCAACTGGACATCATGGGCGCACTGGACATCGGCCTGGTCAGCGTGATCTTCGCCTTCCTGTTCGTCGACCTGTTCGACAACTCCGGCACACTGATCGGCGTCGCCAAGCGCGCGGGCCTGATGGGCAAGGACGGCCATATGCCGAAAATGGGTCGCGCCCTGATCGCCGACAGCACCGCGGCCATGGCCGGTTCGCTGCTGGGCACTTCGACCACCACCAGCTACATCGAATCCGCTGCCGGCGTGAGTGCCGGTGGCCGCACCGGCCTTACCGCTATTGTCGTGGCGATTCTGTTCCTGTTGGCGCTGTTCTTCTCGCCATTGGCGGCCAGCGTTCCAGCCTTTGCTACCGCGCCTGCACTGCTGTTCGTCGCGGTATTGATGACTTCCGGCCTGGCCGAAATAGACTGGGACGACATCACCGTCGCCGCACCGGTTGTGGTCACCGCACTGGCCATGCCATTCACTTATTCCATCGCCAACGGCATCGCCTTCGGTTTCATCTCCTGGACCGCAATCAAGTTGCTGTCCGGCCGCGGCCGTGAGCTGAACTCGGCACTGGTGATTCTGTCGATTCTGTTCGTGATCAAGCTGGGTTGGTTCAACGCATGACTTTTGATTCCAAGGCTTACGCCGTTCAGCTCGAAGAGAAGGTCACGCGCCTGCGTGACCTGTTGGCCCCGTTCGGTGCGCCAGAACCTGCGGTGTTCGATTCGCCGCTGAAAAACTTCCGCCTGCGCGCCGAATTCCGCCTGTGGCGTGAAGCCGGTGAGCGTCACTACGCGATGTTTTCCCAGGAAGACAAGCGCACGCCGATCCTGATCGAGGAATTCCCGATCGCCAGCCTGCGCATCAACGAGTTGATGCCGCAGCTGAAGGCAGCGTGGCAAGCCAGTGCGGCCCTGAGCAACAAGCTGTTTCAGGTGGAGTTCCTCACCACCCTGGCCGGCGATGCGATGATCACGCTGTGCTATCACCGCCCGCTGGACGAGCACTGGCACGCGGCGGCGTCGAAACTGGCAGCCGAGCTGAACGTCAGCATCATCGGCCGCTCCAAGGGCAAACGCGAAGTGATCGGTCACGATTATGTGGTCGAGCAGATGGACGTCGGCGGTCGCACCTTCAGCTATCGCCAGCCGGAAGGCGCGTTCACCCAGCCCAACGGCACTGTGAACCAGAAGATGCTCAACTGGGCTTACGACTCACTCGGTGATCGCTCCGATGATTTGCTGGAGCTGTATTGCGGCAATGGCAACTTCACCTTGCCGCTCGCGACACGCGTACGCAAAGTGCTGGCCACTGAAATCAGCAAGGCGTCGGTCAACGCTGCGTTGAGCAATCTCAGCGAAAACGCTGTGGATAACGTCACTCTGGTGCGCTTGTCCGCCGAGGAGCTGACCGAAGCCCTGAACGAAGTTCGTCCGTTCCGTCGTCTGCACGGTATCGATCTGAAGAGCTACGAGTTCGGTAGTGTCTTCGTCGATCCGCCTCGCGCAGGCATGGACCCGGACACCTGCGAGCTGACCCGCCGCTTCGACAACATTCTCTACATCTCCTGCAACCCGGAAACCCTGGCGGCCAACATCGCCCAGTTGCACGACACCCATCGCATCACCCGCTGCGCAATGTTCGACCAGTTCCCGTGGACCCATCACATGGAATCCGGGGTGTTGTTGACCCGTCGTTGATTGCCCTTGGCAGAAACAGATCAGCCGTCATCACGACGGCTTTTTTGTGCGTGCTTAAAGGGGGATATCGGTCTTGCGCGGACGCCCGCCCTTACGGCCATTCGCCCGCGCCGCCTCTGCTTTGGCGGCGCTGCTTTGGCGACCATTACGCGAGGCGATGACCGATGCGGCCATATCCATCAGCGGCTTGCTCGCCGAAATCATCCCGGCAATGGAGACCTGCAGGTCCTTACCTTCGTGGCAAAGGGCTGTCCCGGAAAAGCCGACTTTGAGGTCGGCGAAATCCTCGATGTCGAAATCATCGAACTCCGGATAGTGCTGCACGGGTAACAGCACGCCACTGCCATCAATAAAACTGACCGCCAGACACGGTTCCACAAAGGTCACCGAGGTCGCCCGCAGACCGCCTTTGTGGCGCAGTTGGCCACGCTGGATGGCATCATCCAGCGTGGCTTCGGTTACCGGCCGATCCACCAACATTTTTGCTGTTATCGTTTTCATAGTTCGATCTCCACGCCCTCCGGAACGCCCATCAGCGCCAGCAGGGTCTTGTTCGTCTCGGGCTCATAGCAAGCCGAGCCAATCATGCAGGTCGTACTGGCGACCCTTTTCACCACCACGACTTCACTGGTTTGCCAGTCCCATATCTGATGATCGAGGCAGACCGTGTGCAACTTGTCCCACCAGATACACCGGGCGCGGCGCAAATGAGCGGGTTGTCCGAGTGCATGACGCAACCCTTCCAGCACCGCCACAGGTGGCCGGCGAGAATGAGGAACCACGTCCCACAGCTCGACACTGTTGTGCCAGAAGCTGAATTTGAAGCGCGCACTCCAGGTTCCGGCATCTACATGGGCATGCGGCGGACAGTGCTCATCGCGCAACATGATCACCATTGAAAATCCTTTGTAGCTGAATAATCTCATGCTAACCCATCCGTTAGGTTAATGAATCCGAAGACCCGACATTCCTTGGAAAATCCGATAACTGGCGCTGCGTTGAATTCGTCATTGCGACTTTTGAGACTAGCGCCAAGGTTCGGCTTGGGCCGGTGGATCACACCGCTAAATGGTAAGCAATCCTTTCCTGGCGCCGACTAAAAAGCCGCCCCGAGGGCGGCCGTCTTGGCTTGTCAGGCAATCAACCCGGCTGGTTTGCTCATCACAAACTCGCTGTATCTGTGTGCTGGCTTCTGATAAACACTGACTCACACACTTCATTTGATCCCCGGTGTAATTAATCATGCAGCGACAATTCGACGATCTTCAGCTGGGCAGCATCGAACTGTTTTGCCTGGCTGCCGAGGCTGGCAGCTTTACCGCCGCCGCGCTGGTGGCTGGCGTGACGCCCGCGGCTGTGAGCCGCTCGGTGTCGCGCATGGAAGAACGCCTGGGCGTGCGGTTGTTCGCCCGCACCACTCGCAGCGTCAAGCTGAGCGACAGTGGTCGGCGCTATTACGAGGAATGTCGCCAGGCGCTGGCGCAATTGGTCGAGGCCCAGCGTGAAGTCATGGGGCAGCAGCAACAGCCTTCCGGCACCTTGCGCATCAGCATTCCCACCACCTATGCCCATCACCGGATCCTGCCGTTGTTGCCGGCATTCCGGGCGCGTTTTCCAGCGGTGAAGGTCGAGTCGCACATCAGCAATCGCAACATCGATTTCGTCGCGGAAGGCTATGACATGGCGATCCGCGTGCGGGCGATTCCGGATTCCGGCCTCATCGCCCGACAGCTGGAAGACGCCGCGCTGGTGATGATTGCCAGTCCTGACTACCTCAAGCACGCGGGCATTCCACAAACACTGGATGATCTCAAAGAGCACGAGTGCATCCAGTACGAATTGCCCAGCAGCGGTCGGCGGATTGCCTGGCTGTTCAACGACAATGGCGAGCAGCGGGAGATTCTGGCCGAGGGCAATCTCAGTTGTTCCGACGATGTGCTGGGCGGGGTGACCCTGGCCAAACATGGTGCGGGACTGTTCCAGACCTATCGCTTCATCGTCGAAAACGAACTGGCCGATGGTTCGCTGGTGGAAGTGCTCAAGCCCTATGGCGGACGCTCGCGACCGTTCACCCTGCTCTACCCGCAAACTCGTCATATGCCGTTACGCCTGAGGGCCTTCATCGATTTTCTCGTTGAGCATCTGCCCCGCTGAAAGTCAAAACCGTCCGATCACCGCACACATTAACCCTGAAAACGGCCTCTGCAATTGACCAAATTAACTAGCTAGTACAATTTATCTCCACAGGCTGAAACCCTCGGCCAATGCCAAAAACAATACGTGGAGAGACCCCCGATGCCCCCAATCGTTCTGGTGCTCAACGGCCCGAACCTGAACCTGCTCGGCACCCGTGAACCGGCGACTTACGGTCACGAAACCCTGGCCGACCTCTCAGCCTTGTGCGGTCGTGCCGCCGAAGAGTTCGGCCTGGCGGTGGAGTTTCGCCAGACCAATCATGAAGGCGAACTGCTCGACTGGATTCACGCCGCGCGCGGCCGTTGTGCCGGGATCGTCATCAACCCGGCCGCCTGGACTCACACCTCGGTCGCGATTCGCGATGCGTTGGTCGCCAGCGAATTGCCGGTGATCGAAGTCCACCTGTCCAACGTTCATGCCCGCGAGCCCTTCCGCCACCACTCTTTTGTGTCGGCCATCGCCACGGCGGTGATGGCCGGTTTCGGCAGCCACGGCTATCGTCTGGCGCTGGAGCATTTCAGCCAACGTTTAAAGGGATGAAGACCGTGACTCAGACCAACGCTGTACTGGCCGGACTGATCGGTGCCGGCATCCAGGCTTCTCGCACCCCGGCGCTGCACGAGCATGAAGGTGATGCCCAGGGGTTGCGTTACCTCTATCGATTGATCGATCTGGACCCGTTGAAACTCGACAGCAGTGCCCTGCCCGACCTGTTGGTAGCCGCCGAGCGGATGAACTTCACCGGCCTGAACATCACCTTTCCGTGCAAGCAGACGATCATTCCGCTACTCGACGAATTGTCCCCGGAGGCCCGCGGCATTGGGGCGGTGAACACGGTGGTGTTGAAGGACGGCAAACGCATCGGCCACAACACCGATTGCCTGGGCTTCGCCGAGGGTTTTCGTCGCGGCTTGAAGGGCGTTGCCCTTGAGCGCGTCGTGCAAATGGGCGCCGGTGGTGCCGGCGCGGCAGTGGCCCACGCACTCTTGAGTGAAGGCGTGCAGCTGCTGAGCATTTTCGACGTGGAGACCAGCCGCGCCCAGAGCCTGGCGGACAACCTCAATCAACATTTCGGCGGCGGCCGGGCTGTGGCGGGCCATGACTTGCCAAGCACTCTCGCCCAGGCCGACGGCCTGGTGAACACCACCCCCGTGGGCATGAAGAAACTGCCGGGCATGCCGGTGCCGGTGGAGCTGCTTCGAGGTGAGTTATGGGTGGCGGAGATCGTTTACTTTCCGCTGGAAACCGAACTGCTGCGCAACGCCCGCGCGTTGGGTTGCCGCACGCTGGATGGCGGTAACATGGCGGTGTTTCAGGCGGTGAAGGCGTTTGAGTTGTTCAGTGGCGTGGTGCCGGATGCGCAGCGAATGCTCGAGCATTTCCAGAGCATGAATGGCTGAAAAGCCAAGGCGTCAGGCCTGTAGATAGCGCAAAACCGCCTCGCAGATCATCGCCCGATGACGTTGCTTGATGCTTTCTTCCGGCAGGTCGATCTGAAAAATCTCACTTAAGGTATGGCGGTTCGACACGCGATAGAAGCAGAACGAACTGATCAGCAGATGCACATCCAACGGATCAAGCCCTGCCCGGAACACACCCTCCTCAGCACCGCGACGCAAAATCTCGCCCAGTGAATCGAGGATGGTGTTGTTCATCGCCTTGATCGCATCGGAGCGCTTCACGTATTCCGCGTTGTGAATGTTCTCGATGCTGACGATGCGCACAAAGTCGACGTTGTGATCATGGTGATCGAACGTGAATTCCACCAGCCGCCGAATCGCGTCCACCGGCGCCAGTTCGGTCAGGTGCAACCGGTTTTCGGTATTGCGGATATCGCCGTAGAGTTTCTCCAGCACCTCGATGTAGAGCTGTTCCTTACTGCCGAAGTAGTAATAGATCATGCGTTTGGAGGTATGGATGCGCTCGGCAATCGCATCGACGCGAGCGCCGGAAAGCCCCTGCTGGACGAACTCGACAATCGCCTCTTGAAGGATATTCTCGCGGGTCTTTTCCGGGTTGTTCTTGCGACTCTTGCGCGGCTCGACAATCGGCTTGTCGGGTGCTGTGGAGAGTTCTGAAGTTATTGTCATTGCGGGCTCACGGCCATCACTGCACAGGTGGGCGATTATGGGCCGCTCCGCACAGTGAAGGAAGCCGCGCGGCAGCGGTTTGTGCCCGTGTTTACGATTTCCCTACAACTTGGCCTGGCGTACGACACCGCTTCGAGACTTGGCCATGGCCGCCAGTCGTACCGCGACGTTGGCGGCGCCGTAACCTGCGTAACCGTTCTTGCGCTGGATGATCTCGAAGAAGAAGCGCCCTTCGAACGGCTCGGTATACACATGGAACAGCTCGCCACCCTGGGCATCGCGGTCGTAGAGCACGTTGTAATAAGCCAGTTCGCTGAGGAACTCGTCGTCGAAATCGAACCGCGCAGCAAGGTCATCGTAGTAATTGAGCGGGATGTCCAGCAGCGGCACGCCGGCCTCCTTGGCCCGGCTGACTTCGGCAAAGATGTCGTCGCAATCGAAGGCGATGTGATGCACGCCGGAGCCACGATAACTCGACAGCGCGTGTGAGATTGCGGTGTTGCGGTTCTCGGAAATGTTCAGCGGCAAGCGGATCGAACTGTCCCGGCTGCGCAGCGCCCGACTCTTTACCAGGCCGTATGGGTCAGGCAGCACCACTTCATCATCGGCTTCGAAATCCAGCAGGCTTTTATAGAACAGCACCCAACTGTCGAGGCTGTCGGCCGGCAGCGCCATGGCCATGTGGTCGATGCGCTTGAGACCACCGCTGGCCACCGCAGCAGGTTGCAGATTGAAGTCGGTGCCGTAGACATCGGCGTCCTGGTCCACCAGATAAATCAGGCTGCCATCCGGTGCGCGCACCGCGGCGAGCTCCAGTTCATTGGGGCCGACCAGCCCGCGATACGGCTGGCCTTTATAAGCCACGGCCCGGGACAACGCACTGGCGCTATCCTTGACCCGCACGGCGGTGGCACACAGCGAGGGGCCATGAGCCTCAAAAAAACTGTGGGCGAAGGAGTAAGGCTCGGAGTTGAGGATCAGGTTGATATCACCCTGACGCAGCAAGCTCACGCTCTTGGAACGATGCTGGCCGGCTTTGACGAAACCCAGCCGCTCCAGCCAATGAGACAGCTTGGCGCCAAGGCTTTCGTCCACGGCGAACTCAAGAAACTCGATGCCGTTGTACTCGCTGGCCTTGGGCGTCTCGAACAGAATGTCGACAGTCACCGGTGACGTGGTTTCTTGCGCCAGACGCTCGCGGGTTTTCTCCTCCAGGTACAGCAACGAGCGCAAACCGTCGGCGGCATTGGCCCGTGGCGGCGCGGCTCGGAAGCCGTCGTTGAAGATCTCCAGCGACAACGGCCCGGTGTAACCGCTCTTGATGATCGGCGCGAGAAAACCCGGCAGATCGAATTCGCCCTGGCCCGGGAAACAGCGGAAATGCCGGCTCCACTCCAGCACGTCCATGGCCAGGATTGGCGCGTCGGCCATTTGCACGAAGAAAATCTTGTCGCCGGGGATTTCGGCAATCGCGCTCGGATCACCCTTGAGCGACAGCGTGTGAAAACTGTCCAGCAGCACGCCGAGGCTTGGATGATTGGCCTGACGGACGATGTTCCACACCTGTTGATAAGTGTTCACATGGCGGCCCCAGGCCAGCGCTTCATAGCCGATCCGCAAACCACGAGCACCGGCGCGTTCGGCCAGCAAGCGCAAATCATCGATCAGAATTTGTTCGTCACCGATGGCGTCGGCCGAAGCGTTGCTGCACACCAGCACCAGGTCGGTGCCCAGTTCCTGCATCAGGTCGAACTTGCGCTCGGCCCGCTCCAGGTTGCGCGGCAGGCGGTCACGGCGGCAGCCCTCGAAATCCCGGAAGGGTTGAAACAGCGTGATCGCGATCCCGAGATCGGCGCACATCTGTTTGATTTCCCGCGGGCTGCCGTCGTAGTAGAGAAGGTCATTCTCGAAAATCTCCACCCCGTCGAAACCGGCGGCGGCAATGGCTTCAAGTTTTTCCGGCAGGGTACCGCTCAAGGACACGGTGGCAATGGAACGCTGCATATTTCGACTCCCGGTAGTGGAGACAATCTTGTTATCGACATCGCACGCTTCGTGCAGGAGCACGGCTTGTCGGTGATGGCGATCTTAAGGGCGCCATCGCCGGCAAGCCGTGCTCCTTCAGGAACCGCGTTTAACTTGGGGGGATTATTGGCCGGTGGAATCGACACAGCAATTTAAAGTGTACTACCCGGTTAGTTTTGCGTGCGATTATCGAACACAATGGCCTTGGGCGAATTGACGATTTTTCGTCCACTGCGCAACATCAACGCCACATTGGGTCCCGTCATCAACCGCGGGCTCCGGTTACCCAAGACCCAGAACACCACATAAAAATAATCGGTGGACTACATGACTCCTTCTCAAAGCTCTCCCGTGGAGCGTTCCTCCATGACTCCTGCCACTGGCGGCATCGGCGACAAGATCCGCGGCGCCATGGCGGTCGGCAAAACCCGTTGGGGCATGCTGGCGCTGGTGTTTTTCGCCACCACCCTGAACTACATCGACCGCGCCGCACTGGGCGTGATGCAGCCTATCCTTGCCAAGGAAATGAGCTGGACGGCGATGGACTACGCCAACATCAACTTCTGGTTCCAGGTCGGCTATGCCATCGGTTTCGTGCTGCAAGGCCGGTTGATCGATCGGGTCGGCGTCAAGCGCGTGTTCTTCTTCGCCGTGCTGCTCTGGAGCCTGGCCACCGGCGCCCATGGCCTGGCCACTTCGGCCGTCGGCTTCATGGTTTGCCGATTCATCCTCGGTCTGACGGAAGCCGCCAACTACCCGGCGTGCGTGAAGACCACACGGTTATGGTTCCCGGCCGGCGAACGCGCCGTGGCCACCGGCATCTTCAACGCCGGGACCAACGTCGGTGCGATGTTCACCCCCATGTTGTTGCCGCTGATCCTGCATGTCTGGGGCTGGCAGGCCGCGTTCCTGTGCATGGCGTCGCTGGGCGGGATCTGGTTGCTGTTCTGGGGCTTGAAGTACTTCAACCCGGAAGATCACCCGAGCGTTAAACAATCGGAACTGGACTACATCCAGAAGGAAGTCGAACCGGAACAATCCCGCGTACCGTTCACCAAAATCCTGCGCATGCGTGGCACCTGGGCCTTCGCCCTGGCATACGCGATCACCGCGCCGGTGTTCTGGTTCTACCTCTACTGGCTGCCGCCGTTTCTCAATCAGCAATACAACCTGGGGATCAACGTGACCCAGATGGGTATCCCGCTGATCATCATTTACCTCACTGCCGATTTCGGCAGCGTCGGCGGCGGGATCCTGTCCTCGTTCCTGATCGGCCGCGGTGTCAACCCGATCAAGGCGCGATTGGTGTCCATGTTCCTGTTCGCCTGCTGCATCGTCGGCGTGATCATGGCGGCGGGTTCGAGCAGTCTGTGGGTCGCCGTGGCCGCCATCTCCCTGGCCATCGGTGCGCACCAGGCCTGGACCGCGAACATCTGGAGCCTGGTGATGGACTACACGCCTAAACACATGATGAGTACGGTGTTCGGCTTCGGTGGCATGTGCGCGGCCATCGGCGGGATGTTCATGACCCAGTTGGTCGGCCACATTCTGACGATCACCAACAACAACTACACCGTGCTGTTCACCATGATTCCGGCGATGTACTTCATCGCGCTGATCTGGATGTACTTCATGGCACCGCGCAAGATTCCTACCGTCACCCCGTAAATCCCCTCCTCCCGGCAGGCCTGATTCCAGGCCTGCCCTGCGGCTCTCACCGACGACTCTGCTGCCAGGCTGCAGCCAACCCGCTGCAACAAATCACCGCGATCCCGACCACGGTGGTCAGGGTCGGCGTGTGAGAAAACAGCAACCAGCCCAGCAAACCGGCAAAGACAATCTGGCAATAACCGAACGGCGCCAACAACGCCGGGGCTGCATGGCGGAAGGCTTGCGTCAGAAACAAGTGAGCCGTCATCCCGCAGGCGCCCAGCGCCACCATCATGAATCCATGGCCCAGGCTGGGGACTTGCCAGAAGAATGGCACCAGCGCGCTCATCACCAGGGTGTTGCACAGCCCGGCGAAGAAGTTGCTGGTGGTCGGGCTGTCGATTTCACTGAGCTTGCGGGTGAGCAACTGATAGAAGCAGAAAAACAGCGCCGAGCAGAGCGGCAGCAACACCGCCGGGGTAAAGAGATCTCCGCCGGGGTGGACGATGATCAACACGCCGATGAAGCCGCAAATCACCGCAATCCACTGGCCACGCGTGACGTGCTCGCGCAGCAGTGGCACCGACAGCGCCGTCACCAGAACCGGCGCAAGAAAATTGACCGCCGTGGCTTCGGCCAAAGGGATGTACTGCAAACCGGTGGTGAAAAACAGACTGGTGCCCAACAGGCACAACGCCCGCAACAGCTGAAGTAACGGCCGTTTGGTGCGTAGGACACCCAGCCCGGATTGCGGCAGGAAAATCCCGGCCATGAGTAAGGTGTGAACCAGATAACGGGCCCAGACCACCATGACGATCGGGTAGAAGCCTGAAAGGTATTTCGACAAGGCGTCGTGACTGGAAAACAGGAAGGTCGCAACGACGATCAGCACAATCCCTTTGAAGGGTTGGTTTACGCCTGAGAGCGGAGTGCTGACGGTCATTCGGTATCCCTTGTGTTGTGCATCAACTATTTAAAAGCATCCCTTACCGGAAAGACGAACCCGAATAATTTAGAACCTTGTTCCAGATTCCTACACAGGCAAACCAAAAAAGTGTGCGAACAGCGCACGGTTTCTGTAGGAGCGATCAGTTGAACAACTCAGAGGCCAGACTGGCCGCCGACAGCTCATCGGCGAATTTCAACAACAGTGGCGCCAACTCATGCAATCGCGCCCCCGGCATCCGCGCGCTGGGCCCGGCGATGCTCAGCACACCGATGACTCGACCATCCCTGGGATGTCGCACCACCGCAGCTATCGCCGAAGTGCCCACTGCCGAACTTTCCTCGACCCAGGCATAGCCCTGCTCCCGCGCCAGGCGCAGGCGTTCCAGCAATTCGATGTTGGAACGCGGAGCATTTGGCCCGAGGTCCTTTGGCCGCTCGACACCCTGTCGTTCGACCAGGGACAGCGCCTCGGCATCGCTCATGCACGCCAGCCACGCATGCCCCGACGCGGTGTAAAACAAAGGTGCATCACGGCCCATGTCCGGGTCGTAGCGCAGCCCGGAACGGGCGCCCTGGGATTTGGCGATCCAGATCTGCCGCTCACCTTCAATCACCCCAAGACGCACCAGCTCGCCGGTTTCCTGGGCGAGGCGATCCAGCACTGGTTGCACAATATCGGCGCCGCTGCCCGACAGGTAACGGAAACCCATCGCCACCAGTTTGGTCGACAGGTGATACCGCAAATTCTCCGGATTCTGTCGCACATAACCCAGCCGGATCAGCTCGGCGAGCAACCGGTGAGTCGCGCTTTTGGGAATATCCAGCTGCTCCGCCAGCTTCTGCATCGGCAGGCCACGAGGGTCACTGGTGAGACTTTCAAGCACGCTGAAAACACGTTCGATCTGACTGCCTGCCATTGAGAGGTTCCACACAAATTTTGTCCGATTCTAGAAGACAACCGACCGTATGCGAAATCTGGAACCCACTGTCCGAAAACGAAGTAGGCGGTCGCCTGCTCGATAAAAACCGGTCGCCCGAAGGAATTAGATGGGTTGTCTGTGTTCAATACGAGTCTGGAAGACTCCCGGCCACCCACCACAGGTTGCCGGGACGGCTGCTGTGCGCAACAAAAGATGGACGACCGGACTGGCGCCGCTCCCACTCAGCAGCAACACTCATCCCCACGGACAATCAGAGGATTCCCACATGCTATGGAAAAAAGGCCGACGCAGCGACAACGTGGTCGATGCCCGTGGAGATGATGTCGGCAGTGGCGGTGGCGGAATGCGCTTCGGTGGCGGCAAGGGCCTGAGCCTGACGGCGATTATCTTGATCGTCGGGATCGGCTGGATGACCGGACAGGACCCGCTGCAAATCCTCGGGCAATTGACCGGACAGATGAGCGAGCAATCGGCACCGGCCCCGACTCAAACCCGCAAGGCGCCACCGGCCACTGATGAAGGAGCCGAGTTCGTGCGCTCGATCCTCGGCGATACCGAAGACACCTGGGGTCAGATATTCCAGCAGGCCGGGCGTCAATATAAGGACCCGACCCTGGTGCTGTTCAGCGGCCGCGTCAACTCGGCCTGCGGTCTGGCCAGTTCGGCGACCGGTCCGTTCTATTGCCCGGCGGACCAGAGGGTCTACCTGGACATGAGTTTCTTCCAGGAAATGTCCCAACGCTTTTCCGCCGCTGGCGACTTCGCTCAGGCCTACGTGATCGCTCACGAAATCGGACACCACGTGCAGACGCTTCTCGGTGTATCGGCGAAAGTTCAGACTGCCCGCCAACAGGGTCGGCAGATGGAAGGCGACAGCGGTTTGCTGGTGCGCCAGGAACTTCAGGCCGATTGCCTGGCCGGAGTCTGGGCCAACAATGCGCAGAAACGGCTGAACTGGCTGGAACCCGGTGACATTGAAGAAGCCTTGAACGCCGCCAATGCCATCGGCGATGACCGCTTGCAACAGCAAGGTCAGGGGCGCGTGGTGCCGGACTCGTTTACTCATGGTACGTCGGCGCAAAGGGTGCGCTGGTTCAAAATCGGATTCGCACAAGGCCAGGTCGGCCAGTGCGATACCTTTGCAGCGAAAAACCTATAAATGAACAAGTGGCTGTTAGCTCTACTGATCACCTGCGCAAGCGCCCAGGCTGCCGAGCATGCGGTCAAAGAGGTCAGCTCCGGGCGCCTGCTTTTGACTTCAGGTGAAATCGCGGTGGGCATCGGCCCGGCGCCGGGGAAAATCGAACGCGTGCTGATCATCATCCATGGTCGATTGCGCGATGCCGATACCTATCGCCAGAGCGCCGTGCGCGCGGCCGAACAGGCCGGGCAAACCGCGAGCACCTTGGTGATCGCTCCGCAATTTCTCAATGAAGCCGACGTCGTAGCCCATCCCGTGGCGGACAGCGTATTGCGCTGGCAGGGCAACGACTGGATGGCGGGCGGTTTATCCACCGCACCGTTTGCCATGAGTTCCTACGCGGCGCTCGACGAAATCATCGGCCGAATCGGCGATCGAAAACAGTTTCCGGACGTGAAGCAAATTGTCATCGCCGGTCACTCCGGCGGCGCTCAGGTGGTGCAGCGATACGCGTTGCTGGGCCACGACCAGCCAGCGCTCAAGGCGGCCGACATACAGGTGCGTTACGTCATTGCCAACCCGTCGTCTTATGCGTACTTCGATGAACGACGACCCGTGGCGTTCAACCACGCCGGTTGCCCGAATTTCAATCGCTGGAAATATGGGCTGGCGAATTTACCCGCCTATGCCGAAGGGCAAACGGCCAAGCAGTTGAAGGAAATCTACGTCAAACGTGATGTCGTTTATCTAATCGGACAGCAGGATAACGACCCTAAGCAGTCGGCGCTGGATAAAAGCTGTGAAGCCCAGGCTCAGGGAGCCAATCGATTGGCTCGCGGGCGCAATTATTTTGCTCACCTGAAGCGGCTGCAACCTCAAGGATTGAATCAGCAACTGATTGAAGTGCCCGGGGTCGGGCATGACGGGGACGGGATGTTCAACTCGCCGCAGGGGCGCAAGGCGTTGTTCGGTCAGTGAGTTGTGTGGCGTCTGATCTGACGCCATCGCGAGCAGGCTCGCTCCCACAGGTTTTGTGTTGGACAAAGTATTGTGATCAACACAGAACCTTGTGGGAGCGAGCCTGCTCGCGAGGCCCTCAAGCCGACAACATTTCTCGCAACGCCACGCAATCCGCCGCATGCCAATCCGCCAACTCAGGCCAGGGATTATCCGGCAGGTTCACCAACACCGTCCGCGCCCCTGCCGCCCGACCGCAATCCAGATCGAAGCGGTAATCGCCGACCATCACCAGCTCGCTGGCCGGGACATTCCAGGCCTGGGCCAACTTCAGCAGACCGCCGGGATGCGGTTTTGGCGGTGCTTCATCGCGGCCCAGTACATCCTCCGCCGCGAAGCAGTCAGCCAAACCGATCGCCTCTAGCGTGACATGCGCCAGTTCGCGCGCATTGCGCGTGAGAATGCCCAGGCGATAACCGCGCCCGGCCAGCTCGCGCACCAGTTCTACCGCGCCCGGTGCCGCTTTCGAACCCAGTGCCAGGTCGCGTTCATGTTCCAGCAACCACGCATGTTTGGCGGCGGCCTCATCGGCCGGCAGCGCGGCGAGGTGGGTCAGGATGTCGTCATCGGCAGGAATCGCCAACGCCACGCGGATCGCCGCGAAGTCATGCACGGCCACCGTCAGGGTGCCGTCCATGTCGAACACCCAGTGCCGCACCTCGGCCAGGCTCATGCCCAATCCTTGCGGTGGCGAATCAGGCCTTCCTGAGTGACCGACGCCACCAGTTGCCCGGCACGATTGAACACGCTGCCACGGGAGAAACCGCGGGAGTTGCCCGCCCAAGGGCTGTCCATCGCATACAGCAACCAATCATCGGCACGTAGATCCTGATGGAACCACAGCGCGTGATCGAGGCTGGCGACCTGCATGTCTTTCTGCCAGACCGATTTGCCATGGGGCTGCATCGAGGTGGTCAGCAACCCGAAATCCGAAGCGTAGGCCAGCAGGTATTTATGCAGCGCCGGGGAGTCGGCCAAGGCACCGTCGGCGCGAAACCAGACGTACTTGATCGGATCAGACGGCTGCGGGTTGTAGGGATCTTTCTCGGTGATCGGGCGAAACTCGATCGGTTTCGGGCACAGGAATTTTTCGCGCATGTGCTCAGGGATCAGGTGCGCGCGCTGCTGAGTGAGTTCCAGCTCCGACGGCAGGTTTTCCGGGCCGACCACCACCGGCATCTCTGCTTGGTGCTGGAAGCCTTCTTCGTCGTACTGGAACGACGCACTGCAAGTGAAAATCGGGTTGCCCTTCTGGATCGCCGTCACCCGGCGCGTGCTGAAACTGCCGCCGTCGCGTACCCGGTCAACCTGATAAACCACAGGCAACGCGGAATCGCCGGGGCGCAGGAAATAACCGTGCATCGAATGCACATGACGCGCTTCTTCGACCGTCTGACTGGCCGCCGACAGGGATTGGCCGATCACCTGACCGCCGAACAGCTGACGAAAACCCAGGTCCTGGCTGCGGCCACGGAACAGGTTTTCTTCGATCGGTTCCAGGGTCAGCAGGTCAACCAGATCATCCAACACTTGGCTCATTCAGACTCTCCTCACACAACGCATGCCGCGCAGTCTTGGCTGCGACGGTCGATTCAATTTCTGGCCAGGGCCCACGGCAGCCATTGTAAACGTCCGTGTCGGCTTAGCCATGCAAGGTTTGCAGCCATTGTTCACGAGTGATGCGGTACAACGCATGGTGACGCAGGGGATGATCGGCCGCGAGCATCGGGTGCTCGAAATCATTGGCTGAATCATGATGCATGCCGATTGCCTGCATGACTTTCTGCGACGGCATGTTGGTTTCGGTGGTGAAGGACACCACTTCTTTCAGCGCCAACCGATCAAACCCGCAGCGCAGAGCGGTCCACGCCGCTTCACTGGCGTAACCAAGGCCCCAGTGCTCGCGAGCCAGGCGCCAGCCGATTTCGGTGGCCGGGGCAAAGCGCGCGTCGAAGCCAACCACGGCGAGCCCGGTAAAACCGATAAATGCCCCGGTGTCCTTGCGCTCCAGCGCCCAGAAACTGAAGCCATGTTCGGCAAAATGGCCACGAATCCGTCCGATCAGCGAGGCACTTTCCAGTCGACTCAAAGGCGCCGGAAAATAACGCATCACCTGTGGATCGGCGCACATCGCCGCAAACTCAGGTAAATCCTCATCGCTCCACTGCCGTAACAGCAGTCGCGCGCTCTCGAGTTCCAGTATCGGTTCCATCGTGCTCCCCCGTTCCCATGCCACAAGTCTACAACGCTGGTAGGATCCGTCCTTCATTCCTACGTTAATTCGTCATGCCCCTGCCCCTGATCTACCACGAAGACTACAGCCCCGAGTTCCCGGCGGATCACCGCTTCCCCATGGACAAGTTTCGCCTGCTGCGCGATCACCTGGTGGACAGCGGACTGACTCGCGACGCTGACCTGCTGCGCCCCGACCTCTGCCCGCCAGAGATTCTCGCGCTCGCACATGACCCTGCGTATATCGAACGCTACATGGGCGGCGAGTTGTCCCGTGAAGACCAGCGACGCCTCGGCCTGCCGTGGAGCGAAGCCCTGGCCCGGCGCACGGTGCGGGCGGTTGGCGGCTCGCTGCTGGCGGCCGAGCAGGCGCTGGAGCATGGTTTGGCCTGTCATCTGGCTGGCGGCACCCATCACGCGCATTACGACCATCCTGCCGGGTTCTGCATCTTCAATGACCTGGCGGTGATCAGCCATTTCCTGCTGGAAAGCGGCCGTGTGAATCGGGTGCTGATCTTCGACTGCGATGTGCATCAGGGCGACGGGACTGCACGGATCCTGCACAACACCCCCGAAGCGGTGACCGTTTCCCTGCACTGCGAGAAGAACTTTCCTGCGCGCAAAGCCGAAAGTGACTGGGACATTCCACTGCCCAAGGGCATGGGCGATGCCGATTACCTGAAGGTGGTGGACGATGCGCTGAATTATTTGCTGCCGCTCTACCAACCTGACCTGGTGTTGTACGACGCCGGCGTCGATGTGCACAAGGATGACGCACTCGGTTATCTAAAGCTGACAGACGAAGGCGTCGCTGCCCGCGATGAAAGCGTGATGCGCCATTGCCTGGGCCGGGATATCCCGGTGGTCGGGGTGATCGGCGGCGGCTACAGCAAGGACCGCAAGGCGTTGGCGCGCCGTCATGGAATCCTGCATCACAGTGCGCAACGGGTCTGGCAGTCATCAGGTTGTCATTGAGGTGTGGGTCTTTACCCACAATGCCTGTGGAACGGCCTGTGGATAACCTGAGTGAAAGGGCCTACAGACCATGCTGCATATAGCCTGCAAAGGGGTGGTTGTTTTTTGATCATCTTATAAACACAACAGAGCCCATGTGGGAGTGAGCCTGCTCGCGATAGCGGAGGCACATCCAGCAATTGAAGTGACGGTCAGATCGCTATCGAGAGCAGGCTCACTCCCACAGGGAATGGTGCTGGTAGAATGCGCGGCTTATTCCGCCAAGCCGCAGCTCTCGCCATGACCCAATCCGCCGCCCTCTCCCCTCACGTCGCCATCATCGGCGGCGGCCCCGCCGGCCTGATGGCCGCCGAAGTGCTGAGCCAGGCCGGGGTCAAGGTTGACCTGTACGACGGCATGCCGTCAGTAGGGCGAAAATTTCTCCTGGCCGGCGTCGGCGGCATGAACATCACCCATTCCGAAGCCTACCCGGCATTTCTCTCACGCTACGCCGAACGCGCGCCGCAGATTGCGCCACTGCTGCGTGGCTTCGGTGCTGATGCGCTGTGCCAATGGATTCATGACCTGGGCATCGAAACCTTTGTCGGCAGTTCCGGGCGAGTCTTTCCTACAGACATGAAAGCCGCCCCCCTGTTGCGCGCCTGGCTCAAACGCCTGCGAGACAGCGGCGTCGTTATCCACACCCGTCATCGCTGGCTCGGCTGGGATGACAGCGGTGGATTGCGCATCGCCAGTCCCGAAGGCGGAAAAACCATCAAACCTGACGCCACCTTGCTGGCCCTCGGTGGCGGTAGCTGGTCGCGGCTGGGCTCGGACGGCGCCTGGATGCTGGCGCTGGAACAACACGGCGTAGGACTCGCGCCGCTGCAACCGAGTAATTGCGGCTTCGAGGTGCAGGCCTGGAGCGAGTTGATGGTCAGCAAATTCGCCGGCGCACCGCTGAAAAACATCGCCATTGGCCTCAATGACGACGTGCCGCGGCTCGGGGAATGTGTGATTACGGCAACCGGGATCGAAGGCAGTTTGATCTACGCCTTGTCAGCGCCGATCCGCGAGGCCATCAATCAGCACGGCTCAGCAACCATTCACCTGGACCTGTTGCCGGGCAAGCCTGTGGATAAAGTACAGTCTGCGCTGAGCAAACCGCGTGGTTCACGCTCAATGTCCAAGCACCTGCACAGTCAGCTCGGCATTGATGGCGTGAAAGCGGCGTTACTGCGCGAACTGACGCCGGCCGAACACTTCACCGATCCGGCGCTGCTGGCCAAAGCGATCAAGGCGCTTCCACTGACACTGGTGAAAACCCGCCCACTGGACGAGGCCATCAGCACTGCCGGTGGCGTGATGTTCGAAGCAATGGATGAGCGTTTGATGCTCAAGCAACTGCCGGGCGTGTTCTGCGCAGGAGAAATGCTGGATTGGGAAGCGCCGACCGGCGGCTATTTGCTGACCGCGTGTTTCGCCAGTGGGCGAGCGGCAGGGTTGGGGATGGTGGGGTGGTTGAAACACAAGGGCTGAAGAACCGGTGCGCGCGCCACTGATCGTTCCCACGCTCTGCGTGGGAATGCCTCTTCGGACGCTCTGCGTTCGGCTTTGAAGGGACGCGGAGCGTCCCGGGCTGCATTCCCACGCAGAGCGTGGGAACGATCATTACGCGATCAAGGCTTCTTCTTACGCGGCCCGGTATTAAACACCGGCACCTTGCGCACAGGTTTGATCGAAGGCTCCGGCGCCGACGCATCCCCACTCTCGACCCACTTACCCAGATTGCGTTTACCGCCACCGGAGGTCTTCGGCTTCTTCGGTTTTTTCGGCTTCTTGACGACCTGACCGCTGGCATCGGTATCCGGCACCCGGTGCTCAGGCTCGAAGTCATGCTCCATCTGGCGAGGCAATGTCTGACGGGTCAACGTCTCGATGGCCGACAGCAGATTCACTTCATCAGCGCAGACCAGCGAAATCGCCTGCCCGGTTGCACCCGCGCGACCGGTACGGCCGATCCGGTGGATGTAGTCCTCCGCCACGATCGGCAGGTCGAAGTTGACCACCAATGGCAAATCTTCGATATCCAGACCACGGGCTGCAACGTCGGTGGCCACCAGAATCTGCACTTCACTGGCCTTGAAACGGTCCAGTGCGCGCTGACGGGTTGCCTGAGGTTTGTCGCCGTGGATGCCGTCGGCATTGACGCCCAGGCCCTGGAGTTTTTCCACCAGCGCGTCCACGCCATTGCGGGTCTTGGCGAATACCAGCACCTGCTTCCACTTGCCCTTGCGCAGCAAGTGGATGAACAGCTCCGGCTTGCGCTTCTTGTCCACCGTCACCACCCATTGTTTGACGGTGTTGGCAGCCACGTTGCGCGGGCTGACTTCGATGCTCAACGGATCGTTGAGCATTTGTCCGGCCAGCAAGCGGATCGCGTCGGAGAACGTCGCGGAGAACAGCAGCGTCTGACGTTGCTTGGGCAGCACGCGGTAGATATTCCCCAGTTCCTCGGAGAAACCCAGATCAAGCATGCGATCGGCTTCGTCCAGGATCAGGGTTTGCAGCTGATTGAACTTGAGGGCCTTCTGGCGATACAGGTCGAGCAAACGACCCGGCGTCGCCACCAGCACGTCAACCCCCTTGCGCAGCTTCATCATTTGCGGGTTGATGCTGACGCCGCCGTACACCGCGTAAGTGCTCAGCGGCAGATTCTCGGCGTACTGACGCACGGCTTCGTGAACCTGTTCGGCCAATTCGCGGGTCGGCACCAGGATCAGTGCGCGCACCGAGTTGGACGCCACTTTCGGCCCTTCCATGGCCAGTAATTGCAGGAGCGGCAGCGCGAAGCCGGCGGTCTTGCCAGTCCCGGTCTGGGCGGCAGCCATCAGGTCGCGACCGGCCAGCACCGCCGGAATGGCTTGCGCCTGAACCGGCGTCGGGGTCTGGTAGCCGAGCGTCTCGAGAGAGCGCAGCAAAGGTTCGATCAGGCCAAGGGAGGCGAAAGTCATGGGATTACCGTAGGAAAATTCAGCGCGGGTGTGCAATGGCGCGCAGTTTACCCTAATTCACACTCGATTCTGTCTGCACCACGGCCGCAGGTCTTTCCGGCGCCCGGCGCCACTGCGGCAAACCGATCAACACCACGGCGCTGATGATCACCAACATGGCCAGCGCTTCTTCTATCCCGATGGTCTCGCCGACAAACACGATCCCCAGCAACACCGCCACCGCTGGGTTGACGTAGGCATAACTGGTGGCCGCCGCCGGACGCACGTTTTTCAACAGGTACATATAAGCGTTGAAAGCGATGATCGAGCCGAAGAAGGTGAGGTAGGCCAGGGCCGCCCAGCCTTCGATCGGCGGCATGGCTTCCAGATGCTCACCACTCAGCGCACTGCCGATCAACAGGACCACGCCGCCGACCAGCATTTCCACAGCGCTGGCCATCGCGCCCTGGGGCAGCGGCAAGTGTTTACTCCACACCGAACCGAAGGCCCAGGACGCTGCCGCGAATATCAGCAATACAGCGCCCAGCGGGCTCGATTGCAAGTTGGAACCGAGATTGAGCATGGCAATGCCGATCAGCCCGAGCACAATCCCGGCCCATTCGAGACGGGTATTACGCGCGCCCCAGAAATATCCACAGAGCAAGGTAAACAGCGGCACCGTCGCCACCGCCAACGCAGCCACACCCGAGGCCACGCCCGTGTGCTCGGCCACGCTCACCGCGCCGTTACCGAAACTCAGCAGCAAAATCCCGATGATCCCGGCGGCTTTCCACTGCGCCCAGGTCGGTGCCGGCGCCCCGCGCCAGCGCAGGAACGCATACATCAACGTCCCGGCGATCACGAAGCGGATACCGGCGAGCAGCAGCGGCGGCCAGTACTCCACGCCGATGCGAATCACCAGGTAAGTCGAACCCCAAATCACGTACAACGCGAAAAAGGCAGCGATCAACGGTAAGGGAAAACGACGTAAGCCAGGCATGGGGCAGCTCGTAGGCAAGACAAGTGAGCAGCTATTCTAGAAAGGCCAGTCGCTTAAAATAAGTTACAAAACCTGTTTATAGCGCCGGTACACTTTTCAAAACACGGAGTTCATCGCTAGAAACCGTGTTTTCGAAAGTCAGCCATTTTTCAGGAATCCGACGATGGACAAATACGACCGCATGCTCCTCAGCGCCCTGTTGGAAAACGGTCGTGCGTCCTACGCCGACCTGGCGCGCAAAGTGAACCTGTCCGCTCCCGCCGTGGCCGAGCGCGTGGCCAAACTGGAAGCTTGCGGGGTGATCACCGGTTACCAGGCGAAAGTCGACATGGCCAAGCTTGGCTTGCCGATCCAGTGCGTGATCGAACTGCGCCTGAACCAACACGGTAATCAGAAGGCCTACGACGACCTGATCAAAATCCCACAACTGACCGAATGCCACCGGGTGACGGGTGATCCGTGCGTGATCATGCAAGCGGCGGTGGGTTCGATGCCGGAGCTGGAAGAGCTGATCAACCGGATCGCCAAGTTCGGGTTCAGCAAGACGTCGATTGTGTTGTCGAGCGCGATAGAGAAGCGCGTGCCGTTGGGGCAGTTGGAAGGCAATGGCAGAATCTGAAACGGCGCAATCCCTGTGGGAGCGAGCCTGCTCGCGATAGCGGAGTATCAGTCGACATCGATGCTGAATGATAAATCGCTATCGCGAGCAGGCTCGCTCCCACAGGGGATTTGCGGTGTTCTTAGAACCCGCGATGGCGCTTGAGATGCTCATTGATCTTCGCCGCCGGCACTTTCTGCAAGCTCACCAGCAGATCATGGGACAACTCGCGCAACCCGTGCTTCTGCCGCAGTTCTTGTGCCAAATGCGCCGTCAGGTTGGCCGCCATCTCGGCATCGGCCATGGCCCGGTGAGCCTTGCCGGTGTCAGGCAGGTTGGCGAACGTGGTGAGGGTGCCGAGTTTGTGGTTCGGCGCGGCGGGCATCAAACGGCGGGCCAGAAGCAGCGAGCAGGCAAAGTTCTGCAAGCGTGTGCGTTTGATTCGCCCCAGCTCAAAGTCCCAGAACTTCTGGTCGAACGCGGCGTTGTGCGCCAGCAGCGGTGTGATGCCGACGAACTCGTTGACTTCGTTCATCACCTGCTCGGCCGATGGCGCGGTGCGCAGCATGGCGTTGCTGATGCCGGTGAGTTGTTCGATGAAGGCTGGCACGCGCACGCCGGCATTCATCAGGCTTTGGTAACGCTCGACGATGCGCCCCTGTTCAAGGATCACCACGGCAATTTCCGTGGCCCGGCAACTGCTGCTCGGGGAGATCCCGGTGGTTTCAAAGTCGATGACTGCTATGCGTTCCAAACCTGTTTCAACTCCGTATAAATCAATTCTTGAGCAGCAACGCGCCTTCGATCGGCACGTAGCGGCTGGCGGCGCGGATCAGCGAGTTGGCCGTCAGGCCCGGCACGCCGTAGGCCACGGCTTGCACACCGTGCTTGGTGATGATGCGCTCCAGCAGCATGTCGAAATCACCGTCACCGGAGGCCAGCACCACTTCGTCGACATGATCGGCGGCGTCCATGATGTCGAGGGTGATGCCCACGTCCCAGTCACCTTTGGCCGAGCCATCGCTGCGCTGGATGTAGGGCTTGAGCTTCACGACGAAGCCGAGGTTGCGCAGGATCTGCTGGAATTGCTGCTGTTTGCTGTCGCCACGATCGATGGCGTAGGCGTAGGCCTCAACGATCTCGCCCTGTTTGCTGATATCAGCCCACAGCGCGGCATAGTTGAAATGGCAGCCATAGGCCTGACGCACGGTGTAATAGAGGTTCTGGACATCGGCGAACACTGCGATTTTTTTCACCGGTCATCCTCGTTGTCGCGCCGCAGCGCAGGCAGGATCAGGCACCAGGCCCGAAAAGTTGCCCAGTATGCCAGCCTGAAGGATTGTTCCGCGAATAATCAGCCGTGTGGCGAGGGAGCTTGCTCCCGCTGGACTGCGTAGCAGGCCCTTAGGTTCTAAAGCAAGGGGCGCTTCGCACCCCAGCGGGAGCAAGCTCCCTCGCCACAGTGAATCAGACGAAGGAATCGTCGTCGCCGCCGAAGAACGATGAGCTGTCATCGCTGTAGTCGGCGTCGGCAAAGCCGCCCTGATCACTGGAGTTGTCGGCCACGCGCTGATCCTCGTTCCAGCCGCTATCGCCACTTTGATCGTTGACCTGAGCCGGTTCTTCCTTGATCACTTCAGCCACTTCCGGCTGCTGATTCTGATGGAACAGGCTGCTGATGCCTTGCGCCAGCATCACGCCACCGGCCACACCGGCGGCGGTTTTCAGTGCACCACCGAGGAAACCACTGCCGGCAGGCTGTTGCTGGGCGTAATTCTGCCGAGGCGGTGCCGCACCGAAATTCTGTTGTGGCGGCTGCGAGTTGAACGACGGCCGCGCCGGTTCACGCCAGCCGCCACCGCTCGAGGCAGGTGGACTTTGGGTGGGTGCTGGCTGCGGATCACGGGAACCGCCACCGAAGATGCTCGACAAGAAGCCACCGCTGCTGGGTGCAGCCGCCGCCGGCTGCGCCTTGGCCGATTGCAGTTCGGCCTGCAATTGCTCGACTTGCCGGGCGAGTTGTTTGTTCTGTTCGTCGAGGCTTTTGAGAGCCGCCTCTTGCACCAGAATCGCCTGGGTCATGAAATAGCCTGCCGCGGGCTGGCGAGTCAGGTGTTCCTTGATCCGCGCCTCGGCCTGGGCGTCGCGCGGGGCTGAGTCCGTTTCGGCCTGTTGCAGCCGGGAAAACAGTCCATCGATCAGGGTTTGTTCTTCGCTGTTCATGGCGACCTCGTAGATTGCCGGGAAAATCGTCGCCCCTATCCACTGTGGAAAAGGTGCTCATCCGTAATGGAGGCTGATAAAGGATGTTTCAATGGTCTTTACCGAACGTTTACGTTTGCGCCCCAATGCGCTTCATCGGTTAAAGTGGGCCACTGCTTCCAACCTGCGATACCGACTGATGAATTCGTTCGATGTACTGCGTGACTCACTGTATTTCTTCAAGCGCAATCTGGGCCAGATCGTGCAGCTGTGCCTGCCGCTGGTGATTTTCGAGGCGCTGCTGCAACAAGTGGTCGATCACTCCACCGAGCCGGACAGCTTTCCCGGTATCAGCGTGATGGTCGGCTTGCTGGTTTATCCGCTGTACACCGGCGCACTGATCCTGTTTCTCGATGCCCGCAGCCGTGGCGAATCGCCGCGCATTCGCGACCTGCTGTCGAGGTCCGCCTACTTATGGCCGCGGTTTGCCGTGCTGACGGCGCTCAATACACTGCTGATCCTGATCGGCCTGTCGCTGTATTTCCTGCCGGGCATCTGGCTGATGGTGACCCTCGCGTTTGGCGAGTATTTGCTGGTGCTGCGCGGCATGGCACCGCTGGCGGCGATGAAGGAAAGCCTGCGCCTGACCCGCGGCAACTTTCTGCGCATTCTGGTGTGCATTCTCTGCGTAATGGGCCCGTTGTGGGTGCTCAAGGGCGCGACCCTGGCGGTTTATCCAGAACCGCAGAACGCGGTGATTTCCCTGCTGATCGACAGCGCCCACAGCTTCCTGCAACTGTTCGTCAGCGTGGTGCTGTTTCGCTTGTACATGTTGATCGACGAGGTGCCAGAAAAGATTGATCGACCTCTTTAAAGAACAACGCGCCCCTTGTAGCAGCTGGCGAAGCCTGCGTTCGGCTGCGCAGCAGTCGTAAAATCAGTGCTCACGGTGAACCAGGCAGACCGCGCTCGCCGGATTTACGACTGCTTCGCAGCCGAACGCAGGCTTCGCCAGCTGCTACAGGGATATCGTTACGGCTAATTGCCGGGCAGGCCGTTTCGCTCTTGGGATTAAACCCGACGCTCGGTTATGCTCGGGGTCAACTTTTGTAACGCTATAAGCCGAGCCATGACCCGTCTGCTGCGCTACACCCTGCTGGGCCTGTTGATCGCGACCGGCCTGATGGTCTTGCTGATCTACAACCTGACCTGGCGCCCCGAAGCCAAGGAAGCCTTGCCGGTCAGTTGCAACACCCAGGCTCCGACGCTGGTGCCCGGTCAGGCGCTGAAGGTGATGACCTGGAACGTCCAGTACCTGGCGGGAAAACGCTACGTGTTCTGGAATGACCTGGCGGCCGGCAATGACGAAAAACCCACGCCCGAAGACATGGCCTTCAGCCTCGATGAAGTGGCGCGGGTGATCCGTGACGAGCAACCGGACGTCGTGCTGTTGCAGGAGCTCGATGACGGCGCCAAGGCCAGCGATTACCAAAACCAGTTCAAGCTGCTTCAGGAACGAGTCGCGGACCTGTATCCATGCAGCGCCCACGCCTTCGACTGGAAAGCCGATTTCGTGCCTGAGCCGCACATTTTCGGCAGCGTCGGCCGGCAGTTGGTCACCCTCAGCCGCTACCAGATAAAACAGGCCGAACGCCTGCAATTACCGGTCGCACCGGCCAATTTCATCAGCCGTCAGTTCAAACCGAAAAACGCCTTGTTGGTCACGTATCTGCCGTTGAGCGACGGTGGTCAGCTAGCGGTGCTCAACACCCATCTGGACCACGTTCTCCCACCAGACGAAACACTGCAGTCCCAGGTGTCGGCCATCGTCAAAATACTCGACAAACTCGAAAGCCGCAGCACGCCGTGGTTGATCGGTGGCGACTTCAACCTGTTGCCGCTGGGGCAATATCGACGCCTGCCCGACGAGCAACGCACGCCCTACTCTGCCGACAGTGCGCTGCATGTGCTCTGGGACAAATACCCGATGATCCCGACCAACAACGAAGCCAGCGGCATCGACCGGGCGCGGTGGTTGACCCATTACCCGAATGATCCGGGCTTGAACGGCCCGGACCGGACTGTCGACTACCTGTTCTACAGTCCGCGGATCAAACGGGTCGAGGCGACGGTGAGGCAGGACGATACCTTGCGGATCTCCGATCACTTGCCGGTGATTGCAAGGTTCCTCTTGCCGGCAGCGCCTTAACTTCGGTTAAACGCAAAACCTGTGGGAGCGAGCCTGCTCGCGATGGCGTAGTGTCAGTTGACATCTTTGTTGGATGATCAATCGCAATCGCGAGCAGGCTCACTCCCACAGGGATTTGTGCACGGTCAATGTTCCTCCTCCAGCTCATCGTGCAATAGCCCGAAGATCCTGCGCTTCATGTCGATGAACGAGCGCTCCATGACCATGTCCAGGGTCCGTGGGCGTTCGATCGGCACGTCCAGAATCTGCTTGATCCGACCCGGCCGAGCGCCCATCACGTAGACCCGATCACCCAGCAGAATCGCCTCGTCGATATCGTGAGTCACGAACAACACGGTCTTCTTGCTGTTGCCCCAGACCCGCAACAACAGCTGCTGCATTTGCAGGCGCGTCTGGCTGTCGAGCGCGCCGAAGGGCTCGTCCATGAGCAGGATTTGCGGGTCGTTGGCCAGCGCCCGAGCAATCGCCACGCGCTGCATCATGCCGCCGGACAGCTGCTTGGCGTAGTTGTCGGCAAACCCGGACAGGCCGACTTCGTTGACGTAGTAATCGACGATCTCCTTGCGCTGGGCGGCGGCCATGCCGCGACGCTTGAGGCCGAACTCGACGTTCTGCCGCACGGTCAGCCACGGGAACAGCGTATAGCTCTGGAACACCATGCCGCGATCCGCGCCCGGCCCCTGAACTTGCTGGCCACCGACGTAGATCTCGCCTTCCGTGGGCTCATTCAAACCCGCCGTGAGGTACAGCAGACTCGACTTGCCGCAGCCCGAAGGCCCCACCAGCACGGCGAATTGCTGGTCCGGCACTTCGAACGACACCTGATCCAGCGCGGTGAACACGCCACCGTCGGGCTTTTGATAGCGAAGGCTGACCTTGTCCACTTGCAGCCGTGGTGCGGCGTGCACCGGGGCGGGTTGTGGCGTGATGAAACGAGGGTTGACGGCGCTTACTGAGCCCATGCGGCGATCCTCAGACGAAGGAAACGGAACAGTTGATCGGTGACCAGGCCCAGCAGGCCGATGATCGCGATTGCCAGGAAAATCACATCCACTTGAAAGCCGCGCATGGCTTTAAGGCTCAAGTAGCCCAGACCGCTGGAAGCCGCGACCAGCTCGGCAACCACCAGGTAAGTCCAGGCCCAGCCCATGGTCACGCGCAAGGTGTCGAGCACACCCGGCAATGACGCTGGGGCGATCACATGCAGCACCGCATCGCGGCGGTTCGAACCCAAGGTATAGGACGCGTTGATCAGGTCCTTGGAGATGCCTTTGGACACGTCCGCGATCATCACCAGTTGTTGGAAAAACACGCCGAAGATGATCACCGAAACCCGCTGCTCCAGACCGATGCCGATCCACAGGATGAACAGCGGCACGAACGAAGTGACCGGCAGGTAGCGGATGAAATTGACCATCGGCTCAAGGAACGCCTGGACGATACGAAAGCTGCCCATCAACAACCCCAGCGGCACGGCCACCAGCGACGACACGATGAAGCCGACCATCACCACTTCGAGGCTGGCCCACACATGCAGGCCGAGCGTGCCGTCGCGACTCAGGCGCACGGCGGCCTCGACCACCGCGCCCGGTGTCGGCAGGAACATGCCCGGCACCACGCCGCCGTAAGACAACCCGGCCCACAGGCCGACCAACAACACCCAGGCCAGACCGCTCGCGCTCCAGATCACCGAAACCGGCAAACCGGTCTTGGGCGTGATGCAGCGGCTCAGCCATGAATTGCGCTTGAACATGCGAACCTCCTAGAGCGGGCTGACGAAACGGTTGTCGATCAGGTCGTCATGGCTGACGTTGTAGGGTTTGCCCTGCAATTCGCTAGCGGTCTCGTTGGCCAGTTTGATCAGCAGTTCGCTGTCGCCCGGTTTGCCCGGCGAGCCGAGGAGTTTCTCGCTCATGGCCTGATCGTAGAAGCGCACGCCCTGTGCGGCAGCGGCCAGCTCCTTGGGATCGGCGAGGTAACCGCCGACGCCTTTGGCCATGATTTTGTAGGCTTCTTGCGGATGGTCCTTGGTGTACTGCACGGCCTTGTACAGACCGGCCACCAACGCCTTGACGTCTTCCGGCTGCTTTTCAATGACCGTGCAGTTGAGCGCGACCACGTCGACAATCACTCCCGGCGTACTGCTGCTGTCGATCAGCACTTTGCCTTTTTGCTTATTGCGGACCATCGACAGATGCGGTTCCCAGGTCACGGCGGCGGGCACGCGACCGGCGATGAACGCGGTGGCTGCATCGTCAGCCGTCATGTTCTGCACGGTGATGTCGCTCATTTTCATGCCGTGTTTTTTCAGCAGGTACGACAGCCAAAACTGCGAAGTCGAACCTTCGTTCACCGCCACGGCCTTGCCTTTCAACTCCTGCAAACTCTTGACGTCCTTGCCGACCAAAACACCGTCGCCACCATGGCTGTCATCCAGTGCAGCCACAGCCTTGAAGCAGAATTGCGGGCGGTACTTGAGCACCTCGTCGATGGTCGACGCCGAGCCCGACAACTCGCCCGAGGCTTGTGCGGCCATGTACATCGAAGCCTCTTCGACGACGGGCAATTCGACGGTCAAACCGTTTTCCTTGAAGTAGCCCAGGTCTTGAGCCAGGTAGAGCGTGCCGTATCCGACCCACGTGGTGTGGCCGATAGAGAGGGTGCCGGCCTGGGCGCTGGTGGCGACCGTGACGGCGATGGCGGTGACCGCCAGTGGATGAGTGATGCAGTTCAGCAAGGACTTGATCATGGAGCACTCCCAAAGCTGTTGATTTAGTTTTGTCATGGGCAGTACGGCCAGCGGCCTTGGAGAAGTGCTGCCACCTGCGGTCTCTGGTGGACCTTTCGGCGAGCAGCGTTTGGCTGACTGGCGAGGTCGATGTTGGCCCAAGGCCGGGAGAAGGAAAATCAGGAAATATGTCGTTGGGAGTGATGAAAAAACTGGGTAGTGCGCGCCGTAAAAGGGCGCTGTGGGCGGGGATGCCCGAGGTGGGTGCAAAAGGTGAGAGGTGTGTTAAATCGGTAATAGCTATCGCGGGCAAGCCCGCTCCCACAGGGTTTGTGTTGGCCTCAGAATTCCGGCACGACACATAACCTGTGGGAGCGGGCTTGCCCGCGATAAGGTCCGCAGGACCTTCCGGCAATGTCAGAGCCGGCCGTATTCCTGCGCCGTACGATCAACCGCTTTCAGGGTTTTGCCGACCAGTTCATCCACCTCTTCCCGACTGGCAATCAACGCCGGCGCCATGATCATCCGCCCCAACGTCGAGCGAATAATCACCCCCTCTTCAAAACCAATCGTGCGGCAACGCCAGGCAATGTCGCCTTCATTGGCAAAGCGTTTGCGACTGGTCTTGTCCTCAGCCAATTGCAGCGCCGCGACCATGCCGACACCCTGAATATCGCCCACCAACGGGTGATTGCCGAACACCTCGCGCAAGCACTGTTGCAGGTACGGCCCGATGTCATCCTTGACCCGCGCCACCACCCCTTCATCGCGCAACGCCGTGAGGTTGGCGATGGCCACCGCCGCCGCCACCGGGTGCCCGGAATAGGTCAAGCCGTGGGCAAACACCCCGCCCTGCTCCACCAGTACCTGAGCCATTTTCTTCGACAGGATCAGACCGCCCATGGGGATGTAACCCGAGGTCAAACCCTTGGCGATCGACAGCGTGTCCGGCTCGAAACCGAAGTGCTCATGGGCGAACCATTCGCCAGTGCGACCAAAGCCGCCGATCACTTCATCGGCGCACAACAGCACGTCGTACTTGCGGCAGATCCGCTGAATTTCCGGCCAGTAACTTTCCGGTGGAAAGATCATCCCGCCTGCGCCCTGGAACGGTTCGGCGATAAACCCGGCGACCTTGTCCGCGCCGAGTTCGAGAATCTTCGCTTCCAGTTGCTGCGCCGCCCGCAGGCCAAATTCAGCCGGAGTCAGGTTGCCCTCGTGGGCGAAAAAGTACGGCTCATCGATGTGTTCGATGTCGGGAATCATGCCGCCCATTTCGTGCATGAATTTCATGCCGCCGAGCGCTGTCGCTGCCAGGGTCGAGCCGTGGTAACCGTTCCAGCGACCGATCATGATTTTCTTCTCGGGCTTGCCGAGGATCGTCCAGTAACGACGCACGGTGCGGATCAGCACCTCGTTGGCCTCGGAGCCGGAGTTGGTGTAGATCGCGTGGCTGTAGTGCCCCGGCAACAGGCTGAACAGCAGCTCCGAAAGCTCGATCACCTGCGGGTGGGTGGTGTGGAAAAACATGTTGTAGTACGGCAACTGCTCCAACTGCCGAGACGCGGCGGCAGCCAGGTCCTTGCGCCCGTAACCGAGGTTGGTGCACCACAATCCGGACATACCGTCGAGGTAACGCCGACCATCGTTGTCCCACAGGTGCAGGCGCTCGCCACGGACCATCACCCGGGGTCCTTCATCGTTGAGCGCTTTTTGATCGACGAATGCGTGGATGTGGTGCGCAGCGTCGGCGGCCTGGTAGTCGCGGGTTTCACGTGGTGTGGTCATCGCCAGTTCTCCGTTTTGTTATGTGCGGCTGTTATGTGCGCAGCTGAAACCAGGTGGTCTTCAACTGGGTGTATTTATCGAATGAATGCAGCGACAGGTCGCGGCCGAAACCGGATTGTTTGCCGCCCCCGAAAGGCACGGTCACGTCCAGCGCATCGACGCTGTTGACCGACACCGTGCCGGCTCTCAATTGTCGCGCCACGCGGTGGGCGCGATTGAGGTCGTCGGTCCACAGCGACGCGGCCAAACCGTAGACGCTGTCGTTGGCCAGTTGCAAGGCGTGGGCCTCATCATCGAACGCCGTGACCGCCAGCACCGGGCCGAACACTTCATCACGAAACAGCGGCATGTCCGGGCTCACGCCAGTGAAAATCGTCGGCTGAATGAAGTTGTCGGAGCCGTTGAAAATCGACTGTCGACCGCCGCACACCTTGGTAGCGCCGTGGCTCTCGGCGTTTTGGATGAACTTCATGATGCGTGCGGTTTGACGGCTGTCGACGATGGCTCCGGCGCGACTCGACGGGTCCAATGGATCACCCGGCTGCCAGCGCTCAGCCTGCACTTTGAGACGCTCGACGAACTCGTCATGAATCGAACGCTCCACCAGCAACCGCGAGTTGGCCGAGCACACTTCACCCTGATTGAAGAAGATCCCGAACGCGGCTTTCTCTGCAGCGAGGTCGAGGTCCTGGCAATCAGCAAACACCAGATTGGCGCTCTTGCCGCCGCACTCCAGCCACACCTGTTTCAGGTTCGATTGCGCGGAGTACTGCATGAAATATTTGCCGACTTCGGTGGAGCCAGTGAACACCAGACAATCGACATCCGGGTGCAAACCGAGGGCTTTGCCGGTCTGTTCGCCGAGCCCCGGCAACACGTTCAGCACCCCGGCCGGCAGGCCGGCTTCCAGCGCCAGTTCGGCCAGACGCAGGGCGGAAAACGGTGACTGCTCGGCGGGTTTGAGGATCACCGAATTACCCGCCGCCAACGCCGGTGCGAGTTTCCACGCGGCCATGTCCAGCGGGAAGTTCCACGGCACCACCGCAGCGACCACGCCCAGCGCTTCGCGGGTGATGGTCGCCAGCACGTTCTGCGCGCTCGGGGCGATCTGGTCGTAGAGTTTGTCGAGGCTTTCGGCGTACCAGCGAAACACCCCGGCGGCGGCCGGCACGTCGATGTTGTAGGCGTCCATCACCGGTTTGCCCATGTTCAGCGAATCGAGCAGCGCCAGTTCTTCGCGGTGGGTCATGATCAGATCGGCCAGGCGCAACAGCACTTGCTTGCGCTCACTCGGCGAACGCGCCGCCCAGGTGCCGGCCTCGAACACTTGCCGCGCATTGCGCACCGCAGCGTCCACGTCTTCTTCGCCGCACGCGGCCACGTTGGCCAGGCACTGGCCGGTGGCGGGGTTGATCGCGGCGAAGGTCTGCCCCGACTGCGCCGCACGGGGTTTGCCGTCGATCACGGCCTGATCGGGAAACCGCAGCGCAGCGGCTTTGTTTTGCCAGTCTGTAAGCTCGAACACGTTCAGATGCTCCATGGGCTTTTCTTGTGAATTGGATGGTGGCCCAGGCCTGTGTCGAGGAAAAATAGTAAAAATGTCTTCGCAGACCATGAAAAAACTGGGCAGCCGATCTCCCCGGTGGCGCGGTATGTGGTTATTGTTCAGGCACAACAACACCGTCGTCAGAACGGAAGCAGTCGGCGCGAAAATTGCCTGGATGTCGACATCATCCACCCCGAGGTTTGCCGTGGCTGCCTACAACCTGCGTCAATTGAAGTACTTCATCACCACCGTCGAATGCGGCAGCGTCGCCGAGGCCTCGCGCAAGCTGTACATCGCCCAACCGGCGATTTCCACGGCGATCAAAGGCCTGGAAGACAGCTTCGGCGTGCAACTGCTGATCCGTCATCACGCCCAGGGCGTGTCCTTGACCCCCAGCGGTGCCCGCTTCTACCGCAAGGCCCAGGAACTGCTGCGCATGGCCAAGGAGTTCGAACAGAACGCCCTCGCCGACAACGACGTGGTGGCCGGGCAAATCGATATCGGTTGCTTCGAAACGGTCGCGCCGCTGTACCTGCCGCAGTTGATTGCCGGGTTCTCGGCGCTGTATCCGGGGGTGAAAATCCGCATCCGCGACGGCGAGCAGCAAGAGCTGGTGCAAGGCTTGACCTCGGGCACCTTCGACCTGGCGATCCTGTATGAACACGACCTCGACGCCACCATCCAGACCGAACCCCTGATGCCGGCGCAACGGCCTTATGCGTTGCTGCCGGCGGATCATCGCTTTGCACAGCTCAAGCAAGTATCACTGCGCGATTTGTGCCTGGAGCCGATGATTTTGCTGGACGTGCAACCGAGCCGGACCTACTTCGTCAGCCTGTTCGAAGAGTTGGAGCTGACGCCGAACATTGCCTTCAGCTCACCGTCGATCGAGATGGTCCGGGGCATGGTCGGGCAAGGCTTCGGCTTCTCGATCCTGGTCACCCGGCCGCACTCGGAATGCACCTATGACGGCCAGAAAGTGGTGTGCGTGGACATCGTTGAAGACATCACCGGCTCAGGGCTGGTGGCGGCGTGGTTGAAGCGCGGGCAGTTGACCAAACCGGCGCAGTTGTTTGCAGATTATTGCCGCGAGCAGTTGACGGCCAAGGCCGGGACCAGAGCTTAGCGCTTATGATCGTTCCCACGCTCTGCGTGGGAATGCCTCAAGGGACGCTCCGCGTTCCAGCAGCACCGCTGGCGCCGGGCCTGGCACCGAAGTGACGCGGAGCGTCACGGGATGCATTCCCACGCGGAGCGTGGGAACGATCAGCGCTTCAGCTTTTACGGGGTTTGATCCGCGCGGTCGCTTCGGCCACCAGTGGGTCATCCGGCCAATAGTGCTTCGGATACCGACCCTTCAAATCCTTCTTCACCTCGGCATACGTACTGCGCCAGAAGTTCGCCAAATCCTGGGTCACCTGCACCGGCCGTCGCGCCGGGGACAGCAGATGCAGTTTGACCACCTGCCGGCCACCGGCGATCCGCGGGGTTTCCGCCAGGCCGAACAGCTCCTGCAACCGCACCGCCAGAATCGGCGGCTGTTCGCTGTAGTCCAGCCGAATCGATGAACCCGACGGCACGCTCAGATGGTGCGGCGCCAGCTCATCGAGCCGTTGCGGCAGCGGCCACGGCAACAGGTTGTGGACGATGCTCGACAGGTCCAGATTGGCGAAATGACTGAGCCGCGAGACTTTACCCAGATACGGCATCAGCCACTGCTCGAGGCTTTTGAGCAATGCAGCGTCGCTGACATCCGGCCATTCACTCTGCTCCTTACTGCCGAGGTCCAGCTGTCGCAGCAACGCCACGCGCGCTTGCCACTGACGCAGCTCTGGGGTCCACGGCAACAGCTCCAGGCCTTTGCGTCGCACCAGATTGACCAACGCCTGACTGCGGGCAGTTTCATCGAGCCCGGTCAACGGTTCGCGGCTGAGGATCAATTCACCGACCTTGCGCTGACGCTCGGCGCGCAACACGCCTTCGCGCTCATCCCAATCCAGTTGATCGACCACGCGCACTTGCTCGGCCAGCACCGAATCGAACAGCGCCGGATCGAAATCCACCGCCAGATAAATCCGTTCTTCACGCTGGCCCTGGCGACTGCCGAGATCGGCGATCACCAGCCACGGTTGCTTCATCAAACTGTCGGCTTCGGCGAACAACGCCGCACGGCCATTGGCCAAACGATACTCCGCGCCACCGGCACGACGCTGCTGGGCAACGCGGTCGGGATAGGCCAACGCCAACAGCGCGCCCAGCCAACGCGGATGATCCGGATCGCTGACCGGTTCCGACGCTTTACCCCGCAAGTAACCGCGATACTGCCGCGCCAGTTGCCGGGCACGCTGCACGCCACCCTGCGCGCCGCGTGCGGCCCGTTCTTCGCCAGACAACAGCACCAATCGGCTGTGCAGATCCGCCCCGGCGCCACGCAAGATATCCCGCTCGCCGAGCAAGGCCGCGACATCGCAGGCCATGTCGGCCAGGCCGAGCGCCTGACCGCGCAACAGCAAATGCGCGATGCGCGGATGCGCCGGCAGTTCGGCCATGGCCTGACCGTGACGGGTCAGCGCTTCGCCGTCCAATGCACCCAGGCGCTCGAGCAAGTCCTGAGCCTGTGCATAAGCGGCCGCTGGAGGGATGTCGAGCCACACCAATTGCCCCGGTGTCACGCCCCAGCGGCCGAGTTGCAACGCTAATCCGGCAAGGTCCGCCGAGAGGATTTCCGCGCTGGCGTAGGCCGCCAGTTGCTCGTGCTGATCCTGCGACCACAAGCGATAACACACGCCCGGTTCCAACCGCCCGGCCCGACCCGCGCGCTGAGTGGCGCTGGCTTTGGAAATACGCTGAGTGTCGAGGCGGGCCATGCCGCTGCCCGGATCGAAACGCGGTACCCGCGCCAGCCCGGCATCGATTACCACGCGCACGCCGTTGATGGTCAGGCTGGTCTCGGCGATGTTGGTCGCCAGCACCACTTTGCGTTTGCCGGCGGGGGCCGGATCGATCGCGGCGCGTTGCGCGGCCAGATCCAGTTCACCGTGCAACGGGCAGAGCAGAACTTGCGTGCTCTCGCCCAGCGCATCGGCGAGTTGCTGATGCACCCGACGGATTTCCGCCTGCCCCGGCAGGAATACCAGCACGCTGCCGGTCTCATCATTCAAGGCTTCGAGAATGGTCTGCACCAGTCGCGGCTCGATGAACTCACCGGGCTGGAACGGCCGGCCCCAGCGCATCGCCACCGGGTACATGCGCCCTTCGCTGCGCAGGATCGGCGCGTCATTGAGCAACCCGGCCAGGCGCTCGCCCTCCAGAGTTGCCGACATCAACAGGATTTTCAGCGGCTGATCGTCGCGAAACAGCTCGCGGCCATTCAGGCTCAGGGCCAGCGCCAGATCGGCGTCGAGGCTACGCTCGTGGAATTCGTCGAAGATCACCAGGCCAACACCTTCGAGCGCCGGGTCGTCCTGCAAACGGCGGGTCAGAATGCCTTCGGTGACTACTTCGATACGGGTGTTGGGGCCGACTTTGCTGTCGAGACGAATGCGATAACCGACGGTTTCGCCGACCTTTTCGCCCAGCTCACTGGCCAGGCGTTCCGCGGCTGCCCGCGCAGCCAAACGCCGCGGTTCGAGCATCAGAATGGTCTGCCCGGCCAACCAGGGCTCGTTGAGCAAGGCCAGTGGCACGCGGGTGGTTTTACCGGCGCCGGGCGGTGCTTCGAGCACGGCTTCGTGGCGTGTAGCCAAGGCTTCACGCAGGGCGGGTAAAACTTCATCAATCGGCAAAGAAATCATGCTGGCTCCAAAACAGAGCGGCGAGTATAACGGCGAACTGCTCGGCGTTAATGACGGTCCTAATTCATACAGGCGTCCTTTCGTTTTGAAATTACCCAGGAGATTTCATATGCGTATTCCCTTTCGCTTGATTGGCGGTGTATTGGTCGCGACGTTGCTGACCCAGGTCACCGCTTGCGGATCGATTTTCTACCCTGACCGTCGCGGTCAGATTGACGGCAAGATCGACCCGGCCATCGCCGCGCTGGATGCCGTAGGCCTGCTGTTCTACATCATCCCCGGCCTGATCGCGTTCGCCGTGGACTTCGCCACTGGCGCGATTTACTACGCGCCCGGCGAGACCGCACAAGTGGCCCCGGAAAAACTTAAGGAAGCCATCGGCGCCGACGGCAAGGTCGATAATCACAAGTTGCAGACTATTCTTGAAACCGAACTGGGCCGCAGCTTCCCGCTGGATGACCCACGCCTGATCCAGCACAAGGGCAGCGCTCAGCAACTGGCCATGTTCGGCCTGCAACCTGCCGCGTAACCCGTGCACTTAAAGGAATAGCCGCACTTATGATCTCCAGCTCCGAACACGCCCGCCTGCTGCGGCTGGCGACCCGTGCCTCGGTGGCGGTGGCGTGCACGTTGATCGTCGCCAAAGCCATCGCCTGGTGGTTGAGCGGTTCGGTGAGCATGCTCGCCGGGTTGACCGACTCGACCCTCGACGGCGTGACCTCGCTGCTCAACCTGCTCGCTGTGCATTACGCCTTGCGCCCGGCCGACGATGATCACCGGTATGGACACGGCAAGGCCGAGTCGCTGGCGGGCATGGCCCAGGCGTTGTTCATTGGCGGCAGTGCGGTGCTGATCGCCTTGCAGGCGATCGAACGACTGAAACACCCGGAACCGGTGGGTGCGCCGTGGATCAGCATCGGGGTGATTGTGTTTTCCCTGGCGCTGACCCTGGCCCTGTTGGTGTTGCAACATCGGGTCATCAAGGCGACCGGCTCCAACGCGGTGCGCGCCGACTCCCTGCATTACCGCTCGGACCTGCTGCTTAACGGCAGCATTCTGGTGGCGCTGGTGCTCGCCGGGTATGGCTGGCATCAGGTCGACCCTTGGTTCGGTTTGGGGATCGCTGCCTACATTCTCTGGAGCGCGATTCATATCGCCCGGGAAAGTTTTACGGTGCTGATGGATGAAGCGCTGCCAACGGACGTCAGCCAGCACATGCTCGAACTGGCCTGCAGCGTACCGGGAGTGTTGGGGGCGCACGACCTGCGTACGCGGGTTTCCGGCAACCAGTGGTTCGTGCAGTTGCACCTGGAACTGCCGGGGGATTTGACCCTGTCAGTCGCTCACGGCATCAGCGACCAAGCCGCCGATGCGATTCACGCGGCTTATCCGCGAGCCGAAGTGCTGGTGCACGCCGACCCGCAGGAAGTGGTGCTGGCAGGCACGGCTCAGAAAGAAACCTGATAACCGCGACTGCTCAGGCAGTTGCCTTGGGCCTGACGGTAGGCTTGCACCACCGACGGGGCTGGCTGGTAGGTGGCCGTTCGCGGATCGAAACCACTCTGCTGCACCGCATATTGATAGCACTCGTAACCGTCCTGGTTGACCTGCTCTGGCGACTGACCGTTGGCCGGATACGCCACCACGTCATAACCATTACTGACCGGTTGCGGCTGCGGTTGTACGGGCGGCTCGACCACGACGTAATCCTGAGTGCTTTGCTGATAGGCGTAATAAGAGCCGGCCGCGAGGAACAACAGCGCCCCGCCGATCCACACTTCGCGCGCGTAATCGGGCAAGTAGCTGACGCGAATCCCGCGTGGCGGTTGCACCACCACATAGCGTGGGCCTTGTGGGCGATACCAGTAGCCGCCGGAGTAGAAGTAGTCCTGACCACGGTACGGCACACGGTAATCACGGTCGGGGAAGCGATCGATCACATGACCGGGACGGTATTGCGGGCCAGGTCCCCAGCCATTGCCATGCCCATCCGGGCGACCGGCCCAGCGATAGTCGTCGGGACGCGGACCGTTGTTTTGCCAATGCGGGTTGTTATCGTTGCGCCGCGGCACGTCCTGGTAGTAACCACGCTGCGGCTGCTGGGTCTGGCGCACGGTATCGGGCCGGCCCTGGATCGGCAGGTCATTGGCCGGTAGCTGCGGCGGCCGATCCGGACCGTTGTAATCATGCGGCGCCCGGTTCTGCCGTTGACCGTCGTTCTGATTCTGGCCGTTGTGCTCAAACTGACGGCTGTTGTCGCCACGAATGATGTCGTTGTTCTGCGCACGCGGCGGGTTATTGCCGCCGTGGCCCTGATTGTTGCCCTGATGGCCATCCGAGCCGCGTTGCCCGCTGTCGGGGCCACGGTCTTGCGGCTCATCGGCCAGCGATTGCGCAGTGACACTTACATATAGCAAACCAACACCGGCCAAACGCCAGATGCGCGACTTCATGCTTTTCCTCACTGCGGGTTAGGGCCTGAACGTAAGACTGGGAAAGCACAGGCCGGTTCTGCAACAGGTTATCAGTCGCGCAACTTATTTATTGAGGGTGGTCGGCAAATTGCGGGCAAAAGAAAAGGGAGACCCGTCGGCCTCCCTTTGAGAACTTCGTCCGTGCTCGACGCTTTTGACGTCGGCTCACCTCACGCCGTCTTCTGGACAGTGTGTAGCTCGGGGGTCGGCTCATCCCCGGTGGGGGTGGCGACCGCAGCTGGCCTGATTGGGCGAGCCGCACTGGACTGTTTGTCCGAGCAGTGATTCTGGTGATAAGAATAGGCTCGCGGCGCCGGCAGAGGATTGCGAAGATTGCTCAAATAAACATCACTTGCGCAATTTTTAACCCTGGATAGATAATCCGCCGCAATAGTTATGACAAAGGCCTGATTGATGAGCAAACTCGACCGATACGACCTGAGCATTTTGGCGGAATTGCAGCGTGATGCGCGCATCTCCAACCAGGAGCTGGCCGAACGCATCGGCCTGTCCCCCTCGCCATGCTCGCGGCGGGTCAAGCAGCTGGAAGATGACGGCTACATCTCCCGCCAGGTGGCCCTGCTGGACCGCAAGATGCTCGGCCTGAGCCTGACGGCTTACGTGTTGATCGGCATGGACCGGCATACGCCAGAGCGTTTCGAGAACTTCGAAGCGGCGATTCGTACATTACCGCAAGTGCTGGAATGCAGTCTGGTGACCGGGATGGATGCCGACTATCAGCTCAAGGTCGTCGTGCCGGACATGGATCACTATCAGAAACTGCTGCTGGGACACCTCACCCGGATTGAAGGGGTGACGAGTGTGCGGTCGAGTTTTGTGCTTAATCAGGTGCTCAACAGTACCGAGTTGCCGCTGACTCATCTGCGCAGCTGATGATGGCTTTGACTGATCGTTCCCACGCTCCGCGTGGGAATGCATCCTGTGACGCTCTACGTCACGATCTAAAGCGGACGCGGAGCGTCCATGGCGGCATTCCCACGCAGAGCGTGGGAACGATCACTGCCCAAGGCGACGAATGACTGCGACACACCGACGCAGGTCAATACTCCGCCAATTCGTCGTGGCGTATACTCCAGCGCCTTTTAGCCCCGCCCGCGCTGGAGATGTTCGATGGATCCTGCAGTATTCGAAGAGTGGATGATGACCGGACTGGTCAGCATCCTGATCATTTTCATGGGTTTCATCGTCTGGGATCTGGCGAAGAAGTCCAAGGCCGGACGCTTTGGCTCGTTCATCCTGTTCTTCGTACTCGGCCTGGGCGTGGCCGCGTTCGTGATCAAAAGCGTGGTCATCGGCCTGATCGAATCCGGCACGTTATAAGCGCGCTGGCACTTCCTTCCACTGGCCCTGATCGAGCCCTTCGATCGACCAGTCGCCGATTCTGACCCGCACCAGACGCAACGTCGGCAAGCCGACCGCCGCGGTCATGCGCCGTACCTGACGGTTGCGCCCTTCACGAATCACCAGCTCCAGCCAACTGGTCGGCACGCTTTTGCGAAAGCGCACAGGCGGGTTGCGTGGCCACAGTTCAGGCTCTTCCAGCAGCCGCGCTTCAGCCGGTAGCGTCATGCCATCGTTCAACTCCACGCCATCGCGCAAACGCTGCAATTGCTCGGCACTCGGCTCACCTTCCACTTGCACCCAATAGGTCTTGGCCAGTTTGTGTTTCGGGTCGGCAATCCGCGCCTGAAGCTGACCATCGTTGGTCAGCAGCAGCAAACCTTCACTGTCGCGGTCCAGCCGTCCTGCCGGGTAAATCCCGGGAATCTCGATGTAATCCTTGAGCGTCGCCCGCCCTTCGCCGTCGCTGAATTGCGTCAGCACATCGAACGGCTTGTTGAACAGGATCAGCTTCGGCTCGGCTGGCGGCGCTTTGGCGACACGGCGCGGGGCTGAGGACGATGGCGCAGGCTTCACGCCAGGGCGGCGGGAAACGGGACGTTGAGGACGGGACATGGGAAAAGGAACATCTAACGGTCAGGGCTGCTAATGCTAGTGCCCTGACCGCTAAATGACCATGAGAACAATCAGCGGAACGGCGGCTCGTCGAAGCTGCGCAGTTTGCGCGAGTGCAGCGAGTTGAGTTCGGTGCGCAACAAATCCACCGCCTCGATGCCGATCTTCAAATGCTGGCTGACCGCACGCTCATAGAAGGCGTTGGCCGAACCCGGCAGTTTGATTTCACTGTGCAACGGTTTGTCCGACACGCAGAGCAACGTGCCATACGGCACCCGCAGGCGATAACCTTGCGCAGCGATGGTGCCGCTTTCCATGTCCACCGCCACGGCGCGGGACAGGTTGATCAACGGACGTTCCTGAGCCCAGCGCAATTCCCAGTTACGGTCGTCGTAGGTCAGTACGGTGCCGGTGCGCAGGCGTTTTTTCAGTTCGTCGCCCTTCTCGCCGGTGATATTGGCTGCCGCTTGCTGCAACGCCATTTGCACTTCGGCCAGGGCCGGAATCGGAATATTCGGCGGCACGACCCGGTCGAGAATCCCGTCGCGACGCATGTAAGCGTGCGCCAACACGTAGTCGCCAATCGTCTGCGACTGACGCAAGCCGCCACAGTGGCCGATCATCAGCCAACAATGCGGACGCAGCACCGCCAGGTGGTCGGTGATGTTCTTGGCGTTGGACGGGCCGACGCCGATGTTCACCAGGGTCACACCGTGGCCGTCGCTGGCGATCAGGTGATAGGCCGGCATCTGATAGCGGTGCCAGACCACACCGGCGGCAATCGCCGAAGCTTCGCCGTGGTCCATGCTCTTTTCGATGATCACATTGCCCGGCAAGACCATGCGCACGAAACGCGGATCATTGCGCAGTTGCTCCAGGCCATGAACGATGAACTGGTCAACGTAGCGGTGGTAGTTGGTCAGCAGAATCCACGGCTGCACATGGCGCCAGTCGCTGCCGGTGTAATGCACCAGCCGACGCAGGGAGAAATCCACCCGCGCAGCGTCGAACAAGGCCAACGGTAGCGGGTCGGTGTTTTCCCAATCGTACAGACCGTCGGCGATGCCATCGGTCGCGGCAGACAGGTCGGTACTCGGGAACACCCGCGCCAGCACGGCGGCGGTAACGCCGGAACCGGCCAGTTCATCGCCCTGCTCGACCACGTACGGATAAGGAATGTTTTGCTGGCTGATGCCGACTTCCACCGTCACGGTGAAGTCGTGCATCAACGGCACCAGCTGTTCCAGCAGGTATTTACGGAACGCGGCGGGATGAGTGACGGTGACGCTGTAGGTCCCCGGCAGTTGAACCTTGGCGTAGGCGCGAGTGGTCTGTGGGACTTCGCCCTGGCAATGGTAGGTCAGACGCAGTTCGGGATAACGAAACATCGCACGCTGTTCGGCGTCCGGTTCGACTCGATCATGGAGGTAACGCTTGAGCGCCTGGTTCAGCGCGGTGGTTGCACGATGGTGCAAGAGCGCAAGCCGGTCCACGGCTTGCTCGGCGGTTTGAACGACAATAAAAGCTTCGGTCACGATCAGCATCCTGTGTTCTGACTTGCAGGCCTTCATCTTGCCTGCATCGTCGCTTCACGGGAACAGCGGTTGCTACACAAATACCAAGTCCACCCAGGATCCAATGTGGGAGTGAGCCTGCTCGCGATAGCGGTATGACAGTCGATATTACTGTTGAATGTTGAACCGTCATCGCGAGCAGGCTCGCTCCTACATTTGATCGGTGTCGCTCATGGAAGTGGGGTCGAGCGGGCGACAATCGCTTCCACATCCAGCCCACGCGGCAACGCCCCATACACCCGACCGGCCGAACCGAGGCGGCTGGCGATGAAGGCATCACTGACCGCCGCATTGCCCGCCTCCAGCAACAGCTTGGCCTGAAGGCCCAAGGCGATGTCTTCGGTGAGCTGCCGCGCACGATATTGAATGTCGCCGGTGTCCTTGAACGCTGCCTGCAATTGAATGATGTGTGCGGCCAGGCGCTTGTCGCCATGGCCATCGCCCAATTCGCTGAACAGTACGTCGAGCACGCCCGGTTCCTTGGACAACGCTCGCAATACGTCGAGGCATTGCACGTTGCCGGAACCTTCCCATGTCGAATTGACCGGTGCTTCACGGTACAACCGCGGCAGGATGCTGTCTTCGACATAACCGGCGCCGCCCATGCATTCGGCAGCTTCGTTGATCATTCCGGGCGCACGTTTGCAGATCCAGTACTTGCCCACCGCCGTGACCAGCCGAGCGAATTTGGCTTCGTGCTCGTCATCCAGATGATCCAGCGCCCGGCCCATGCGCAGGCTCAAGGCCAGGGCGGCTTCGCTTTCCAGGGCCAGGTCGGCCAGTACGTTCTGCATCAAGGGTTGTTCGCTGAGCAATTTGCCGCCGACCTTGCGGTGAGCGCAGTGATGGCTGGCCTGGGTCAGGGCCTGGCGCATCAGCGAACTGGAACCGACCATGCAATCGAAGCGGGTCATGGCGACCATTTCGATGATGGTCGGAACACCCCGGCCCTCCTCGCCGACCATCCACGCCAGCGCACCACGGAACTCCACTTCGCTGGACGCGTTGGAGCAATTGCCGAGTTTGTTCTTCAAGCGCTGTATGTAGAACTGATTGCGCGTGTCGTCCGGGCGATGGCGCGGCAGCAGGAAACAGGTCAGCCCCTTGTCAGTCTGGGCCAGGGTGAGGAAGGCATCGCACATCGGCGCCGAACAGAACCACTTGTGGCCCACCAGCTCATACGCCTGGCCCGGACCACTGGCTCCGACCGGAAAAGCCTTGGTGGTGTTGGCCCGCACGTCGGTGCCGCCCTGTTTCTCGGTCATCGCCATGCCGATGGTGACCCCGGCCTTGTGGGCAATACCGACGTTGCGCGGGTCGTATTCGGTGGAGAGGATTTTCGGCAGCCATTGCTCCGCCAAGTCCGCTTGCAGGCGCATTGCCGGGACGCTGGCGAAAGTCATGGTCAGCGGGCAACCACTGCCGGCTTCAGCCTGGCTGTGCAGGTAGGTCATGGCGGCGCGGGCGACGTGGGCGCCGGACTGCGGATGCGCCCAGGGCAACGAAGTCAAACCGTGCTCGACCGCCGTGCGCATCAGTTCGTGATACGCCGGGTGAAATTCAACCAGGTCGATGCGATGGCCGTAACGGTCATGGCTGCTGAAAACCGGCTTGTTCTGATTGGCCAAAAACCCTGCTTCCATCAGCGGCCCGCCGGCCAGGGCGCCGTAAGCGTCGATCCGCGACTCGGCCCACCCGGCCCCGAAACGCCGCGACCACTCCTGCAACGGCAGGTCGATGCGATAGAGATTGGCGCCGTCCAGCGACGGTGGCTGGTTGGTGACTTCGTGGGTTTCGGCGAACTGATGCAGGTTCATGACGGGGCTCCTTTGGTCAGCCAAGGAACTTCAGTTAAGCACCGCCCCCCGACCGAACAAAGTGTCATATCTGCCTAACTGTCGGCGCTTTCGCCTTGCTTTGGACACAGCACCCGACGATAGAGCGCTGCCTGCAGGTCCTCGAATTTCACCGGTTTGTTCAGATAATCGATCAAGGCACCGGTCGGGCAATGTTCCCGATCAATGCTCAAGGCAATCACGAATACAGGCAGTTCGGCGCAGCCCGGCAACGCGCGGATCTGGCAACAGAGGGACGTGCCGTCCAGCGGTGGAAGCTGGCAATCGAGCAATACCGCATCGAAGGTTTCGCGCTGCAAGTGATCGAGCGCGGCAGCCCCGTTGTCGGTGCTGCGCACCCGGAACCCAAGCTTGAGCAACATGCCGCGCATCACCAACTGGTTGATGCTGTTGTCATCGACCAGCAAGACGGTGCAGTCCTGAGGCAGTCGCAGGCGCGGAAATTCCCGGTTCATCAGGGGCGCTGGCGGCCGCTCCACCACGGGCAGTTCGAACTCGACGTCGAGCTGGAAGCGGCTGCCACGACCAGGCTCGGAGCGGTGGGTCAGTTTTCCGCCGAGCAGTTCGACTAGTTGCCGACAGATCGCCAGGCCAACGCCCAGGCCGCCGTATTCACGGGTCATCGAGCCATCGAGCTGGAAGAACCGCTGATACAGTGTCGCCTCTCCCAGATCGGTGAAGCCGATGCCGGTGTCGATCACTGCAAAGGACAGCGCGAATCGGTCGGGCGCCGCGGGTTTACCCGTCACCCGCAGCGCCAGCCCGCCGATCCGCGTGAACTTGATCGCGTTATCCAGCAGGCATTCCAGGCATTGCGCCAATTTGGCGCTGTCGCCGTGCAAGCGATCCGGCAGCCCCGGCGAGACCTCGACTTTGAAGTCCAGCGACTTGCTCGACGCGTTGCCCTCGAATTGCAGGCGCAAAGCCTCGATCACGCTGCGCAAACTGAAAACGGCGGGATAGGTCTTGAGCTTGCCGGCCTGCAACTCGGTCAGGGTGAGGATGCCGTTGACCATGCGCATCATGTCTCGCGCGGAACCGGCGGCCGTTTGCTGGTATTGCTCCAGCTCCGGGTCCATCTCGACGGTCTGCATCAGCTCAAGCGAGCCGATTACACCGTTCATGGGCGTGCGTAGTTCGTGGGTCAGGGTGGCGAGGAACTCGTCCTTGAGCTTGTTGCTGTGAGCCAATTGCTGGTTCAGCACTTCAAGCGTTTGACCGGCATCGAACAGGGTCTGTGCCTGTTGCTCGCGCATGGCGTTGATGCGATCGGCCAGCGCCAGGGACAGCAGCGCCACTTCAATCGCCGAGCCGATCTGGCTGGAATACATGGTCAGGAACACGTTCGGCAGGTAACCCAGCACCATCAGGGTGTTGACGACGCCACCGAGTAAAAACGCCGACCAGGCAATAATGAAATAACGCGCCACTCGCAGGCCACGCAGCCAGGCGAAAATACCTGCGGCAAAAATCACCACGGTGAAGATCAGTGCCAGCGTCGTCGCCAGGCGCAGGGCCATGGCGTAACTGGTCATCAACGACAACCCGACCACGACTGCGCTAAACGCAATCAACGCCAGCAGGATGCGGTCGAGCCAACGACTGTGGGTCGCCGTCTGCAAGAAACTGCGCGCGAACTGGCTGCCGAACAGCCCTGCACAACCGATGAAAAAAGGCGTCGCCGCGTTGGCCCACCAGGGATTGTTCGGCCAGAAATACTCCACGGCCGCGCCGTTGACCGACAGCTGATACAAGCCGAACGAGGCAATATAGAAGATGTAATAGAGATAGCTGGTATCGCGCACGCTGAGATAGATGAACAGGTTGTACACCAGCATTCCCAGCAACACGCCGTAGATCAGCCCCAGTACATACAGTCGGACCGGCTGCTCTTCCAGGTAGGCAGTGCTCGACCATAGGGTGACCGGCGCCTGGATCGACCCTTCACTTTGCAGTCGCAGGTACAGGGTTTGCGCTTGATCAGGGGTGAAGTTCAGATCGAACAAATAGTTGTTCTGGCGGATCTCGCGACTGTCGAACGGCAAGGCATCACCGGTCTGACGTGCCAATTGATAGCCACCGGCCGCATCGGGCAAATAGAGATCAATGTGATCAAGGGGCGGATAGGCCAGCTCCAGCAACCAGGTGCGTTGCACCGCGGGGTTGTTCGGGCGGTAATGCAGGTCGATTTTCAGCCAGAACACTGAACGCGAGTAACCGGCGTTGAGGGTGGCTTTGTCATGGGGTTTGAAGTTTCCGGCCGCGGCTTGTGCGCGGACATCGGCGATGCTCGCCTGACCGCCCGCGTCTTCGAACACTTGCAGGGTTCGGCCCAGGGGAAGGCTTTGAGTGAACTCGTCGAATTCGACTGCACTCGCCATAAGGGGCAAGCACAACAGCATCATCAGCAAATAGCGCATTTAAGCCCCAGCGTGGCCTGTCCGGTTATCCAAGGAAGCCCCTCATTCCTTTTGAGTAGACGTAAAACCGGCATTACCTGTTATTGGTTTGGATCCACTCTAGCATAGCCGTTGGTGGCCATTGAACACCATTGTAATTTTTCCTACAAAGGCTCTAGCACGGGCGTTCCAGCCGCACATATTGAGCTAGAGCTATTTCACCGGTCAGTTTGTGACAACGCCCTGTTCCCTGTAGCAGCTGCCGAAGGCTGCGTTCGGCTGCGCAGCAGTCGTCAAACCTGACCACCCGGTTTGCCTGATACACCGCAGCGACTGACTTCACGCCTGCTACGCAGCCGAACGCAGCCTTCGGCAGCTGCTACATGGACCGCGTGATGACTCGCTGGGGGCAACCGAAAAAAGATGTTTGGTGGTAAGCTCGCGCACCATGAATATCTACAGCTCTCGCCCCGTTGTCCTCTGTCTCTCCGGCCACGACCCAAGTGGTGGCGCCGGCTTGCAGGCAGATATCGAAGCCCTGCTCGCTCAGGGATGTCATGCGGCCCCGGCCGTCACCGCCCTGACCGTGCAAGACACGGTCAACGTCACTGATTTCCGCGTCCTCGACCGTGAGTGGGTGTTGGCCCAGGCCAATGCCGTGCTCAACGACTCCGAAGTCGCGGCGGTGAAACTGGGCATGCTCGGCTCCCTGGAAATGGTCGACACCGTGGTCGAACTGCTCTCGGCGCACCCGCATTTGCCGGTGGTCTGCGACCCGGTGCTGCGCGCCGGCGGCGGCGGACGACTGGGCAAGGACGAAGTCGGCTACGCCATGCGCGAACGCCTGCTGCCTCTGTCGATCATCGCCACCCCAAACCTTCCCGAAGCCCGCATCCTCGCCGAACTGCCCGAAGGCACCGCGGACGAGTGCGCGGAAAAACTCCTGCCATTCGTCAAACACCTGCTGATCACTGGCGGCCATGGCGATGAACACGAAATCCACAATCGCCTGTATAGCCGCGACGGTCACCGCGAAACCTTCACTTGCCAGCGCTTGCCCGGCAGTTATCACGGTTCCGGTTGCACGCTGGCCAGTGCCTTGGCCGGTCGTCTGGCCCTCGGTGAAAATCTCGCCAGTGCCGTGCAGACCGCGCTTAACTACACGTGGCGCACCCTGCGTGATGCGGAGCAGTTGGGCAAAGGCCAGTTCGTGCCGCGCCGCCTGCCGCTGGATTTCTGTTCGTAACTGTCCCTGCGTAAAGCAAAAAGGATTGTCCGATGAAGCTACGTGGCCTGTACGCCATTACCGACAGCCAACTGCTGGCCGGTAAATTTCTTTCGTACGTGGAGGCGGCGCTGGAAGGCGGCGTCACCCTGCTGCAATACCGCGACAAGAGCAACGACGAGGCCCGCCGTCTGCGCGAGGCCCAAGCCCTGCGCGATCTGTGTGAACGCTACAAGACCCAGCTGATTATCAATGACGATGCCGAACTCGCTGCGCGCCTGAACGTCGGCGTGCACCTGGGCCAGACCGACGGCCCGCTGACCCCGGCCCGCGCATTGCTCGGTCGCCAGGCGATCATCGGTTCGACCTGCCACGCGCAACTCGAACTCGCCGAACAAGCGGCCAAGGAAGGCGCCAGTTACGTCGCCTTCGGTCGCTTCTTCAACTCCAATACCAAACCCGGCGCCCCCACTTGCAGCCTCGAACTGCTCGACCAGGCCCGCAGCAAACTGCACCTGCCGATCTGCGCGATTGGCGGCATCACCCTGGACAACGCCGCGCCACTGGTGGCCCATGGGGTCGATCTGCTGGCGGTGGTCCATGGCCTGTTTGGCGCCGAGAGCACGGCTGAAGTGACACGCCGCGCCCGCGCCTTTAACGAATTACTGAAAATCTGATTTGAGAGCCCGATCATGTCTCGTTCCGAAACCCTGTTTGCCAATGCCCAGAAACACATTCCCGGTGGCGTGAACTCGCCTGTTCGCGCGTTCAAAAGCGTTGGCGGCACGCCGCTGTTCTTCAAACACGCGGAAGGCGCCTACGTCACCGACGAAGACAACAAGCGTTATGTGGATTACGTGGGCTCCTGGGGGCCGATGATTCTCGGCCACAGCCACCCGGATGTGCTGGACGCCGTGCGCAAACAGCTTGAGCACGGATTGTCCTACGGCGCGCCGACCGAGATGGAAACCCAGATGGCGGACCTGGTCTGCTCGATCGTGCCATCGATGGAAATGGTGCGCATGGTCAGCTCCGGCACCGAAGCCACCATGAGCGCGATTCGTCTGGCCCGTGGTTTCACCGGCCGCGACAGCATCATCAAGTTCGAAGGCTGCTACCACGGTCACTCCGACAGTCTGCTGGTCAAGGCCGGCTCTGGCGCCCTGACCCAAGGCGTGCCGAGCTCGGCCGGTGTGCCGGCGGCGTTCGCCAAACACACCCTGACCCTGCCGTTCAACGACATCGACGCGGTAGAAACCATGCTCGCCGAAGTCGGCCAGGAAGTGGCCTGCATCATCGTCGAGCCCGTGGCCGGCAATATGAACTGCGTACCGCCGGCACCAGGTTTCCTCGAAGGCCTGCGAACCCTGTGCGACAAGCATGGCGTGGTGCTGATTTTCGACGAAGTGATGACCGGTTTCCGTGTCGCCCTTGGTGGTGCACAAGCCCACTACGGCGTGACGCCAGACCTGACCACCTTCGGCAAAATCATCGGTGGCGGCATGCCGGTTGGCTGCTTCGGCGGCAAGCGCGAAATCATGTCGCACATCGCACCCTTGGGCCCGGTCTATCAGGCGGGCACCTTGTCGGGTAACCCGTTGGCCATGGCTGCCGGCCTGACGACCCTGCGCCTGATCAGCCGCCCGGGCTTCCACGCAGAGTTGACTGACTACACCAGTCGCCTGCTCGATGGCCTGCAACAACGCGCCGATGCCGCGGGCATTCCGTTCGTGACCACACAGGCCGGCGGTATGTTCGGTCTGTACTTCAGCGGTGCCGACGACATCGTGACCTTCGATGACGTGATGGACAGCGACGCCGCCCTGTTCGGACGCTTCTTCCACTTGATGCTTGAAGGCGGCGTGTACCTGGCGCCGAGCGCCTTCGAAGCCGGCTTCACCTCGATTGCCCACGGCGAAACCGAGCTGAAACTGACGCTGGATGCTGCCGAACGCGCATTTGCTGCATTGAAATAACGCTGTGCCGCTGACGCTGGCAGTTGCCAGCGTCAGCTTTCACCTGCATTCCCGTCCTTATTCCTGCGCTTCTGCTCAAATACTCGGCAAAGTGGCCGATATATTCCCCGCGCAGCAGAAAAACGAGTAAAGACTTTGTAAGGTTGGCCCTGCTTATTTCATAATGCGCGCTTATTGGATCCCTCGACGGGTCCGCGCGCCCCTCAGAGGTAAGTCGATTCCCATGAACCGCACCGGCCGCGCCCTTGCACTGGGCTGCCTGTTGCTCCTTCAGCCCCTGCTCGCGCTCGCACAAGCAGGCGGCAACTCGTTGTTAATCCCAGCGATGGGTCGTTGCACCCTCAATACTCAGCCGCAAGACCTGGCACAGGCGCTCGCCGCCTGCCAGAAAGCGTCGGATGAAGGGGATGCGCAGGCGCAATACGAGTTGGGCGAGTTCTACTACGACGGCACAAATACGCCGCGCGACCTCAAAAAAGCCCTGGGCTACTTCGAAAAAGCCTCGTTGCAAGGCCATGCTCAGGCGCAATTCAAACTCGGCTCCATGTTCTTCCACGGCGAAGGCGTACCGGCCAACAACGTCCAGGCGTATATCGTGCTGAAAATGGCGGCGGTCAATGGCGCTGAAGAAGCGTTGGACACTGCCGACGAAGTCGCCGAGAAAATGCCCCGCGAAGAACTGGAAGTCGCTACCCAGGTGCTGGGGCAAATCTTCCGCAAGTATCTGATGGAATTGCAAAGCGCCGATGGGCGTACGCCGTTCTCGCCGTTGCCTTAACTGTGGCGAGGGGATTTATCCCCTCGCCACAGATAAATCCCTTCACCACAGACAAATCCCCTGACCACAATGACTCTCTAGCCACAGAAGAGAGCCCTGTCAGCTTCAGGATTGCTATTTACTTCTCAGGCATCGGCATCGGAAACGGCATGACATTGCCGACCGCGCCGCGGGCTTCGCTGATTTTCGGTGTACCGAGGCGCTCGACCTCGTCGATCCGCACGATCGAATGCATCGGCACAAAGCTGCGCACAACGCCTTCGAACTGAGCCTTGAGCTTCTCTTCGCTCGGATCGACGACCACTTGCGTGCGCTCGCCAAAGACGAACTCTTCAACTTCCAGGAAGCCCCACAGATCACTTTGATAGATCTGTTTGGCATACATTTCGTACACCTGGCCCTGGTTGAGGAAAATCACCTTGTAGATTGGAGCTTCACGTTTGGTCATGGTGGGCGAGCAACACATCGGGGGATAAAAATGAGGGCGCGAACTATAGCATAGCCGCCGGACGCGCAACGGTAGGAACCTTGGAACATGTTCCCTATAATGCGCGGTTCTTTGAATCACGTGATGACTCTGTCCATGGCCAAGAAGCTTTACATCGAAACCCACGGTTGCCAGATGAACGAGTACGACAGCTCGCGCATGGTCGATCTGCTGGGCGAACATCAGGCCCTGGAAGTCACCGCTCGTGCTGAAGATGCCGACGTGATCTTGCTCAATACCTGCTCGATCCGCGAACGTGCCCAGGACCGGGTGTATTCCCAACTCGGCCGCTGGCGCGAACTGAAGCTGGCCAACCCGGACATGGTGATTGCCGTTGGCGGTTGCGTGGCCAGCCAGGAAGGCGCCGCCATCCGCGATCGTGCGCCGTACGTCGATGTGGTGTTCGGCCCGCAGACCTTGCACCGCCTGCCGGAAATGATCGACGCCGCCCGCGCGACCAAGCTGCCGCAAGTCGACGTCTCGTTTCCGGAAATCGAAAAATTCGACCACTTGCCCGAGCCGCGCATCGATGGCCCAAGCGCCTACGTGTCGGTCATGGAAGGCTGCAGCAAGTACTGCACTTTCTGCGTGGTGCCCTACACCCGCGGCGAAGAAGTCAGCCGACCTTTCGATGACGTGATCGCCGAGATCATCCATCTGGCTGAAAACGGCGTGCGTGAAGTGACCCTGCTCGGGCAGAACGTCAATGGCTACCGCGGGACCACTCATGACGGTCGTTTGGCTGACCTGGCCGAACTGATCCGCGTCGTCGCCGCCGTCGATGGCATCGATCGCATCCGCTACACCACTTCACACCCGCTGGAATTCTCCGATAGCCTCATCCAGGCTCACGCCGACGTTCCGGAACTGGTCAAACACTTGCACTTGCCGGTGCAATCGGGCTCGGACCGAATCCTGGCGGCGATGAAGCGCAACCACACCGCGCTGGAATACAAATCCAAACTGCGCAAGCTGCGTGCTGCCGTACCGGGGATTTGCATCAGCTCGGACTTCATCGTCGGCTTCCCGGGCGAGACCGAAAAAGACTTCGAACAGACCATGAAGCTGATCGAAGACGTCGGTTTCGACTTCTCCTACTCGTTCGTCTATAGCCAACGCCCGGGCACTCCGGCTGCCGATCTGGCCGACGAAACGCCGGAAGCGCTGAAAAAAGAACGCCTGAACGCCTTGCAACATCGTCTGAACCAGCAAGGTTTCGAGATCAGCCGACAAATGGTGGGCTCCATTCAGCGGATTCTGGTCACCGATTATTCGAAAAAAGACCCCGGTGAACTGCAAGGCCGGACCGAGAATAATCGCATCGTCAACTTCCGCTGCGACAATCCGACGTTGATCGGGCAGTTCGCCGATGTGCATATCGATGCCGCACAACCGCACTCGCTGCGGGGTTCGCTGATTCAGTAACACCTCATTACCCTGTGGGAGCGAGCTTTGTGGCGAGGGGGCTTGTCGGAACGCCGCATCGCCCCGTTGGACTGCGAAGCGGTCCCGAGTATTTTGCGACTGCTTCGCAGCCGGACGGGGGCAAGCCCCCTCGCCACAGATGAAGTACCAAAATCCGGCATATTATTTAAGACCTTTCGCACCCGGGCCTCTGGCGTTATCCTTGATTTCATCTTAATTGCCCCAGGGCGGCTAAATACGACCTTGAACGCACCCATAGAACCACATCGTTTTATCCTCGAGCCTTTTGAAGCTCGCCGCTTCGCCAATCTGTGCGGGCAATTCGACGAGCATCTGCGCTTGATCGAACAGCGCCTGAATATCGAGATCCGCAACCGCGGAGACCAGTTCGAACTGATCGGCGATCCCAAGCACACCACCTCCGCGGAAAACCTCCTGCGCCGCCTGTACCGGGAAACCAAGGGTACCGAGCTGTCGCCGGACATGGTTCACCTGTTCCTGCAGGAATCGGCCGTCGAAGAGCTGGACAACGTCTCCCCCTCCGAACCTTCCGTCGCCCTGCGCACCAAGAAAGGCATGATTCGCCCTCGCGGCTTGAATCAGTTGCGCTATGTGAAGGAAATCCTCGGTAACGACATCAACTTCGGCATCGGCCCGGCCGGTACCGGCAAGACCTATCTGGCCGTTGCCTGCGCGGTAGACGCACTGGAACGCGAGCAGATTCGCCGCATCCTGCTGGTACGACCGGCGGTTGAAGCAGGTGAAAAGCTTGGTTTCCTGCCCGGCGACCTGTCGCAGAAGATCGACCCGTACCTGCGCCCGCTCTACGATGCACTCTACGAAATGCTCGGCTTCGAATACGTGGCCAAGCTGATCGAGCGTCAGGTGATCGAAGTTGCGCCGCTGGCCTACATGCGCGGCCGAACCTTGAACAACAGTTTCATCATCCTCGACGAAAGCCAGAACACCACCGTCGAGCAGATGAAAATGTTCCTTACCCGGATCGGCTTCGGCTCTACCGCCGTCATCACCGGTGACATCACCCAGGTCGACCTGCCGAAAGGCACCAAGTCCGGGCTGCACCATGTGATCGAAGTGCTCAAGGACGTACCGGGCATCAGCTTCACCCATTTCATGCCCAAAGACGTCGTGCGCCATCCATTGGTGCAGCGCATTGTCGAAGCCTACGAGCGCTTCGAGAATCGCGTGGCCGACGAACCGGCGAAGGTCTCGTCCAAGGACAATCGCCACGATGCTTGAGCTTGATCTGCAACTGGCTACCGAAGCGCCTGCGCCCAGCGAAGCCGAGTTCCGCCAATGGTGCGAACTGGCGCTGCGCCAGCGCACAGCCGACTCCGAAATGACCATTCGTTTGGTCGATGAAGCGGAAGGTCGCGAGCTGAACCACACCTGGCGGCAAAAGGATTACGCCACTAACGTCTTGTCGTTTCCTGCCGATGTGCCCGACGAATTTCTGGATATCCCGCTATTGGGCGATCTGGTGATCTGCGTGGCGGTGGTCGAGCGCGAAGCAACCGAACAAGGCAAGGCACTCAAGGCCCATTGGGCTCACCTGGTCATTCACGGCTGCCTGCATCTGCTTGGTTACGACCATATCGATGACGAGGAAGCCGAAGAAATGGAAGCACTGGAACGAACGTTGCTTGCAGAGTTGGGCTATCCCGACCCGTATGCGGACGACGAAACAGACACATCCCCTATCGTTACAACAAAGGATTCAGAGTAATCGCTATGAGCGAAGATCGATCGAGCAACGGGCAAAAGTCATGGCTGGGTAAGCTCACCCAGGCTTTTGCCCACGAGCCGAAGAACCGCCAGGAGCTGCTGGAGCTGCTGCGCGACGCCCACCAAAACAAGTTGCTGGACAGCGAAGCGCTGGCCATCGTCGAAGGCGCCATCCAGGTGGCTGACCTGCAAGTACGGGACATCATGGTCCCGCGCTCGCAGATGATCAGCATCAAGGCGACCCAGACACCCCGCGAGTTCCTGCCTGCCGTGGTCGACTCGGCCCACTCCCGCTACCCGGTGATCGGCGAAAGCCACGATGACGTGATGGGCGTGTTGCTGGCCAAGGACTTGCTGCCGTTGATCCTCAAGGAGAACGGCGACAGCTTCAACATCAAGGACTTGCTGCGCCCGGCCACTTTCGTGCCCGAGTCCAAGCGCCTGAATGTGCTGCTGCGCGAGTTCCGTGCCAACCACAACCACATGGCTATCGTCATCGACGAATACGGCGGCGTGGCGGGCCTGGTGACCATCGAAGACGTGCTGGAACAGATCGTCGGCGACATCGAAGACGAGCATGACGTCGAAGAAGACAGCTACATCAAGCCGCTGCCCAGCGGTGACTTCCTGATCAAGGCCCTGACGCCGATCGAGAATTTCAACGAATTCTTCGACAGCCAATTCTCCGATGACGAATTCGACACGGTCGGCGGTCTGGTGATGAGCGCGTTCGGGCACCTGCCAAAACGCAACGAAATCACTGAAATCGGCCCCTATCGCTTCCGCATCCTGAACGCCGACAGCCGTCGGATTCACCTGCTGCGCCTGTCACCTATCGCCCGGTAAAAACTAAGGATAGAAATGCGCTGGATAACCCGCCCCGGCTGGCCCGGTAACCTGCTGGCCGTGGCGGCCGGTGCAATCACCACCCTGGCCCTGGCGCCGTTCGATATCTGGCCGTTGGCGTTGCTGGCGGTCGGTTTCTTTTATGCCGGCTTGCGCGAACTGAACCCACGTCAGGCCCTGGGCCGTGGCTGGTGTTTCGGTTTCGGCCTGTTTGGCGCTGGCACCAGTTGGATCTACTACAGCATTCACCACTTCGGCGGCGCTTCGGTGCTGCTGGCTGGTTTCCTGATGCTGATCTTCACGGCGGCGATTGCCTGGTTCTTCGCCCTGCCCGCCTGGATCTGGGCGCGCTGGCTGCGCCGTAACGAAGCGCCGCTGGCCGACGCCCTGGCGTTTGCAGCGTTGTGGGTCGGCCAGGAAGCCTTTCGCGGCTGGTTCCTGACGGGTTTCCCCTGGCTTTATTCCGGCTACAGTCAGCTCGACGGCCCGTTGGCCGGGCTCGCCCCGCTGGGCGGGATGTGGCTGATTTCCTTCACCCTGGCCCTGACGGCAGCGCTGATCTATAACGCATTGCGACTGCTGCGCACCGGCCGCAAAGGCTTTATCGCCGCAGGTGTGTTGCTGCTGATTGGCCCTTGGGTGGCCGGCATGGCGCTCAAGGAACACGCCTGGACAACCCCGGCGGGTGCTCCGCTAAGTGTCGCAGCGATTCAGGGCAACATCGAACAGAGCATGAAGTGGGATCCGACGCAGCTCAACGCGCAGTTGGCGCTGTACCGTGACATGAGTTTCAGCTCCAAACCGGTCGACTTGCTGATCTGGCCGGAAACGGCCATCCCGGTGCTCAAGGAGTCCGCCGAGGGCTACCTGAACATGATGGGAAGCTTCGCCGCAGAGCGTAAATCCGCGCTGATTACCGGTGTACCGATTCGCGAGGAAGTCCATCACCAGAAGCGTTTCTACAACGGCATCACCGTCGTGGGCGAAGGCGATGGCACTTACCTCAAACAGAAGCTGGTGCCGTTTGGCGAATACGTTCCGTTGCAGGACGTGCTGCGCGGATTGATCGCCTTCTTCGACCTGCCGATGTCGGACTTTGCCCGCGGTCCCGCCGATCAGGCGATGCTGCAAGCTAAGGGCTATCAGATTGCACCGTTCATCTGCTACGAAGTGGTTTACCCGGAATTCGCCGCCAGCCTTGCGGCGCGCAGCGATCTGCTGCTGACCATCAGTAATGACACCTGGTTCGGCACGTCCATCGGCCCGCTGCAACATTTACAGATGGCGCAGATGCGCGCGCTCGAGGCTGGTCGCTGGATGATCCGCGCCACCAACAACGGCGTGACCGGCCTGATCAACCCGTTCGGTCAGATCACCGTGCAGATCCCTCAGTTTGAACGTGGCATTTTGTACGGTGAAGTGGTGCCCATGCACAACCTGACGCCTTATCTGGAATGGCGTTCGTGGCCACTGATCATTGTTTGCGTGTTGTTGTTTGGCTGGGCGCTGATCGCAAGCCGAATGGCCAAGACAGTCTGATGATCGTTCCCACGCTCCGCGTGGGAATGCATCCCGTGACGCTCTGCGTCACAGCGTCAACAGCGGGACGCAGAGCGTCCCCGGCGGCATTCCCACGCGGAGCGTGGGAACGATCAATCAGCACCAACATCGCCTCGGTAAAAGATCGAATACCCGATCTGCCCCACCGCCTCATTCATCAACTGCCCGCTCTGCCAGATTGACTTGAATTCCGGCATCCAGCCGCCCAGTGGCCGGGCGTTGTCCACGCCTAAAAACCCCATCGGCGCCGGGACTACTTCAAAACCTGCCTTTTCGAAACTCCAGACGGCTCGCGGCATGTGCCAGGCCTGAGTCACGATCACCACGCGCTTGATCCCTTGCGGCAACAACACCTCGGCGCTGAACTGCGCGTTCTCCCAGGTCGTGCGGCTGCGCCCTTCCTGCCAACGCACCGTCACGCCGAAATCATCTTGCAATGAGTCAGCCATCAACCTGGCCTCAGTCGGCGGCGTACCGTAATGCAAACCGCCGCTGGTCAGGACCGGCAAGCCCGACGCCTTGGCCAGCCGCGCCGTATAACGCTCGCGCTGCAGCGCCACCCCCGTCGGCTGGTCGTCGCCCCAGGCCAGATCGCCACGTTCGCGCCCCGCGCCCAGCACGACAATCGCGTCGGCACGCTGCGCCAATGTCGCCCATTCATTACGAGCCAGCGGCGCTTCACGCTCCAGCGTCTTCGCACCCCACTGCACCACCACCGGCAAGCTCATCAACCAGAAGCCGCCCACGCCTAAGGCAAAGCACAACCCGGCAAGGCGCGGTCTTGAGCGTCGCAACCACCACGCAAGCACCAACAGCAGCAAAAGAATGCCGGGCGGCAACAGGAGTTGTTTAACGAAATATCGAAAAGGCATCGAGCATCTCCAAAAGATGCCCGAAGCCTAAGTGGGTTGACGCAATGCGACAACAAATACGGAAGGACCAAGCTTCACAAATACATCAGACATTGCTTCCAGTGTCCTTACTTGAACTGCAAAGACCGGACCTTTACCGTGTCCTTGCCAGGAGCCTTGTCCTTGAGCCAGATGATCTTGGCCGAACGTGGTGCGTCGAGTTGCTTCACTGCTTCTGACAAGCATCCGTGTGTCTCACGTTCACTGCGATCGAGATACGCCTTGACCAGATCAAACTCTGCGGGGCTCAAGCCACGCAATTCCAGTTCCAACGGACGCTCATCGCGTAACCGGTCAGCGGTTTTTGCCGCGTCCAAGGCCATTCCCAAACGATCGATCAGTCTTTCGTACAGCTCCGGTTTTGTAACTTTTTGCCGTGACTCAACCATCCATCACCTCATTGAAGATAAGACTCACTCCCCATTTAGAGCTTAGCCTCCATCAACAAACCGGCTGAGTACTGCGACCAACGGCCCTCGCAGCGGTTTTTGGGCGACCCGCAGCAGCAATCAGGGTTTCCCTCGGTAGAGTGCGGTCATGTATGCTACGGCGCTTCCTGTAACTCCACTTCCAGCTCGCCTGGGCACCGAAACGCCGATTTGGCGTGATCACCGTCCAGCGTTGCATTGAAGAGGATTAGGCCACCCCTATTCAGTTCAAAAGTAGCCATGCACGAACAATATCAGCCCCGTGAAATCGAAGCCGCCGCCCAGTCGTTCTGGGACGAGCAAAAGTCCTTTGAAGTCAGTGAACAGCCAGGCAAGGAGACTTTCTACTGCCTGTCGATGTTCCCTTACCCCAGCGGCAAGCTACACATGGGGCACGTGCGCAACTACACCATCGGCGACGTGATCTCCCGCTACCAGCGCATGCAAGGCAAGAACGTCCTGCAACCCATGGGTTGGGACGCCTTCGGCATGCCGGCGGAAAACGCCGCGATGAAGAACAACGTAGCGCCCGCCAAGTGGACCTACGAAAACATCGCCTACATGAAAACCCAGCTGCGCAGCCTGGGCCTCGCGGTGGACTGGTCCCGCGAAGTCACCACCTGCAAGCCTGATTACTACCGCTGGGAACAATGGCTGTTCACTCGCCTGTTCGAAAAAGGCGTGATTTACAAGAAAAGCGGCACCGTGAACTGGGACCCGGTCGACCAGACCGTCCTGGCCAACGAGCAAGTGATCGACGGTCGCGGCTGGCGTTCCGGCGCGCTGATCGAAAAGCGCGAAATCCCGATGTACTACTTCAAGATCACCGCCTACGCGGATGAGCTGCTGGAAAGCCTCGACGAACTGACTGGCTGGCCTGAACAGGTCAAGACCATGCAGCGCAACTGGATCGGCAAATCCCGCGGCATGGAAGTGCAGTTCCCGTATGACGTTGCGTCCATCGGCGAAGCCGGTGCGCTGAAAGTTTTCACCACCCGACCAGACACCTTGATGGGCGCGACCTACGTTGCCGTAGCCGCCGAGCACCATTTGGCGACCCTGGCCGCGCAGAACAACCCTGAGCTGCAAGCGTTCATCGCTGAATGCAAGGGCGGCAGCGTTGCCGAAGCCGACGTCGCCACCCAAGAGAAGAAAGGCCTGCCGACTTCGCTGTTCGTCGAACATCCGCTGACCGGCGAGAAACTCCCGGTGTGGGTCGCCAACTATGTGCTGATGCACTACGGCGATGGCGCGGTGATGGCTGTTCCGGCTCACGATGAACGCGATTTCGAGTTCGCTACCAAGTACAACCTGCCAATCAAGTCCGTGGTACGCACAAGTTCCGGTGACACCAACCCGGCTCCGTGGCAGGACGCGTACGGCGAGCACGGCACGCTGATCAACTCCGGCGAATTCGACGGCCTCGACTTCCCAGGCGCTTTCGACGCCATCGAAGTCGCGCTGATCAAGAAGAACCTCGGCGCCTCGCGTACCCAGTTCCGCCTGCGCGACTGGGGCATCAGCCGTCAGCGCTACTGGGGCTGCCCGATCCCGATCATCCACTGCACCACCTGCGGTGATGTGCCGGTCCCGCAAGATCAATTGCCCGTGGTACTTCCGGAAGACGTCGTGCCGGATGGCGCCGGTTCGCCATTGGCGCGCATGCCCGAGTTCTACGAGTGCAGCTGCCCGAAATGCGGCGCACCGGCCAAGCGTGAAACCGACACCATGGACACCTTCGTCGAGTCCTCGTGGTACTACGCCCGTTACGCCTCGCCGCACTATGAAGGCGGCCTGGTGGAAAAATCGGCGGCCGACCATTGGTTGCCGGTTGATCAGTACATCGGCGGTATCGAACACGCCATTCTTCACCTGCTCTACGCACGTTTCTTCCACAAGCTGATGCGCGACGAAGGCCTGGTGAGCTCCAACGAACCGTTCAAGAACCTGCTGACCCAGGGCATGGTGATCGCCGAGACTTACTATCGCCGCGAAGCCAACGGTGCTTACACCTGGTTCAACCCGGCGGATGTCGAACTCGAACGCGACAGCAAGGCCAAGGTCATCAGCGCCAAGCTGATCGCGGACGGCCTGCCGGTGGAAATCGGTGGCACCGAGAAGATGGCCAAGTCGAAGAACAACGGCGTTGACCCACAGTCGATGATCGACCAGTTCGGCGCAGACACCTGCCGCCTGTTCATGATGTTCGCCTCGCCACCCGACATGAGCGCGGAATGGTCCGACTCCGGCGTAGAAGGTTCGCATCGCTTCCTCAAGCGTGTCTGGCGCCTGGCTCAGGCCCACGTCACTCAGGGCCTGCCGGGCACACTGGACGTCGCCGGCCTGAATGACGGGCAGAAAGCCATTCGCCGTTCGATCCACCAGGCGATCAAGCAGGCCAGCCACGACGTCGGCCAGAACCACAAATTCAACACCGCCATCGCTCAGGTGATGACGCTGATGAACGTGCTGGAAAAAGCCCCGCAAGGCACTGAACAGGATCGCGCGCTGATTCACGAAGGCCTGGAAGCCGTAACGCTGCTGCTGGCTCCGATCACACCGCACATCAGCCACGAGCTGTGGAATCAACTGGGTCACGCTGACCCGGTGATCGACGCCGCCTGGCCGGTGCTGGACGAAAGCGCGTTGGTACAGGACAGCCTGCAACTGGTCATCCAGGTCAACGGCAAGCTGCGCGGCCACATCGAAATGCCCGCCAGCGCCAGCCGCGAAGAAGTCGAAGCCGCCGCACGGGCCAATGAGAACGTGCTGCGCTTTGTCGACGGTCTGACCATTCGTAAAGTGATCGTAGTGCCCGGGAAACTGGTCAATATCGTCGCAAGCTAATTGGATCAGGCGCCAGGTCATGCCTGGCGCCGAGTAAAACCTTTCGGGCCGCATGATCGGCCCACATGGTTTCAAGGGGAGCAACAAGATGATCAAACGCAATTTGCTGGTGATGGGCCTTGCGGTCCTGTTGAGCGCCTGCGGTTTCCAGCTGCGCGGCACCGGCACCAATGAACTGGCGATCAAGGAACTCGACCTGAGTGCCCGTAACGCTTACGGCGAAATCGTGACGCAACTGCGTCAAGTGCTGGAAAGCAGCGGCGTCAAGGTCTACAGCGGTGCACCTTACAAACTGGTGCTGACTGATGAGCAGGAAAGCCAGCGCATCCTCAGCTACGCAGGTGCCGGTCGTACTGGCGAGTACCAGGTAAGCACCTTGCTGAGCTACGACATCCGTGGCGAGAGCAACCTGCCGCTGCTGAGCGACAAGCTCGAAGTGCAAAAAATCTTTATCCACGACGGCAGCAACCTGGTGGGTTCCGACCAGGAAGCCAACGACGCCCGCAAGGAAACCCGTCGTGAACTGGTCCAACGGATGATGCTGCGTCTGCAACAGCTCACGCCTGCTCAGCTGGACCAGATGCAACAGACCGCCAACGCCAAAGCCAAGGCTGAGGCCGATGCACTGGAAGCGGCGCAGAAGGTTGAAGCGCAAACGCCACGCCAGTCGCCAATCGAACTGCCGCAGCAGTAAGACTTACGGGGCGCTCAGGCGCCCCGTTAGCCCTCGCCTATGAAACTCGCCCCCGCCCAACTCGCCAAACACCTGCAAGGTGCACTCGCGCCGGTCTACATCATCAGTGGCGATGACCCACTGCTGTGTCAGGAAGCTGCCGACGCCATTCGTGCCGCCGCCCGCCAACAGGGATTCGACGAACGCCAGGTCTTCGCCGCCGACGCCAGTTTCGACTGGGGAACGTTGCTGCAAGCCGGCGCGAGCATGTCGCTGTTCGCCGAAAAGCGCCTGCTGGAACTGCGTCTGCCGTCCGGCAAACCCGGTGACAAAGGCGCTGCCGCGTTTATCGAGTACTGCTCACGGCCCGCCGAAGACACGGTGTTGCTGATCAGCCTGCCGAAACTCGATGGCAGCGCGCAGAAAACCAAGTGGGGCAAGGCGCTGATCGAAGGTCAACAGACCCAGTTCGTGCAAATCTGGCCGATAGAGACCAACCAGTTGCCGAGCTGGATCCGTCAACGGTTGTCCCAGGCAGGGCTTTCCGCCAGCCAGGACGCCGTCGAACTGATCGCCGCACGGGTCGAGGGCAACCTGCTGGCGGCGGCCCAGGAAATCGAAAAGCTCAAGCTGATGGCCGAAGGTGGCCAGATCACCGTCGAAACCGTGCAAGCGGCGGTGGCCGACAGTGCGCGCTTCGATGTCTTTGGCCTGACCGACGCGATTCTCAACGGCGAAGCCGCTCATGCCCTGCGCATGCTTGAAGGGCTGCGCGGCGAAGGCGTTGAGCCACCAGTGATCCTCTGGGCGCTGGCCCGGGAACTGCGTCTGTTGGCCAACCTGTCGCTGCAGTACAGCCAGGGCGTGCCACTGGACAAAGCCTTCAGCTCCGCCCGACCGCCGGTCTGGGACAAACGCAAGCCACTGATGAGCAAAGCCTTGCAACGCTACTCGGCGCAACGCTGGGCGCAGCTATTGCTGGAAGCTCAGCGCATCGATGCGCAAATCAAAGGCCAGGCTGCAGGCTCGCCATGGATGAGCCTTAGTCGATTGTCGTTGTTGATGGCCGGCCAACGCCTGACCTTGCCTGCCGAGTAAACACGCCCTCTGTAGCAGCTGGCGAAGCCTGCGTTCGGCTGCGCAGCAGTCGTCAATACTGAGTTCCGGATCATCCTGGCACACCGCGCTGTCCGATTTTACGACTGCTGCGCAGCCGAACGCAGGCTTCGCCAGCTGCTACAGAGGTTTCCTACGCTACTCACATCCATTTGCCCTATAGACAGAATCTCAACTTCGGCAGATTATTTCCCCCGCAAAACCCACTCAATCGAGAGATCCGATCATGAGCAAAAAGCCATCTAAACGTGGCCCCAACAAGGCCAAATCCATCATCGCCCAGCCACTGTTCCGCAGCCGTCAGGAACGAGCCGGCAAGGGCAAAGGCAGCTACCGCCGCGAAGCCTTCCAGTCTAATAGCTGGGAGGCTTCTTACTTTCTGGCGGCCTGAAAGGCAAGCGCTCGCTCAACATGTTAAGGTCTGCACCTGATTCGTACTCCCTGGACCCGTGCATGCCCTTTTGTATTTCCCGTCGTTGGCCTGTGCGCCAACTGATAGCTGCCTCCAGCCTCATTTTGCTAGTCGCCTGCGCGGAAAAACCCACCGCAGCCGACGCCAAGCCGCTTCAGACCCTCCCTGTCGCGACAGCCCCTGCGGTCATTCCGCCCGTGGTGCCGACCGGTGAAAACCTCGATATCCAGCCCACCCAGACCTTCGCCGAATGGCAGGCGGGTTTCCGCAAGGACGCTCTGGCCGCCGGTATCCGCGCCGATCTGTTCGACCGCGCCTTCGCCAATGTCAGCCTCGACTCCAGCGTGATCCGTGCCGACCGCAGCCAGCCGGAATTTTCCCGTCCGGTTTGGGAATACCTCGACGGCGCCCTTTCGCCGCTGCGGGTACACAAAGGCCAGGCGCTGGTCAGCCAGTACGCCGACATCCTGCAAAGCATCGAACAGCGCTACGGCGTCGATCGCCAGGCACTGGTCTCGGTATGGGGCATGGAAAGTAACTTCGGGCAGTTCCAGGGCAACAAGTCGGTGATCAATTCCCTGGCGACCCTGGCCTATGAAGGTCGGCGTCCCGGGTTTGCCCACGCGCAACTGATCGCCGCCCTGCAGATCCTGCAACAGGGCGATATCGCGCCCGAGAAAATGCTCGGCTCCTGGGCTGGCGCCATGGGCCAGACCCAGTTCATCCCGACCACCTACAACACCCACGCCGTAGACTTCGATGGCGATGGTCGCCGCGACATCTGGGGCAGCCCGGCCGACGCGCTGGCCTCGACGGCACACTACCTGCAAAGCTCAGGCTGGCAGAAAGGCCAGCCGTGGGGCTTTGAAGTGCAGTTGCCAGGCAGTTTCAACTACATCCTGGCCGATGGCACGATTCGCAAGAGCGTCGCCGAATGGCAGCAACTGGGCGTCACCCTGCCCAACGGCGGCCAGGTTCCGGCAGGTTCCGAACACCTGTCAGCCGCCCTGCTGCTGCCGGCCGGTTACCGCGGCCCGGCGTTCCTGGTCCTCGATAACTTCCGCGCGATCCTCAAGTACAACAACTCGTCGTCCTACGCCTTGGCCGTTAGCTTGTTGTCCGAGCGTTTCAACGGCGCCGGCCTGATCGACGGCACGTGGCCCAAAGATGATTTGCCGCTGAGCCGTACCGAGCGGATCGAACTGCAAAGCCTGTTGAGTGCCCAGAACTACGACGCGGGCAACGCCGACGGGATTATCGGCGCCAATACCCGCAAGGCGATCCGCAGCGCCCAGCAGTCGTTTGGCTGGCCGGCGGATGGGTATCCGACGCACAAGTTGCTCGAAGGCCTGCGTAACCGCTAAAAGCATCGCGGGCAAGCCATGCGCCTACGTTGGGTCGTCATAAACCCTGTAAGAGCATGGCTTGCCCGCGATGACTGACTAACAGGCGACAACACTCTAGCGCCTGACAACCACATCCTGCTCCAACACCAACACCTTTTCCCCCGCATCCAATCTGACCAGCGCGCCCATCGGCAACGTCAGGTTCGGATCACAATGCCCGCTACGCCACCCTGCCAACACCGGTATCCGCAAAGGTGCAAAGGTCTGCTTGAGCAAGCGCTCCAGAGAAACCGTATCGACCCCCGCCACATCCCCCACCAAAACCCCACGCAGCTTGTGCAGCGTGCCGGCCAGTCGCAAATGAGTCAGCAGCCGGTCGATGCGATACAGCGGCTCGTTAATGTCCTCGATGAACAGGATGACGCCCTCGGCATCGATCTCGTACGGCGTACCCATGGTTGCGGCGATCATCGACAGATTGCCCCCCAGCAAACGTCCATGGGCAATGCCGGGCTCGATGGTGGTCAACGGCCAGGCCACCGGGTGTGAAAGCACACTGCCCGCCTTCACCTGCCCGCGCAGCATGTTGAAAAACGAGAATTCGGTGGGTTGTTGTTTGTCACCCAGCAGGTCCGCGTTGAGCATCGGGCCATGGAAGGTCACAAACCCGGCATGACGACTGATAGCCAAGTGCAGCGCAGTGACGTCGCTGTAGCCGATGAACGGCTTGGCATTGTTGCGCAGCAGCTCAAAGTCGATGCGATCGAGCAAACGCGGCGTACCGTAACCGCCACGCAGACAGATAATGGCATCGACCTCGCTGTCGGCGAACGCGTCATGCAAGTCGTTGAGCCGCACATCATCGCTGCCGGCCAGATAACCCTCTTGCTCATAAACGCCGGGAAACACGCGCAGCGAATAACCGCGAGTGCGCATCCAGGCAATGGCTTTATCAGTGTTCAGTGCCGCAGGGCCGGCAGGCGCGATCACGCCGATCAGCCCTGCAGACGGCAAGGCCGGGACGGGGGCATGTGGACAAAGGGTATGGTTCGGTAAAACGGTCATCCATGAATCTCCCTGCGTGAATGCGTCAAGCACACAGTAGTCAGGAACGGGGACAAACAGAAGAGGGTCCGTCGCACCGAAAGTTGCAGGAAAAGTCTGTCATTGCGGTGGGCAGGCAAAAAAACGCCCGCGAGGCTGAAGGCCTGCGGGCGTTTTTCATGTCTGGCAACCGATCAGGACGACATCAGCTCGGCTTTAACCAGCTTCGCCTGCTCGTCGGCGTGGTACGAAGAACGTACCAACGGGCCGGAAGCGACGTTCTTGAAGCCCATCTTGTAACCTTCCTCGGCGAACCAGGCGAACACGTCCGGGTGCACGAAACGCTGGACCGGCAAGTGGCTGCGGGACGGTTGCAGGTACTGGCCCAGGGTCAGCATGTCGATGTCGTGCTCGCGCATGCGCTTCATGACTTCGATCACTTCTTCGTCGGTTTCGCCAAGACCCAGCATCAGGCCGGACTTGGTCGGAATGTGCGGCATCATCTGCTTGAAGCGTTGCAGCAGGGTCAGCGACCACTGGTAATCCGAACCCGGACGCGCGGCCTTGTACAGGCGCGGCACGGTTTCCAGGTTGTGGTTGAACACATCTGGCGGCTCGGCAGCAGTGATTTCCAACGCAACGTCCATGCGGCCACGGTAGTCCGGGACCAAGGTCTCGAGCTGCACGTTCGGCGACAGCTTGCGGATCTCGCGGATGCAGTCGGCAAAGTGCTGGGCACCGCCGTCACGCAGGTCGTCGCGGTCTACCGAGGTGATCACCACGTATTTGAGTTTCAGGTCGGCGATGGCGATGGCCAGGCTTTCCGGCTCGTTGACGTCCAGTGGCTTCGGACGACCGTGGCCGACGTCGCAGAACGGGCAGCGACGGGTGCAGATGTCACCCATGATCATGAAGGTCGCAGTACCGCCGGAGAAGCATTCGCCCAGGTTCGGGCAGGACGCCTCTTCGCACACGCTGTGCAGCTTGTGTTTGCGCAGCAGGGCCTTGATGCGGTCGACTTCCGGGGAAACCGGGATACGCACGCGAATCCAGTCAGGTTTCTTTGGCAGTTCGGTGGTCGGAATGATCTTCACCGGGATACGTGCAACCTTCTCGGCGCCGCGCAGCTTCACGCCGGCTTCAACCTTGGCACGCGGGGCCGGACGCTCGGTGACATCCAGCGTCGGGATCATGGTTTGCACTGCATCAGTAGTCATATCAGTCGATTCCGCCCGTTAGGGTCGTCTGCTCAGCATAGTCGAGGTGTTTGACGAGCTGCGCGCGCAGCCGGGCACTTACCTCGGCAAATTCAATCGATCCTGCGTGATCGCTCAGCTGGGTCATCGCCAGCCCGGCGTAGCCGCAGGGATTAATCCGTCGAAACGGTTCCAGGTTCATATCCACGTTCAAGGCCAGGCCATGAAAGGAGCAACCGTGGCGGATCCGCAGACCCAGAGAAGCGATTTTCGCCCCATTGACGTAGACACCCGGGGCATCCGGCTTGGCCACGGCGGTGACGCCGTAGCTGGCCAGCAACTCGATCAGGCATTGTTCCATGCGACTGACCAAGTCACGCACGCCGAAACCCAGCTTGCGTACATCGAGCAACAGGTAGGCCACCAATTGGCCGGGACCGTGATAAGTCACCTGGCCACCGCGATCGACCTTCACGACCGGAATATCTCCCGGCAGCAACAAATGCTCGGCCTTGCCGGCCTGCCCCTGGGTGAACACCGGTGGGTGCTCGACCAGCCAGATCTCGTCCGCGGCATCGCTGCCACGTTCGTTGGTGAAGCGTTGCATGGCATGCCAGACCGGCTCGTAAGCCATCTGGCCAAGCTCACGAAAGCCCAGCGTGCCCGACATCACAGCACCATGTGCACGAAACCGGTAGCCCGCAACTCGCTGTTGATGTCGTACAGCTGTTCCTGGCCGGTGGCGATGATGTGCAGCTGGATGGTCGTGTACTTGCCGTTGGTGCTCTGCCGTTCGGCAAAGGTGTCGTGATCAACGGTCGCGTGTTTCTCAAGGATCGCGATGATCTTGTCCTTGAAACCCACGCCGGTGTCGCCGATTACCTTGATCGGGTAATCCGCGCAGGGGAATTCGATTTTTGGCGCCTTTACTTCGGTGTCTGTCATGGCGTAACGGCCTCGTAAGCCGTGGCAACGGACATGGCCTCGTTCCGGATTGGAACAGGGCCATGCAGGTCCACACTAATTCAGTTGAACAAGCCGTAGAAGAATAGACGGATGCTATCCCACATGCGGCGGAAGATACCACCCTCGTCGACTGCGTCCAGAGCGATCAGGTCAGCGCTATGCACCACTTTGTCGTCCAGCTTCACTTCGACTTTACCGATTACGTCGCCCTTGGCGATGGGTGCAATCAGTTGCGGGTTCATGGTCATGCTCGCGGCGAGCTTTTTCAGCTGGCCTTTTGGCAGGGTCATGGTCAGGTCTTGAGCCAGGCCGGCCTTGACTTGATTGGTGGTGCCTTTCCAGACAGGAGCCTGAGCCAGCTCAGCGCCTTTCTGATAGAAGGTCTGGGTTTCGAAGAAGCGGAAACCGTAGGTCAGCAGCTTCTGGGTTTCGGAAGCGCGAGCCACTTCACTGTTGGTGCCGAACACCACAGCGATCAGGCGCATGCCATCACGTACTGCCGAAGACACCATGCAGTAGCCGGCTTCGTCGGTGTGACCGGTTTTCAAGCCATCGACCGTCTTGTCGCGCCACAGCAGCAGGTTACGGTTAGGTTGCTTGATACCGTTCCAGAAGAACTCTTTCTGCGAGTAGATCGCGTAGTGAGCCGGGTCTTCGTGGATGATTGCGCGAGCCAGCACGGCCATGTCGTGAGCCGACGAGTAGTGCTCAGGGTTCGGCAGACCGGTCGGGTTCATGAAGTGGCTGTTGGTCATGCCCAGGTCGGCCACGGTTTTGTTCATCATGTCGGCGAAGGCATCTTCGCTGCCGGCGATGTGCTCGGCGAGCGCAACGCTGGCGTCGTTACCCGACTGAATGATGATGCCGTGCAGCAGGTCGCTGACCGTGACTTGCGAGCCGACCTTGATGAACATCCGCGAACCGCCAGTACGCCAGGCGTTCTCGCTGACGGTCACCGGGTCGTTTTCGCCAATCTGGCCACGACGGATTTCCAGGGTCGCGATGTACGCGGTCATCAGCTTGGTCAGGCTGGCCGGAGGCAGACGCTGGTCACCGTTGTTCTCCACCAGCACGTTGCCGCTGCTGGCATCCATAAGTACATAGGCTTTGGCGGCCAGTTGCGGTGGCGACGGCATCATCTCGACCGCGAAAGCGGCAGGCGAGAGGAGCAGCGGGACTAGCAGGCACAGGCGTTTGGCAAAGGTGGTGATGTTCATCCGTCTCTCGAAATCGCTAATGGAAACTGCCCTAAGGGGCAAAACTAATCAGACAGCTCTCTAAAAAGCTGTCGCGTGTTCAGTTGTTCACTCTGAACCCTTGCCGGGCTTTTGTTCTTCAACGAGCCAACAACCAGGTCCACCCCCCAAACCGCAAGCGAACCGTCAATCAAGTACTACGTATTATTCGGCAGTGACCAGGCTCGGCGAACCGAGATTGGCCAGGCGCACACTGTTCTGCACTTGCTGGATTTCACCCGGCGAGCCGATCGGCCCCAGGCGCACCCGATGCAGGGTCTGTTGATTGCGCACGATCGAACTGATGAACACCGGAGCGCTCACCATCCCGCTGAGCTTCGATCTCAGGAGTTCTGCAGCGTCCGGGTTGGCGAACGCGCCCACCTGCAGATACTGGCCAGAGGCTGGTACAGAAGCGTTTTTTTTTGCATCGATCGGCGAAGGCACAACGGCCGCAGCGTGCTGCTGCGGCGGGGGTGTCCATTGTTCGACGGTGCCGGCCGAAGCCGTGATCACCGGGGCATTATTCTGCGCAATTTTCGGCTCGTTGAGCATCAAAGGCGCCGGGCGCCCTTTGGCGGCCCACCATTGCTGCGGGTCGATGCCTTCGACCTTGACCCGCGCGGTGCCGGTTTCGGCATAACCGAGTTTCTTGGCCGCTGCGTAGGACAAATCGATGATTCGGTCCGAGTAGAACGGCCCGCGGTCGTTGACCCGCAGGACTACGCTCTTGTTGTTGTCCAGGTTGGTCACCCGAACGTAACTCGGCAGTGGCAAGGTCTTGTGCGCAGCACTCATGCCGTACAGGTCGTAGACCTCGCCATTGGCGGTGTTCTGACCGTGGAATTTGGTGCCATACCAGGACGCCGTGCCCGAGGCCACGTAGGTCTTGGATTCTTGCATCGGGAAGTAAGTCTTGCCCAGCACGGTGTACGGGTTGGCTTTATAGGGCCCGCTGTGCAGGGTTGGCGTGGCATCCGGGATACGCGATACGTCGACATCCCACCAGGGTGCGCCATCCTTGTGCGCCCGGTTGATATCCAGGCCAGGTGCCGAACGAACGGCGGTCGCAGATTTCTGAGCAGGCGCGCGGCTGGTCGAGCAACTGGCGACCAGCATCGCCAACGCGGCGAATGCCATCAGCTTCAGGGGTTTATTCATAGGCAATGCCCGCATTACTTGACGCCCCGTGCTTGGACCAGCTGTTCAGACAGTTGATGTACGGCCATGGCGTACATCACGCTGCGGTTATAACGCGTGATTGCGTAAAAATTCGTCAGGCCCATCCAGTATTCAGGGCCATTGTCACCTTCCAGGCGGAACGCCGTAACCGGCATATCATCGCGCAGCGCATCATGACTTGCCCACCCCAGCGCCCGCAACTCCCCAACCGTTTTAGTCGGCTCGATGCCCGTGGTCAAACCTTCGTCCACCTGATCGCCACGCACATCGGCGCGGCCGACCACCGGTTCGCCGGCAACCCAGCCGTGACGCTTGAAATAACTGGCGACGCTGCCGATGGCATCGTCCGGATTGGTCCAGATATTTATGTGGCCGTCACCGTCGAAGTCCACCGCGTAGGCGCGAAAGCTGCTCGGCATGAACTGTGGCAAACCCATGGCGCCCGCGTAAGAGCCTTTGAGCGTCAGCGGATCGACCTGCTCTTCCCGGGCGAGCAATAGGAACTCACGCAATTCCTTGCGGAAAAATTCGGCACGGGGAGGATAGTCGAAACCCAGGGTCGACAAGGCGTCGATTACCCGGAAATTGCCGGTATTGCGGCCGAAAAAGGTCTCGACGCCGATGATGGAGACGATGACCTGCGCCGGCACGCCGTATTCCTGCTCGGCACGGGCCAGTACCGCTTCGTGCTGACGCCAGAAGTCGACACCACGGGCAATGCGCGCGTCGGTGATGAACATCGGACGGTATTCGTTCCACTGCTTGACTCGCTCGGCGGGTTTCGAGATCGCGTCCAGGATCGACTGCTTGCGCTCGGCTTCGCGGAACACGCCCATCAGCTGCTCACCGGCAAAACCGTAGTCGCGGGTCATTTCACCGACGAATTCGGCCACCTGCGGTGAGCCTTCGTAATCGCCGGCCAGCGCGCCCTGCGCTGTGCCAAGGATGCTTACCAGGCCGACCCACGGCGCATATCGAGTCGCCCAGCCACGCATTACTTGCATTGAAATCTTCACCTTATTCAAACCTGAGCGATCCACTTGCGATGGGTATGGATCGACATCAAAACCCCAAACGCTGACAGCAGCGTCACCAGCGAAGTTCCTCCGTAGCTAATGAACGGCAACGGCACCCCCACAACCGGCAACAGGCCACTGACCATACCGATGTTGACGAAAACGTAAACAAAAAACGTCATGGTCAGGCTGCCCGCGAGCAATTTACCGAACAATGTCTGGGCCTGGGCGGTAATCACCAGTCCGCGACCGATCAACAGGAGGTAAATCAGCAGCAGTGCGCAGATGCCCACCAGGCCGAATTCTTCGCCCATGACCGCAATGATGAAGTCGGTGTGGCTTTCCGGCAGGAAATCCAGGTGCGACTGGGTGCCAAGCAGCCAGCCCTTGCCGAACACACCGCCGGAACCGATGGCCGCTTTCGACTGAATGATGTTCCAGCCGGTGCCCAGCGGATCGCTTTCGGGATCGAGGAAGGTCAGGACTCGCTGCTTCTGGTAATCGTGCATGACGAAGTACCACATGGCGACAGCCACCGGCACAGCAGCAGCGAGCACGCTGAGGATCCAGCGCCAGCGCAGGCCGCCCATGAACAGAACGAACGCGCCACCGGCGAGGATCAGCAGCGAAGTGCCGAGGTCCGGCTGACGCACGATCAGGATAAACGGCAAGCCAATCAGAAACAGACTGACGCCCACATGCTTGAGCTGCGGCGGCAAGGTGCGCTTGGACAGGTACCAGGCGATGGTCGCCGGCATCAGGATCTTCATGAATTCCGAAGGCTGGAAGCGGATCACCCCGGGAATGTTGATCCAGCGTGTGGCGCCCATGGCGTTGTGGCCCATGACGTCCACCACCACCAGCAACAGCACACCGATCACATACCCCACTGGCACCCAGCGGGCCATGAAGCGCGGTTCGAATTGGGCGATGACGATCATCGATACCAGACCGATGCCGAACGAAGTGGCTTGCTTGGCCAGCAGATCCCAGCTCTTGCCGCTGGCCGAATACAGCACGAACAGGCTGCCGGCGGCGAGGGTCAGCAACAGGATCAGCAACGGGCCGTCAATGTGCATGCGTTGCAACAGCGTCGCGCGGCGACGCATCACATCCTCGCTGGAGAGGATGCGGTCGAAATTACTCTTCACGGGCCGTAGCCTCCGCACTGATAGGGCTGGCGTACTCGGCCTTCAACCGACCGTCCTGATCCAGAAGCCAGGCGTCCATGATCTGGCGCACCACGGGCGCGGCGACGCCGGAACCGGACTCGCCGTTCTCGACCATCACCGACACCACGATTTGCGGGTTGTCGGCCGGTGCGAAGCCGACGAACAAGGCGTGGTCACGATGGCGCTCCTGAACCTTGGAGCGGTCGTACTTCTCGCCCTGCTTGATCGCAACGACCTGAGCCGTACCACTTTTGCCCGCGATGCGGTACTGCGCACCGATCGCCGCTTTGCGTGCCGTGCCCCGGGCACCGTGCATTACCTGCTGCATGCCGTGGTTGACCTTGGTCCAGTCGGACGGGTCACGCAGGATGATGTCAGGCATCGGATTTTCGTCCACTGGCTTCGCACCTTCGAGGGTCTTGGCCAAATGCGGGCGATTCCACACCCCCTTGTTGGCCACCAGCGCCGTGGCCTGGGCCAACTGCAACGGAGTGGACTGCATATAGCCCTGACCGATCCCGAGAATCAGCGTTTCGCCTGGGTACCAGGCCTGACGCCGGGTCGCGCGCTTCCATTCACGAGTAGGCATCAGCCCCGGCGACTCTTCGAACATGTCCAGCGAAACCTTCTGGCCGATGCCGAACTTGCCCATATAGGCCGACAACCGATCGATTCCCAGTTTGTGGGCCAGGTCGTAGAAGTAGGTATCGTTGGACCGCATGATCGCCGTGTCCAGATCGACGTAGCCGTCACCGGTACGGTTCCAGTTACGGTATTTGTGATCGTAGTTGGGCAACTGGTAATAGCCGGGGTCATACACTCGGCTCGATGCAGTCACAACGCCAGCATCCAGGCCGGCAATCGCCACCGCCGGTTTGATGGTCGAACCCGGCGGGTACAGACCGCGCAGCACGCGGTTGAACAGTGGCCGGTCGATGGAATCGCGCAACTCGGCATAAGCCTTGAAGCTGATGCCGGTGACGAACAGGTTGGGATCGAAACTTGGCGCACTGACCATCGCCAGCACTTCGCCGGTTTTCGGGTCCAGCGCTACCACCGCACCACGACGACCGCCGAGCGCAGCTTCGGCCGCTTCCTGCAATTTGATGTCCAGGCTCAGGACGATGTCCTTGCCGGGAATCGGATCGGTACGCTTGAGCACGCGCAATACGCGGCCTCGAGCATTGGTCTCGACTTCTTCGTAACCCACCTGGCCGTGCAGTTCGGGCTCGTAGAAGCGCTCGATGCCGGTTTTGCCGATGTGGTGGGTGCCGCTGTAATTGACCGGATCGAGCGACTTCAGCTCTTTTTCGTTGATCCGCCCCATGTAACCCACCGAGTGCGCAAAGTGCGGGCCCTGCGGGTAGTGACGCACCAGCTGCGCGACCACTTCCACCCCCGGCAGACGGAACTGATTGACCGCGATGCGGGCGATCTGCTCTTCGCTCAGCTCGAACAGGATCGGCACCGGTTCGAATGGCCGACGCCCCTGGCGCATGCGTTTCTCGAAGATCACCCGGTCTTCAGGCGTCAGTTCCAGCACTTCGACAATGACGTCGAGCACTTGCTGCCAGTCGCCGGAGCGCTCACGGGTCATGCTCAAACTGAAGCTGGGCCGGTTATCGGCCACCACCACGCCATTGCGATCAAAGATCAACCCGCGAGTCGGTGGAATCGGCTGCACATGGACACGGTTGTTTTCCGACAGGGTCGAGTGGTACTCGTACTGAATCACCTGGAGGAAATACAGCCGCGCGATCAGCACACAGATCAGCGCCACCACCGCAATGGCCCCGAACACGACGCGGCCACGCACCAGACGGGCGTCTTTTTCGTGGTCCTTGATGCGGATCGGCTGGGGCATGAGGGCAGAACTACTTGTGGTAAGGGTGGCCGGACAGGACTGTCCAGGCACGATACAGCTGTTCGCCGATCAGGATTCGCACCAGCGGGTGCGGCAACGTCAACGGCGAGAGCGACCAGCGCTGATCGGCCCGGGCACAGACTTCCGGCGCCAGCCCTTCGGGGCCGCCGACCATGAAGTTCACCGTGCGCGAGTCCAGCCGCCAGCGATCGAGCTCGACCGCCAGCTGCTCGGTGCTCCAGGGCTTGCCGTGGACTTCGAGGGTGACAACGCGCTCGTTCGGCCCGACCTTCGCCAGCATGGCTTCGCCTTCCTGACGGATGAAGCGCGCCACGTCGGCGTTCTTGCCACGGGTGTTGAGCGGTATTTCCACCAGTTCCAGCGCCAGCTCGGACGGAAGACGCTTGGCATATTCATGCCAGCCTTCTTCCACCCATTTGGGCATGCGTGAACCGACGGCGATCAGTCGCAGTCGCACAGCGGTCCCTTATTGCTGGTCTTTGTTGAGCTTGACGAAGTGCTCATGGGTGTTTTCCGGGCTGTGGTGAGCCGCGTTCAGGGCACGGCTCTGCTCTGCACCGGACCACAGACGCTCCAGGTCGTAAAACTGACGAGCCGAAGCGGTCATCATGTGCACGATGACATCATCCATATCCAGCAGGACCCAGTCACTGTCGCCCTTGCCTTCTTCACCCAGCGGCTTGACGCCCTGGGCTTTGACCGCTTCGCGGACCTTGTCCAGCATCGCGCCGATCTGGCGGTTGGACGTACCGGTGGCGATGATCATGAAGTCAGTGATGCTCTGCTTTTCACGAACGTCGATCACCTGAATGTCCTGGCCCTTGACGTCTTCCAGGGCCGCTACGGCAACCTTGACCAGCTCTTCGCCGCGCAGCTCGGGGCCGGTTGGAACTTCTACTGGCAGTGGGGCGCTCTTGAACGTGCCTTTGCGCTTTACTTTAGTTACGTCTTTGTCAGTCATATAAAACTCGTTTTGCTCGTATGTTCGGGCGCTTCGGTACACGCGTTCACGTGTTTTGAAGCGCTCCCTTTTTCAGTTCGACGCACGGTAGAGACCGTGCGCATCGATGTAGGCCAGGACCGCGTCGGGCACCAGGAAACGTACCGACTTACCGCTGGCCAGCAGTTGACGGATCTGGGTGGCGGATACCGCGAGCGGTGTCTGCCAGACGAATGCAATCTGTCCGCTCGGCCCTTTGAGGGCCAGCGGGTCGCTCACCGAGCGTGCCGCCAACAGATTGCGCAAGGCATCCGGCGGTTCGCTGTCGGCATCCGGGCGTTGCAGCACCAGGATGTGGCAATGCTGGAGCAACTCTTCCCAGCGGTGCCAAGTGGGCAGGCCGCAAAATGCGTCCCAGCCCAAAAGTAGAAAAACCTGGTCTTCGGCGGCCAGTTCGGCGCGCATCAGCTCCAGGGTGTCGATAGTGTAGGACGGTTTGTCCCGCTGCAATTCGCGGGCGTCCACCACCAGCGGTGCCACACCGGCCACCGCGCACTCGACCATCGCCAGACGGTCTTTCGCCGATACCTGCGGCGTACCGCGATGAGGCGGTCTGGCACTGGGCGTCAGACGCAGCTCATCGAGCGCCAGCGATTCGGCGACTTCCAGCGCACCGCGCAAATGGCCGATGTGCACCGGATCGAAGGTCCCGCCCAACATGCCAATGCGTCGAGGCGCAGGCTCGCTGGCGGTTACCGGGGCTGACTGGTCGAGGTCGCCCAAGTCAGTCCGACGCCTGGCCGCGCAACTGGCCATCACCGACCACGATGTACTTCTCGCAGGTCAGACCTTCGAGGCCCACCGGGCCGCGGGCGTGCAGCTTATCAGTAGAAATGCCAATCTCGGCACCCAATCCGTATTCGAAGCCATCGGCAAAGCACGTCGGCGTATTGATCATCACCGAAGACGAATCGACTTCGGCCACGAAACGCCGGGTGTCGGCCAGGTTTTCGCTGACGATCGAATCGGTGTGATGGGAGCCGTACTTATTAATGTGCTCGATGGCCTGGTCCAGCCCGTCGACCACGCGGATCGAAAGAATCGGCGCCAGGTATTCGGTGTTCCAGTCCTCTTCGCTGGCGACAACCGCCTCGATGATCGCCCGGGTGCGTTCGCAGCCGCGCAGCTCGACGCCTTTTTCGCGGAACTGTGCAGCCATCGATGGCAGGAAATCCTTGGCGACCGATTGGTCCACCAGCAGGGTTTCCATGGCACCGCAGATACCGTAGCGGTAAGTCTTGGCGTTGAACGCGATACGCTGGGCTTTCGGCAGGTCGGCGTGAGCACTGACGTAAACGTGACAGATGCCGTCCAGATGCTTGATAACCGGCACGCGGGCGTCACGGCTGACGCGCTCGATCAGGCCACGACCGCCACGGGGCACGATAACGTCGACGTATTCAGGCATGGTGATCAGCGCGCCAACGGCGGCGCGGTCAGTGGTTTCGACCACTTGCACCACGGCGGCAGGCAAATCGGCTTCGGCCAGACCGCGCTGGATGCAGGCGGCAATGGCACGATTGGAATGAATCGCCTCGGAGCCGCCACGCAGGATAGTTGCGTTGCCGGACTTCAGGCACAGGCTGGCGGCATCGATGGTCACGTTGGGCCGGGATTCGTAGATGATCCCGATCACGCCCAACGGCACGCGCATCTTGCCGACCTGAATGCCCGACGGCCGAAAACTCATGTCGCGGATCGCGCCGACCGGGTCCGGCAGAGCTGCTACCTGACGCAAACCGACGATCATGCCGTCGATGCGTTCCGGGGTCAGTGCCAGACGTTCAAGCAATGCAGGCTCAAGACCATTGGCGCGACCAGCGGCCAGATCCAGTTCATTGGCAGCCGTCAACTCGGCGCGTGCGGCGTCCAACGCATTGGCAGCAGCCTGCAAGGCGCGGTTTTTCTGCGCGGTGCTGGCACGGCCGATGACGCGAGAAGCTTCGCGGGCAGCGCGACCCAATCGGGTCATGTAATCAAGAACGGACTCAGTCATGGTCTGGAGTGGTCTTTGCTAAGGTCTTGGTAAAGAGTAAAGCGGCAGATTATAGCTGTCGCGTCCCGGGACTAACAGCGGTGACGGGCGGATGGTCGAAATGGAGGGCAATTTGCCGACGTTAAGCCGTGATTAAGCTGCAAATTGTTATCATCGCGACTCAATCAGCCCTGATAAACGCCGTTCATCATGACTAACCTGACTGTTCGCACCTCTGCGACGAGCCTGCCCAAGGGGCTCGCGGATGCATTTTTCGACAGAGACGCCCAAACGCTGGCCCGGGATTTACTCGGCAAAGTCATTCGCCATCGGGTTGGCGACTTGTGGCTCAGCGCCCGGATTATCGAGACCGAGGCCTATTACTTCGAAGAAAAAGGCAGTCACGCCTCCCTCGGCTACACAGAAAAACGTAAGGCTTTGTTTCTGGATGGCGGCCACATCTATATGTATTACGCCCGTGGCGGCGATTCCCTGAACTTCAGCGCCCAGGGACCGGGCAATGCCGTGCTGATCAAATCCGCCTATCCGTGGGTTGATGATTTGAGCGGGCCGGCAAGCCTGGCGCAGATGCTGTTGAACAATCCCGACACCCAAGGTCGCCCCCGCCCCACGCAAAAGCTCTGCGCTGGACAGACGTTGCTTTGCAAGGCATTGGGCTTGAAGGTACCGGTCTGGGACGCCAAGCGCTTCGATCATGAGGTGCTGCTGGTGGAAGATGTCGGCCCGGCGCCCGTTCACATCATACAAACCACACGCCTGGGCATTCCTCACGGTCGCGATGAGCATCTGATGTACCGTTTCGTCGATGCGGCTTACGCGCCGTATTGCACGCGCAACCCCTTGCGACGGGGGCAGATAGAAGGTCGCGATTATTTTTTGCTGACCTGAATTATTGAAAATCCATTGTGGGAGTGAGCCTGCTCGCGATAGCAGACTGATTGTCGAAGTAGATGTCGTCTGACACTCCGCTATCGCGAGCAGGCTCGCTCCCACATGTGTTTTGAAGATTGCGTTCGTCCCTCGGGACCGATTGATTATTCAATGGAGTTGTTTTTATGGGCCCATGGCTCGATAGCGTGACCGGTTGGTTGACGGTCAACCCACAATGGCTGGCCGCGGCGGTGTTCATCGTGGCCTTTGTAGAATGCCTGGCGATTGCCGGGCTGATCGTGCCCGGTACGGTGTTGCTGTTCGCCGTGGCGGTACTGGCCGGCAGTGGCGCGCTGTCATTGAGCGAAACGTTATTGCTGGGGTTCGTCGCTGGCGTTCTCGGCGATACCGTCTCTTACTTCATCGGGCGACATTTCCATCAGAACATCCGACGCCTGCCAGGGTTGCGTCATCATCCGGAATGGATCGCCGGGGCCGAGGCATATTTCCAGCGTTACGGCATCGCCAGCCTGTTGGTCGGGCGCTTCATCGGACCGCTGCGGCCGATGCTGCCGATGGTCGCTGGGATGTTCGACATGCCCTTCCCGCGCTTCGCTGTCGTCAGCCTGCTGGCCGCCGCTGGCTGGACCGTTGCCTATCTGCTGCCCGGCTGGGCCACTGGCGCGGCGATTCGTCTGCCGCTGCCGGAAGGTTTCTGGCCACAGGTCGGGCTGGTGGTCGGCAGCATCGCGGCGCTGGTAGGCCTGAGCGTCAACAGCAGCGTGCGCGCTCATCGCCTGGTTACCGTATACATCGCCGGCCTCAGCCTGGTGATACTCGGTGGGTTGTTCATTGGCTTTGCGCATCTGAACGCCTTCGATCAGGGCTTGATGACGCTGATACAGGAGCACCGCAGCCCGCTGCTGGATGAAGTGGCGGTGATGCTCACCCAGCTCGGCGAGTTCAAAAACATGTTCGCGATCAGCGCGGCGCTGACGATCCTGCTGCTGGTTACCCGACAATGGCGACACATGCTCTTCGCCGGCAGCACGCTGCTGATCACCGCGCTGGCGAACACCGGAACCAAAAACCTGTTCGCCCGGATGCGCCCGGAAGTACTGGCCGATCCGCTGAGCAGCTACAGCATGCCCAGTGGTCATTCGTCCGGTTCGTTTGCGCTATTCCTGACCTTGGCGGTACTGGCCGGCCGAGGCCAGCCAACGCGCATGCGCCTGACCTGGCTGCTGCTCGGCTGCTTGCCGGCTGTGTCCATCGCCATGTCGCGGGTTTATCTTGGCGCGCACTGGCCAACCGATGTCCTGGCCGGAGCGGTACTGGCGGCTTGTGTTTGTGCGGCCAGCCTGGCCGTGACCCAGCGTCAGACAGTCCTGAATCCGATGCCGACCAAAGTCTGGTGGTTGGTCTTGCCGGTGTTGATGGCATTGTTCGGCTTCTTCGCGCTGTGGAATTTGCCTCACGCTCTGTTGCGTTACTCGTACTGATAGCGAAGGGCTCGCAGCTTCTCCTTTCGAAGAGAAGCTGTGAACTGCCTGGACTGACCGCTATTACCGATCAGAAGATCGCAGTAGTTGATAAAACAGCGCCCCCTATTTATTGCGTTACTTAATTCAACCTCAACTTGCAACATTGCTTCTTAAAAAAATCGTCTGCGAGGGCATATAAAATAACGAAAGCTATAAATATGTACCGCACCTGCTACATCCATCTCAACAATACTTTTCAACGCCAACATGAGGCCCAAGAACCGAATTACATCTATATGAAAGAAGAGATACTCGAACCATGTCCACGCCATCCATATCCACCGGGCAAAATCCAACACTGCCGATAAACATCCGTATTACCGAAACGCCCCCTTCTCTCTCGGCACGGATGCCCTCCTCCACACCCCAAGATGAACAACGTCGGAACAGACTCTTGCTCCAGGATCAATTGAACGGTCCGGTTCGCATTGGCGAATTAACCATCAGTCGCCAGGACTTGTATGACATGGGGGCCAGGCTCAATGGCCAGGTGATCAACGCAAATCATCCGATTCAGCTTGAGCCCGACCAGACATTCATAAACGCTCTGCAATTTGATCCGGCCAAGATCGAGGGCAGGCTGCAATCCCCTCAACATAGCGACAGCTGCGCGGGGTTGTTGTTTGAACTCGGCGTTCTGCGCTCGGCCAGCGCCCAGTCTTTGCTTTCAGCATCATCCTCCGACTTGTCAGCGTCCATGCAAAGCCTTGGCAAACTGCTGGACTCCGCCCAGCAATTGTCATTGAGCACCCCTTCGCTGCCTGAAAACCTGCCGAGCTGGGCCGACAAGGTCAAAAGCCGCAGCATGACCAGCATGGGCGTCGGGCTGCAGGGCTACGGCATCTACAGCGGCATCATGGGCACCGCAGAAGCACTGAAGAAAGGCGACCTGGTTGAAGCCGGCATCAACGTAGGCGGGATCACTGCCGAGGTGGGTTCTTTGTTCCTCGAGCGAGGTCTGGAAAACGTCGGCAGAAACATGATGCTCAGTGGCGGCAAGGTGTTTACAGGGTTCAGCAAAACCAGTGCCGGCAAGTACCTGGCACGCGGCGCCGGCCTGCTTGCCAGTGTCCTGACTCTTCCCTTCGATATCTACACCGCCATCAAAGCGTTCAACGACGCCGCCAGCGCCACCGGCAAACAAGCTCAGGATCACTACTTCAATGCAGCGCTTAGCCTGACCAGCGCCGGGCTGAGTATTGTTCTGGGTATAGCGGCACTTGCCGGTTTCAGTGCCGCCGGCCCGATCGGGATTGCGGCGGGTGCCGTGCTCATCCTGGGTGCAAGAATTTACGGTGCCGCTCGCCAGGTCGATGACATCGACGATTACATTACATTGAGCACCCACGAACGCTTGCGCTCGGGTTGGTTTGCGTTCACCGGGCAAACCATGGATCGAGACATCCTCGACCGCTACCTCGTCGCCAAAACCGACAGCAGCTACAGCGAGCTACTGAAAAAGACGGCCCGAAGCTGGCTGGACAACGAATTGAAAGACACTGTCGAAGCGGTAGTGTTAGGCAGCTATCAAGTCGAATTGCAGACCGTCAAGCACTGGAAATACCAGTGGGACGATGCCGGCGGCGAAAGTCCATACATCGAGGAAAAGGAAGCCGTCATCAAGGAAACCGACGACACGTTCGATGCCAGCCAAGGCATCAGCCACATTCCGGGCGCAATCATCGGTAGCGCGGGCGAGCACAAGGCCATCCTCTGGCAACTGGGAGGCGGGCACGACACCGTTGTGGGGGTCAGGGACAAACCCAACCAGTTCAGCTACGGCACGGGAAAAAAGACCCTCACCGGTGGCGACAAGGATGATATTTTCAGCTTTCGGATCGCCGCCGACACTCTCCAGCCTGGCGATCTGTCAGGCAGTCGGCTGCGAGGTGGCGCCGGCAATGACACGCTGCAACTGGAAGGCAAGGTCTCGCGCGACAAGCCGCATCAGGGCGTGCACATTGACCTGCAAACAGGGCAACTGAACCTGCGCGCCAGCCCCGACACCCCGCCCCTGCGCTTTGAGTCTGTTGAGACTGTCGAAACGCTGGCGGACGCCGCGAATAGCATCACCGGCAGTTCGCAGGCGGACCGAATCGTCCTGCGCGGAAACGCGGACATTGCCGACACCGGCGCAGGTGCCGACACGATTGTGATCAAAGGGCCAAACAGCCAGGCCAACGGCGGTCCCGGCGAAGATCACTACATCATCGCCGACAAAACCGACGCCACCACACTGATCGAAGATGGCCAGGACCCCAGCCTCATCGACCTCGACTGGACGCTCGAACGCATTCAAGGCTGGCGGGTCGAAGGGACTTCGCTGGTGCTGTCCGCTCTTCACGGGATAGATGGAAAACTGCCGCGGATCACCGTCACGGTCAAAGGGATTTATCGCCAGGAAGCCGACAAACGCCTGCTGCGCAACGACAAACTGATAGTGCGCACCAAGGATCTCTACTCACTCAAACCTGACTTGCCGCAACAGCTCGATGGCCGCGACAACGTCGGCGTCAACGCAATCATCCTGGCGCGGGGCAAACCTGCAACCCCGCCGCAACTGTTGAACGGAGGAGACCATGTCGCCTCCAGCGCATCGCACTCAAGCTACTTCGTCTATCGACATTTGGCCTCGACCGTACTGGCTGTCCGGCACGTGAGCGAAACGACGCTCAGCACGCTATTCCTGGATTACGACAGTCATGAAATAGAAGCCGTAGAGGCGCAGTACACGGTCAGGTCAACACGCAACATCAACTCCGAGTACCTGCGCTACCAGGACGTCAACTTGACCTTGCGCTTCATGGATCAAAAGCGCCTGACGCTCAAAGACATGGCCCGCGATCGCGCGGGGGTCGGTAGCAATGTCATAGGCAACGTGATCGCGTCAGGGCTGATGCCCACACACAACTTTGTGCTCATCATGCGCGACGGAATTTCCTACCGGGTAGAACTGCCGCACCATTCCTATCTTGAAGACCAACGCCAACCGGGTCACAAGACTTTACTGACACCCCGCTCGCTGGTTGAGCGTACCGGCCACTACCTGATGCAGCAACCTGCGGCCCATCCGCCCACCGTGCTGAAACCGCAGGACCTGCGGGTGGACATCCAAGCCGCGCCCCAGACCGGCATTCTCGTGCTGGAGGGGCAGGCCGCGACCTACGACATCCATCCGGCGGCCGACACCATCCTCAGGCTGTCGACTTCGGTCGCGATAGCCGCTGCTATCGGTACTTCAACCTGGAATATTCATACACAGCACCTGAGTGAGACGATCGGCCGCGAGCACATCCGCCTGAGCGGCGCACAGCTATGGGTCGGCCACATCCTTATTCTGCTGCCCAACGACGAGACCGGTGACGCGCTGATGGAAACGGTGCGTGTTTTCACCTCATCCGGCCACCGATACGACATCGAACAGGAATTTGCCGTGGTGCTTCTGGCAGAAATCAATGCCCAGGCCTATTCCAGCATCGACGCGATCCAGGCAGGGATCAGTCTGCATCGCCAAGGCAACGAACCGATGACCGACCTGGTGCTCATCCTCCATCTGCAATTGCGTGACGATGACAGCAAAGCCATTTACTACGACAGCGTCGCCGAGGACTGGACGCTCGAAGGTGACTGGTCGCGCAAGCTGCACCTGGAGGACATGCACATCGCGCGCGCCCCCGTGAACGAAACCCCAATGGATCAATGATCGAATTGCGCCACACCTGATTTCATTCAAACACCGCTTCAACACTGGAAAGGATTCCAACATGGCACCCAAACCACCGATATCTTCGATACCCAAAATCAACCTGCCTGAGCTGCCGACGACGACCCCGCCGCGATTGCAAGCGGATGCGTCGCTGCCGGGCACCCGCGTGAATACAGGGCTGGAGTCGATGCAACCTGCTGCGGGATGGCCTGATGGCACGCCCCATGCGCCTGGGCTGACACCCGGTCTGTTGCCCGACGCCCAGCAGCCGATACAAACACAGGCAGTCGCTACGTCCACGGTGCCGACACGTGCTCTCGGCAATGATCCATTGAATGGGTTTCGAGTGTCGGTCTACTCGGCAAACATGTTGCCCGCCCCAAACGACGCCGGCTTGCGAATCCATGCCCAACGCATGTACGTCGACATCCCGGGCAACGGTACAGTCCAAGTCAGCTATGACGCAGGCACGAACACATACCGGGCACAACGTCGCTTCGAAGTGACTCCCAGCGGACCGGTATTGCACCTGAACAACGATGGAAAAAGCTGGAGCCTCAATCCCCCTGCCCCGCCGCCAGTAAACATGTCAACGACTGCTATCGCCCCACGCATCTACCTTGATAGCACACACTATGTCTGGAACCCGGACGCAACAAACCTTCAGGGATACGTCGTTCTGCATCGAAAAAGAGGCCTGGACGCACACGTAGGACCCGAAACCCATATGGCCTTTCAGGATGACAACGGTTCGTTCGTCAAAGTCGAACCGGGCTCGACCCCGATCGACCAGCCGGCGGCCAAGCTAGCGGCGTGGACCGATCGTGACCTATGGGATATGTACGATCTTTCCGGCAGTGATATCACCCGTTTCCGCGACGAAGTCACGGTCACCGGGATGAAGCCGCAATGGGCCTCCATTCGACAGGAGCGGCTTCAGAAATCGTATCTTCTCGATGAACTTCGCCGCTGGTTGGCGCCACATATGAGCCGGGATGAATTTAACCGGCGAATGGAGCCTCTGAACTATTCGGTCGAGCAATGGGCGGCGCAACTCGACAGGGTCAGTCTCGATTCGGTCGCCAGGCGCCAACGTGAAGTACACAAACGCAAGCTGGACAACCCGCAAGCGCAAACCGGAGCCGAGGCACAACGCCCACGCCTGGCGGACGAACAATCCCCCAGAGCGGATAGTCCCGCAGTGCCCGACTACATTACGAAGTCCGTTGAGTACGGAGCACTGAGAGACCAACTGATCGAACAACTTCGATCCCTGACAAGCACGGGACCAGCCGCGAAATCGCGGGAGGAGATCACCCGCCAGATTCAACCCTACAACCTGTCGACACGACAGCTCTCGCGACTGGTCAGTGACGTGCAGGCCCAAGGACGCATTCCCCAGTGGGCTGAGGACCTCAGACATTCTTCCATGGACGAAACCAACCCTCATCGGTTCGATGAAGTCTACGAAGAACTGTTGCCCGAGATACTGCACCTCAGAAACCAGTCAACCGGCAACATCTCCTTCTCCGACAACTTCACCCGTCCATATCTCAATGCCCTGCTCACAAAGGCCGGTTACCAGCGCAACAAATACAACTGCTTATACAGAACTGATATTCCGGCCATGTTCAGGGGGGACGACCGCAACCCCTTCGAGTTTTTCGAGGATCACATGCGCCCACGCCAGAAACACGGTGTCGGATCAACCACACAAAAAGCCGTGAGCGCAACGTTCAGTCTGTCGGAGGCATATGTACATGCTCGCAGCGCTCCAGAGGTGGAAGCGTTGCTGTATGACACTCAGCATCACAAATACCCAGGGGAATTAATCGACTACAGCGGAACCCGCAGATACGAAGAAAGAGGCAAAAGTTCATCCAGCAGTGACGAGGACGACAGCTCATCCAGCAGCGACGAGGACAGCTCAGGTAACCCGCTCTTGCGTTTCCATGACAAACACTACATCGCAAAAAGGCAAAATCAGCGCATCGGGTTTACCTATTTGCTCGACACCCGCAATATTGAAGTTGTGCCTGGCGAAGAAAACCTGGCTTTCAATGCCTATGCGCGAACCGAAAAAAAGCCCGGTGAAAAGATCTGGTTTCCCGACGATTCATATGAAGGCCACATTTCAATGTCTGCGCGCGGCTTGAGTGCTGACAGGATCTGGCTGATCAACTCGAGCGGGACGCGTGCAGCGAAGATCAATGACATCTGCGCCCTGTACCTGAGTCAGCCCGAGTCCGCCAGGCACAGCCCCCGTGCGGGCAGACCCATTGAAGAAAGAACCTGGAGCGGTGACGACAACGAGTGGGAATATGACAACTTGATCGATCAGGCCGCAAACTTGGGCAAACCTGTCATCAAACTGCCTGACGGAGAAATATACTCAAACGACATTGTGTTTCCATAAGGCCAGCTCTGCTCATCGTTGAATAATACCGGCCCTGGACTTCCGGGAGCCGGTCATCTTTCAGGCCACTATTGGAAAGGATTCCAACATGCCAAAACCACCAGTATCTTCGATACCGAAAATAAACATGCCTGAACCACCCGCATTGAATCTGCCGCCACTGCATGGGCCAGGACACTCTGCAATCGGTCACCCAAATCTGCAGGCAGGCATGTCATCGGACACTACGCCGCCAGCCCCCTTGTTACCCATCACGGGCCCCTCCCTGACTCAACCTTCCCTGCTGCCATTGCCCGTCTTGAATGTCCAGGACACTGCCACTGCCGGAGCACCAACCGCCGCTTCCGGCTCCGACCCACTGCATCGGTTCCGTCTGCCCGCATCGTCCTCAAACCTCTTGCCCGCACCCGGCGCTGACGGGTTTAGAGTCCAGGCGCAACGCCGGTACGTCGACATTCAGTCCGGTGGAACGGTGCTTGTCGAGTTCGACTCCGCTGTCGGAATGTATCGGGCAAAACGGCGTAACGAACTGACGGCCTCTGGACCGGCGTTGCGGCTCAACCCAGACAGCAGGACCTGGCGCCTGGCTGCCGAGTCGCTGCCCGGCGAGTCCTCAATAAAACCAACGCATGTGCCACAACCGGCGCCTGCACAACAACTACCCGCACAAAGCTACGTCGACATTGCCCACTACACCTGGGAGCCACAGGCAACCAATCTTCATGGGTATGTGGTGATGCATAGAAAACAGGACGCGGACCCGCTCGTCGGTCCGGCGACCCAATATGCTTTTGTCGATATGAACGGACACTTTGTCAGAGTCGATCCGCCAGATACCCCGATCAATCAGCCTGCGCAGCAAATTCCCGTCTGGACGGACTACGACATCTGGGACTTTTACGGATTGCAGGGAGCACAGATCAGCCGATTTCGCGCCGAGGTCGCCAGTACCGGCAACAAGCCACAATGGGCGCAACCGCGTACAAACCGACGCCGCAAACCCCATCTGATCAACGAATTGCGACGCTGGATGGCACCTGACAAGCAGCAAGACGAATTTGCCGAGTTAATGGAGCCACACTCGTACGGGCAATTGAAGGCGATGTTCGACAATGTGCAGCTCAACCAGCGCCATCCTCAACCAACTCCCCAAAAGCGGCCCCTGATCGACGAGCAACCAGGGCCGTCTAAAAAACGCCCCTTGATCGAGGATCTATCGGGGCCCGGTTTGCCGGCGACACCACCGCGCCTGCCGGATACGCAGCCGACCACAGAGACGGGAAACACCCCTGATTACGTCGAGATGGCGCGTGTAACCGCAGAAGAAAGAGGCAAGCTTCTTGAACAGCTTCAAGTCCGGATGAACTTGCGAGGCCCGCACAAAACCCTGGATGAGGTGGCGGCGACGATGAAGCCTTACAACCTGTCGAACCGGCAACTCACACAGATGCTCGCCGAGATACAGGCCAACGGCACCGCCCCGCAGTGGGCCGAGAACCATAAACAAACGTCCATCGACGAGACAAACATCAACCGGTTCAACCACGCCTACGAGGAGTTGCTGCCTGAAATCTTCAGCCTGCGAAACCGCGGGCGGGGCTTTACGGATTTCAATGCCAATTACACCCGCACCTATCTCGATGGCTTACTGGCGTACGCCGGGTACAAGCGCAATAAATACAACTGTTTGTACCGTACCGATATACCCGCGATGTTCAGGGGCGATGACCGCACGCCTTTCGAATTTTCCCGGGACGGCCATATGCTCCCGCGCCAGGATCTCGGTGAAGGTTCAACGACACAAAAGGCTGTCAGCGCGACCTTCAGTCTGAACAACGCGAAACAGTACATCCGCCAATTCGGCAAGCAATCCGGGATAAAAGAACTTCTGTACGACACTCAGTACCACAAGTACCCCGGCGACTTGAGCCGAACCGAGTCGAGCGATACAGAATCCGTTGACAGTGCGGCAGACTCCGATACCGACAGCGGCTCGGACAGCGAACCGGGACGAATCACGGAGAAGGACTATTACCCGAAAAGACTCAACCAGAACATTGCCTTTTGTTACCTGCTCGACACCCGCAACATCGAGATCGTCCCGGCCCGTGAAAACTATCATTTCAACAGGGATGCGCTCGACGAATCGAAAAGAACCGGCGGTAAAACCTGGTTTCCCGATGATGATCTGGAAGGGCATATTTCAGTATCCAGCCGTGGCTTCAGCGCAGACCGGATCTGGCTGGTCAACTCGACCTTTACCCGCGCAGCACGGGTCAGTGACATCTACTTGCAATCCTATGTTCACGCCGACCATTCAACCAGAGGCGAGGCTGACAGTATCGAAGAGCGGACATGGGCCGGCGCAAACAACCTGAGTGACTACGACATGTTGATCGATCAGGTGGCGGCGGCCAACAAACCGGTGATTAACTTTCCCGCCGGTAAGGAAGTGTTCTCCAACGACGTGGTCTTTACGCCTGACTTGATAACGCCGACAACCGCCTGATCCTGTCGGCAGACACTAGGCAAACAACTCGCCTTGCAACTCATCCAGCAGCGCCTGAATCGCATCCAGTCGCTGCTGCGGATCATCGAGTTGCAGCAGGTCGATCTTGTCCACTTCGGCAAATGGCAATAGGTACGCCAACTGATTGGCCAGCGACTGCTGCCCGGTTGCTTCGGTGCCCATGTTCAACGCCTCGACCATCGGGTGTTCGGCCAAGGCTTTGAGCAGTGCAACCAGGTCGGCGTCCTCGTCTTGCAGCGGTTGCTCAGGTTCGTCCTCCAGCCACTCGACCTCGGCGACGGTCAGTTGATCGCGCTGAATTTCGGTACGCAACACGTGGAAGCGCCGCCCGCCCTGCACCCGAATGCCCAGCAAGCCATTGTCCTGCTGTTTGAAATCAGTGATCAGCGCCTCGCACCCGACCAGCGCGTAGCCCGCCGGCGCGATGCCGACCTCTTCGCCGTCGAGGATGCACACCACGCCAAAGCCGCCGCCCTGCTTCATGCAGCGACTGATCATGTCCAGGTAGCGCGCCTCGAAGATTTGCAAATCGAGGATGCAACCTGGGAACAACACTGTATTCAGCGGAAAAAGCGGCAAGCTCATAGACATTTCCTTACACCACCATCGACACCGCCAACGGCAGCAAAACTGCCGTGGCCACGCCCATCAGACTCATCGCCAGCGCCGCAAAGGCGCCGCATTCTTCATTTTCCTGCATCGCCACCGCCGTGCCGACCGCGTGGGCGGTCATGCCCAGCGCCATGCCGCGTGCCTCGGGGCTATGCACGCCCAGCCGGGTCAAAAGACTCGGCCCGAAGATCGCCCCGATCACCCCGGTAATCAACACGAACACCGCCGCCAGCGCCGCAACGCCACCGATCTGCTCTGCCACCAGCATGGCAATCGGCGAAGTCACCGACTTCGGCGCCATGGTCATCAGGATCATGTGTTCGGCACCAAACGACCAGCCCAGCAATACGCCCATGCCGGTGGCGACAACACCACCTATCACCAGCGTAGTAAATATCGGCCAGAACAACTGCCGAATGCGTCGCAGATTGAGGTACAGCGGGACCGCCAGCGCCACGGTCGCCGGCCCGAGCAGGATGCTGAGGATTTCGGTGCTCTTGCGGTACTCGGCATAGCTCAGGCCGCAACCCACCACTACGCCGATCACCAGCAGCATCGAGACCAGCACCGGTTGCAGAAAGATCCAGCGGGTTTTCTCGTACGCCGCAAGCACAAGCTGATAAGCGCCCAGCGTAATGCCGATGCCGAACAACGGATGATGAATCACCGACGCCCAGGCGCCGTGCCAGTCGAAGATCATTGGCTGTCCTCACGATGAGCGTGACGCTTGACCATGCGTTGCATCAGCACGCCAGCGAAAGCCATGGACAACAACAGAGACAACACCAGCGCACCGACGATGGCCCAGAAATCTGCGGCAATGTCCTTGGCGTAAACCATCACACCCACGGCCGGTGGCACCAACAACAACGGCAGGTAACGCAGCAGACTGCTGGCTGCGAGGTTCAGCGGCTCGCCGACCTGGCCACGGCTGATCAGGAACACCAACAGCAACAGCAGGCCGACAATCGGCCCCGGCAGTATGGGTAGAAACAAGTGGTTGATGGCTGTGCCCAGCAATTGGAACAGCACCAGCCAGGTCAGGCCACGTAACAACATCCGTCATCTCCCGCCAATCTCATCCCGCACGAACGCGCCGAGCATTATAAGCACGTCAACGCTATAGACCGGCATTCGCCAAAATCATGGTCAGTTGACCGGAGCCATTTGCCATGTTGATCTAAAGTGGTAACTCGGGAGGTCAAATCCCCCCACCTCAAAAACTATAAAACCGATGAACCCAAGGAGAGTCTCAATGCCCTATGTTCCAGTTGCAGAGCTCAAAGATTATGTCGGCAAGGAACTTGGACGTTCCGAATGGCTCACCATCGATCAGGAGCGCATCAACCTGTTCGCCGAAGCCACAGGGGACTTTCAGTTCATCCACGTCGACCCGGTCAAAGCCGCGCAAACGCCATTTGGCAGCACCATTGCCCACGGTTTCCTGTCGCTGTCGCTGATCCCCAAACTGATGGAAGACATCCTGATCCTGCCTGAAGGGGCGAAGATGGTAGTCAACTACGGTCTCGATACCGTGCGTTTCATTCAGCCAGTGAAGGTCAATTCCAGGGTACGACTCAAGGTCGACATGAACGAAGTCATCGAGAAAAAACCCGGCCAATGGCTGCTCAAGGCCACCGCCACGCTTGAGATCGAAGGCTCGGACAAACCGGCCTACATCGCCGAGCCACTGTCCCTCTGTTTCGTGTAAACCATCCCGGATGCGAAGCAGCTCAGGCTGTTTCGCGCCCTCTTCTGTTTCCTGGCTATATAAGGTCAAACAGCTGCGGCATACTCGGTCGCCTAATTGCCCGGATCCCGCTATGCGCCCACTTGCACTCCTCGCCCTGACCTTATTGCTCACCGCTTGCGGCGACGGCGAATCGCTGTTGCCCCCCGACGCCCGGTTGCCGGACGGCGGACGCTATCGCGGTGAACTGGTCAACGGATTACTGCAAGGCCAGGGCCGGATCGATTACCCGAACGGCAGCTGGTACGCCGGCGATTTCGACAAAGGCCTTTGGCATGGCCAGGGCGAATGGCACGGCAGTAACGGCGAAGTCTATCGCGGTGGATTCAATCTGGGGCTGTTCGACGGCAAGGGCACACTGACCACCAGCGGCAGCAGCTTCACCGGCAGTTTCAAAGCCGGTCGACGGGACGGCGAAGGCACCCTCAAAGAAAACGGCATGACCTACCGCGGCGAATTCAAGGCCGATCAATATTCAGGGCTCGGTCGTCTCGAACTCGAAGACGGCAGCTCGTACCAGGGCCAGTTCGCCCACGGCAAACCCAACGGCGAAGGCCAACGGGGCGACGCCAGCGGCAATCAGTTCACCGGGCATTTCGTCGACGGTCAGCTCGAAGGCAACGGGACGTTCAACAGCGCCGATGGCGATATATATGTCGGTGGCTTCAAGAACAATCAACTGCACGGCAAGGGTCGCTACGAGAACGCCGACGGTGATGTCTGGCTCGGTCAATTCAAGGAAGGATCGCTAAACGGCAAGGGCGAGTTGATCGGCGCCGACGGCAGCCATTACATCGGCCAGTTCGTTGACTGGCGCTTCTCCGGCCAAGGTCGATTGAACCTGTCCGACGGCAGCTTCTACATCGGTCAATTCGACAATGACAGTTACTCGGGGCGCGGCACCCTGGTGCTGACTGACGGCACAGTGCAAAACGGTACGTGGGTCAACGGCCAGCGGGTTCGCGATGCCGATGGCAAGCTGCTGCCGGACAGCCTGGAACTCGGGTTGCTGGCTCAGGGCCGCTTGCTCGACGATGCACTGTCCAGCGTGCCGGCTTCGACGCCGACAGTCGAGTTGTACACCCTGACACTCGGCGGTGACGGCAAGCAAAGCGTGTTCCTGCGCGAATCCGATTACGTCAGCAACATGCTCAAAAGTCGCTTTAGTGCCTTTGGCCAGATCCGCCTGGTGAACCATCGCGACCACCTCGTCGACCGGCCGATGGCCACGCGTGAAAACCTGCGTCGCGCTGCCGCCGCCCTGGCCGAACGTAGCGGCCCGGAAGACCTGATCTTCATCTACCTGACCAGCCACGGCACCAGCGAACACGAATTTGTGCTCGACCAGCCGCGCATGGAACTGTCCGATCTGCCGGCCGACGAACTCGCCGCAGTTCTCTCGCCGCTGAAAAACCGCGACAAGATCATCGTGATTTCGTCCTGCTACTCGGGCGGCTTCATTCCGGCGCTCAAGGATGAACGCACCCTGATCATGACCGCCTCGCGCGCTGACCGCGTGTCCTTCGGCTGCTCGGAAGAAGCCAACTTCACCTACTTCGGCGACGCGCTGTTCGCCAAGGCACTGAACCAGACCGACGACCTGGAGCACGCCTTCAAACTGGCCAGGGCCACCATCGCAGAGCGCGAACTGGCGGACAGCTTCGAAGCCTCTGAACCGCAGATCTGGGCGCCGAAAACCGTTCTTTCCCACTGGCAGCTGTTGCGCAAGCAACAGGCACGAAAAGCGCTTCAAAGTGTCTCCATCAGCAGCAAGGATGCAAAGAGCAACTAAGCTGAAATGTATCAAGGGGGAAACACTATGTACTTGACGCCTCAGCACGTATTGCTTGCCGGAGCTACCGGGTTGACCGGTGAGCATTTACTTGATCGCCTGCTCAACGAGCCCACGATCACACGCGTATTGGCGCCCTCACGCCGGCCATTGGCCGAGCATCCCCACCTGGAAAACCCGGTTGGCGACCCGGCGGAGTTTCTGCCGCAATTGAGTGGTCGCGTCGACATCGCCTACTGCTGCCTGGGCACCACCCTCAAGAAGGCCGGCTCGGAAGAAGCGTTTCGCGCAGTGGACCTGGACATGGTGGTGGCATTCGCCAAACGTGCACGGGAGATGGGCGCACGGCACCTGATCGTGGTCAGTGCCCTGGGCGCCGATCGCAGGTCCCCGATTTTCTACAACAAGGTCAAAGGCGAGATGGAATATGCATTGCGCGCACAGGACTGGCCGCAACTGACCATTTGCCGACCTTCGCTGCTGCTGGGCGAGCGTATGGAACCGCGCATGGCAGAGCAATTCGTCGGGCCTTTGTCGCGCTTGATCCCTGGCAAATACCGCGGCATCGAAGCCTGCCAACTGGCCCGCGCGATGTGGCGACTGGCGCTGGAAGAGCAGGAAGGGGTGCGGATTGTCGAGTCGGATGAGTTGCGAAAACTCGGCAAGTAAAGCCCTACTAAGATCGTTCCCACGCTCTGCGTGGGAATGCCTCAATGGACGCTCTGCGTCCGCTTTGGGACGCAGAGCGTCCCGGGCTGCATTCCCACGCAGAGCGTGGGAACGATCAGTCAGCGATCAGTCAGAGACCACCCGTAGCCTGAAAACTTACACCGATCACCGTGAGCACCGACAGCGGCAACAGCAGCGTGTCGAGCAACGCACTGGCCGGCAGGTCAATGCCGGGGTAGCTCGGGGCTTCGGCGCCGAAGCGGTCCATGGCACAGCAACCGCCATTCAAGGCATACAAATCCAGACGCGTCCCCGAATACACCACGGGCGCCCCTGGCTTGGCGGCATCGAGCGTTCGCGCCGTGGCGCAGCCAGCCAATTGCAGCGCCAGCACAATCGCCAGCAGCTTATTCATCGCTGGTCAGATGGTGTTCGCCCCAACGCGGCAGCATGTCCTGGGGAATGTTCAACAGATTGAGAATTCGCGCCACGACAAAATCGATCAAATCGTCGATGGTCTGCGGCTGATGATAAAAACCGGGCGACGCCGGCAAAATCGTCACGCCCATGTTCGACAACTTGAGCATGTTCTCCAGATGAATGCTCGAATACGGCGCCTCACGCGGCACCAGAATCAGCTGGCGACGTTCCTTCAAGGTGACGTCGGCGGCACGCTCGATCAGGTTGTTGCAGGCTCCCGTCGCGATGGCCGACAAGGTGCCGGTGGAACACGGCACCACCACCATCGCTGCCGGCGCGCCGGAGCCCGAGGCCACGGGCGACATCCAGTCTTCCTTGCCATACACCCGAATCTGCCCGGCGGCAGCGCCGGTGTATTCGGTAAGGAAGGCCTGCATCATCTGGGTTTTCGGCGGCAAACTCACGTCAGTCTCGGTGGCCATCACCAGTTGCGCCGCCCTGGAGATCATGAAGTGCACTTCGCGGTCTTCACGAATCAGGCAGTCCAGCAGGCGCAAACCATATTGGGCGCCGGAAGCCCCGGTCATCGCCAGCGTGATGCGTTCCGGGCCGTTGTTCATTGCAGCGCCTCGGCCAGTTTGCCGTGCAGGCCGCCGAAGCCGCCGTTGCTCATGATCACCACGTGAGTGCCGGGCTGGGCCTGGCTCTTCACGCGCTCGATGATGCCTTCCAGCGAATCGCTGACGATCGACGGCACCGAACACAACGCAGCAGTAGCCCCCAGATCCCAACCGAGGTTGGCCGGCGCATACCAGATCACTTGATCGGCATCGACCACGCTTTCCGGCAAGCCGTCGCGGTGAGCGCCGAGCTTCATGGAGTTGGAGCGCGGCTCGATGATCGCGATCAGCGGTGCATCGCCGATGCGCTTGCGCAGCCCGTCGAGGGTCGTCGCAATCGCCGTCGGATGGTGGGCGAAGTCGTCGTAGATGGTGATGCCGCGAACCTCCGCGACTTTCTCCATCCGGCGCTTGACGCTTTTGAAGGCGCTCAGCGCAGCGATGCCCATGGACGGCACAACACCAACATGGCGCGCCGCAGCCAACGTGGCCAGGGCGTTGGCGACGTTGTGCTGGCCAGTCATGTCCCACTCGACCACACCTTGGGCAACACCTTCGAACATCACTTCAAACTTCGAACCGTCTTCGCTGAGCAGTTTGACCTGCCACTGACCACCGGCGCCGGTGGTTTGCACCGGGGTCCAGCAGCCCATTTCGATAACGCGCAGCAATGCCGGCTCGGTGGTCGGATGAATCACCAGGCCTTCGCTCGGAATGGTTCGCACCAAATGATGGAATTGCCGCTCGATAGCCGGCAGATCGGGGAAGATGTCGGCATGATCGTATTCAAGATTGTTCAGGATCGCCGTGCGCGGGCGGTAGTGAACGAACTTGGAACGCTTGTCGAAGAACGCGCTGTCGTACTCATCGGCTTCGATCACGAAGAATGGCGTATCACCCAGACGAGCGGACACCGAGAAGTTTTGCGGCACACCGCCGATCAGGAAACCCGGGCTCATGCCCGCATGTTCCAATACCCAGGCGAGCATGCTGCTGGTGGTGGTTTTGCCGTGGGTACCGGCGACGGCCAGCACCCAGCGACCTTGCAGTACGTGATCCGCCAGCCATTGCGGGCCGGAGACGTACGGCAGGCCTTTGTTCAGCACGTATTCGACAGCCGGGTTGCCGCGGGACATGGCATTGCCGATCACCACCAGATCCGGCGCCGGATCGAGCTGCGCCGGGTCGTAGCCTTGGGTCAACTCAATGCCCTGAGCTTCAAGCTGAGTGCTCATCGGCGGGTAGACGTTGGCATCGGAGCCCGTCACGTGATGGCCCAGCTCTTTGGCCAGAACCGCCATCGAACCCATGAAAGTGCCGCAGATACCAAGAATGTGAATGTGCATTAGTCGACCTCGCAAAACATGGCCGCAGGTTAGCGTAGGGTGGGAAAATTCGCACTCTGTCTTTAATGATCGTCCCCACGCTGATCGTTCCCACGCTCTGCGTGGGAATGCAGCAAGGGATGCTCTGCGTCCCAAAAGCGGACGCGGAACGTCCGGGGAGGCATTCCCACGCGGAGCGTGGGAACGATCAACGGCCTAGCGGGCTATCCCGTGTTTACGCAGTTTTCTATAAAGGGTGTTACGACTGACACCCAACTGTTCCGCTGTGTGAGTCATATGCCAACGCGTCTGTTCCAGCACATTCAGCAAGGCCAACCGCTCGGCATCATCCAGCGGATGGTCCGACGACTCTTCAACCGCAACAACCGGCACCGGTCGGGCCTGACGGATCATCGCCGGCAAATCCTCCAGCCCGATCCGCCCGCCATCACACAACGCCGCCAAGGTCCGCAACACATTGCGCAACTGCCGCACATTCCCCGGCCACGCGAAGGCCAGCAAAGCCTGGCGCGCCGGACCGTCGATCAAGACGGTTTCCCCGCCCGCCTCTTCGGCCAGCAAAAAGTCGAGCAACTGAGATTTATCACTGCGATCACGCAACGCCGGCAGTGCAACTTCCAGCCCGTTGAGCCGGTAATACAAATCCTCGCGAAAGCTGCCGTCCTGCACCCGCTCCAGCAGATTGCGGTGAGTGGCGCTGATGATCCGTACGTTGACCGACTCCGGCTCACCACCGATCGGCACCACCTGACGATCCTCCAGCACCCTTAATAGCCGGGTCTGCAAAGCCAGGGGCATGTCGCCGATTTCATCGAGAAACAGAGTCCCGCCATCAGCCTGCTGCAACTTGCCGCGCATGCCTTCCTTGCGCGCACCGGTAAAACTGCCGCCGCGATAACCAAACAGTTCGCTCTCGATCAGGCTTTCAGGGATCGCCGCGCAGTTAAGGGCGACGAAGGCTTTTTCTGCTCGCTGGCTGGCCTGATGGACGGCTTTGGCAAAAGCTTCTTTGCCGGACCCGGTTTCGCCGTTGATCAGAAGCGGTACGTCCCGCTCGAACACACGCAAGGATTTGCGGAAATCTTCCTGCAAGCCCGTGTCACCCAGACAAATGCCCGACAAGCGCGAAGGTTCGGCGATCACCGCACGTTGCACCACCGGCACCGGAATGCTGCGTGGCTGCCCGCGCAACACCGCAAACAAGCACCGCCCGTCGCGGGTGCGCAACGGCCAACTGGCGCTGGCATTGACGCTGGCGCGGCCGAGCAATTCATCCAGCGAGCAATCGAAAAACGCCTCCACCGGTTTGCCCAGCAACCCACCGCGAATATGCCCCAGCAGGTTCAACGCACTCTGGTTGACCGCACTGATCCGCCCTTCCCCGTCAAACGCCAGCAACCCTTCGCTGAACAGCCCGACGGATTCGGCCTGAAGGTGAAAACGCAGCAGCCACTGATTGTCGAAGTAGCGCAGGAAATAGCAGCTCTCGATCATCTTCGCCGAAAGATTGACCAGGGCCATGGTATGGAATTGGCTCTGACGCGAGACCTCGTGCCGCGCCGAGGACACGTCGAGCACTGCCAGCAGTTCGCCGTGAGGGTCGAACACCGGGCTCGCCGAGCAGGTCAGGCCGGTGTGACGGCCGCGAAAATGCTCGTCCTGGTGGATGGTCAGGGACTGACGCTCCACCAGACAGGTGCCAATGCCGTTGGTGCCTTCGCAGGCTTCGCTCCAGTCGGCACCGAGCCAGAGGCCGGCGCGCTCGAAAATCTTCCGCTCGGCAGGCGCGGTGACGCAATTGAGGATCACGCCACGGGCGTCGGTCAGCAGAACGGCGTGGCCAGCGCCGGAAAGCTGCTGATGAAGGCTGGTCATTTCACTGCCGGCGATGTGCAGTACTTGCTGCAAGCGTTCGCGGCTTTCGAGTACGCGACCATGTTCCAGCACCGTCGGCGCCATGGTCAGGGCCGGGTCGAGGTGGTAGTCCTCAAGACAGCGCAGCCAGGAACGGGCAATCGACGGGTCGCTGCCGGGACCGTGCAGGTGGGTTTTGCCCTGAGTGACGGTCAAGACCTGCTGGGCATGGCGACTCAAATGGTTGTCGTGCATTTCTTATTGTTCTCCCCGCTGAGTCTGCTCCGCATCCGTGTAGCAGCTGCCGAAGGCTGCGTCCGGCTGCGAAGCAGTCGTAAACCGGTGTCCCGTATGCATCGCCAAAAATGAGGCGAGCGCTTCGCACTCGGACGCAGCCTTCGGCAGCTGCTACACGAAGCAAAATGGCGTGAGGCCGAGCATCCTCCAGCCTAGCGCGCATTGCAATGCTGGCGAGACCGACCCGTCACACCTTGCGCCAGAAGCGGTACAAAGTGTCACGGCGACCGTACCGAAACCGTCACAGACGCAGTCCGCCGGTCCGACAAAAACCGCGCAAGGCCTTGATTTACCTGACCTGCAACGCAGTGGCCCGACCTTTGCTCTACGCTTATAGCAGGCGCACATGCGCTCTCCCTTATAAGCACAAAAGCCAAGGAGAAATCACCATGCGTTACGCTCACCCCGGTACTGAAGGCGCTATCGTTTCGTTCAAGAGCAAATACGGTAACTACATCGGCGGCGAGTTCGTCGCGCCTGTCAAAGGTCAGTACTTCACCAATACCTCGCCAGTAAATGGCCAACCGATTGCCGAATTCCCGCGCTCCACGGCCGAAGACATCGAAAAGGCCCTGGACGCTGCCCACGCGGCCGCCGATGCCTGGGGCGCCACGTCCGCCCAGGCGCGCTCGCTGGTGCTGCTGAAAATCGCCGACCGCATCGAACAGAACCTGGAAGTCCTGGCAATCACCGAATCCTGGGACAACGGCAAAGCCGTGCGTGAAACCCTCAACGCCGACATCCCGCTGGCGGCGGACCATTTCCGCTACTTCGCCGGTTGCATCCGCGCCCAGGAAGGCAGCGCCGCCGAAATCGACGGCAACACCGTGGCCTATCACATCCATGAACCGCTGGGCGTGGTCGGGCAGATCATCCCGTGGAACTTCCCGATCCTGATGGCCGCCTGGAAACTCGCCCCGGCCCTGGCCGCCGGCAACTGCGTGGTGCTCAAGCCTGCCGAGCAAACGCCACTGGGCATTACCGTGCTGATGGAGCTGATCGGCGACCTGCTGCCACCGGGCGTGTTGAACGTGGTGCAAGGCTTCGGCAAAGAAGCCGGCGAAGCGCTCGCCACCAGCAAACGCATCGCCAAGATCGCCTTCACCGGCTCGACCCCGGTCGGCTCGCACATCATGAAATGCGCCGCCGAAAACATCATTCCGTCCACCGTGGAGCTGGGTGGCAAGTCGCCGAACATCTTCTTCGCCGACATCATGCAAGCCGAAGAAACCTTCATCGAAAAAGCCGCCGAAGGCCTGGTGCTGGCGTTCTTCAACCAGGGCGAAGTCTGCACCTGCCCTTCCCGCGCCTTGGTGCAAGAGTCGATCTATGACGACTTCATGAAAGTCGTGATGAAGAAAGTCCTGTCGATCAAACGTGGCGACCCGCTGGACACCGACACCATGGTCGGCGCCCAGGCGTCCGAGCAGCAATTCGACAAAATCCTGTCGTACCTGGAAATCGCCAAGGGCGAAGGCGCCGAGCTGCTGACCGGCGGTAAGGTGGAAAAACTCGAGGGCAACCTGGCGACCGGGTATTACATCCAGCCGACCCTGCTCAAGGGCACCAACAAAATGCGCGTGTTCCAGGAAGAAATCTTTGGCCCGGTGGTGAGCATCACCACCTTCAAGGACGAAGCCGAAGCCCTGGCCATCGCCAACGACACCGAGTTCGGCCTCGGCGCCGGTCTCTGGACCCGCGACATCAACCGCGCCTATCGCATGGGCCGCGCGATCAAGGCCGGTCGTGTGTGGACCAACTGCTACCACCTGTACCCGGCGCATGCCGCGTTCGGCGGATACAAGAAATCCGGCGTCGGTCGTGAAACCCACAAGATGATGCTCGATCACTATCAGCAGACCAAAAACCTGCTGGTGAGCTACGACATCAATCCGTTGGGCTTCTTCTAAAGCGTCTGTCGCAGGCAAGCCACTCTCCTTGCGGGAGTGAGCTTGCTTGCACCTTAGACCTTCGCGCCCACCCGGCAACCATGCCGGTCAAAAACAATAAGAACAGGTGAACCCCTATGCCTAGCGATCAAGCCAGCGTGCAGCCGGCTACCTCCTCGGTCGACTTTGAAAAAGTCGGCTCCGACTATTTCCAGCAACGGGAACTGAAAAAAGGTGCAGCAGGCTGGGTCCTGCTGGTGGGTCTGGGGGTGGCCTACGTCATCTCCGGCGATTATGCGGGTTGGAACTTCGGCCTCGCCCAAGGTGGCTGGGGCGGTATGTTTCTCGCCACGTTGCTGATGGCAACCATGTACCTGTGCATGTGTTTCTCCCTGGCGGAACTGTCTTCCATGATTCCTACCGCGGGTGGCGGCTACGGTTTTGCCCGTAGCGCATTCGGGCCGTGGGGCGGGTTTCTGACGGGGACTGCGATCCTGATCGAATACGCAATCGCCCCGGCGGCGATCGCGGTGTTTATCGGCGCCTATTGCGAATCACTGTTCGGCATCGGCGGCTGGATGATTTACCTGGCGTTCTACATCATCTTTATCGCCATTCACATTTTCGGGGTCGGCGAAGCCCTGAAACTTATGTTCGGTATCACCGCCGTCGCCGCGCTGGCACTGGGCGTGTTCCTGGTGTCGATGGTGCCGCACTTCAATGTCGCCAATCTGCTCGACATCCCGGTGACTGACGCCAAGGGCGCCAGCAGCTTCCTGCCCTTCGGCTACGTCGGCGTGTGGGCGGCAATTCCTTACGCGATCTGGTTCTTTCTCGCTGTCGAAGGCGTGCCGTTGGCAGCAGAAGAGACCAAAAACCCGAAACGCGACCTGCCTCGCGGATTGATCGGCGCCATGCTGGTGCTGGTGAGCTTTGCCCTGCTGATTCTGGTAATCGGACCAGGCGGTGCTGGCGCCAACGCGCTGCTGACCTCCGGTAATCCGTTGGTCGAAGCATTGAGCAAGGCCTATGGCGGCTCGACCTGGATGGGCCATTTCGTCAATCTGGTGGGCCTGGCGGGTCTGATCGCCAGTTTCTTCTCGATCATCTATGCCTATTCGCGGCAGATCTTTGCCCTGTCCCGCGCCGGCTACTTGCCACGCAAACTGTCCGAGACCAACAAAAGCAAGGCCCCGGTACTGGCGCTGATTATTCCTGGCATCATCGGTTTCGGGTTGTCGCTGACCGGACAGGGCGACCTGCTGATTCTGGTGGCGGTGTTCGGTGCGACCATTTCCTACGTCCTGATGATGGCGGCGCATATCACACTGCGCATTCGGCGCCCCAAAATGGATCGCCCATACCGCACGCCCGGCGGTATCTTCACCTCGGGTGTAGCGTTGGTGCTGGCTTGCATCGCCGTGGTGGCGGGTTTCCTGGTAGACCCACGCGTGGTGATTGGCGCGGCGATCATCTATGGAGTGTTAATTGCTTACTTTGCTTTCTACAGCCGGCATCACTTGGTAGCAGGTACGCCCGAAGAAGAATTCGCGGCCATTCAGAACGCTGAAAAAGCCCTGCACTAACGGCCAGAAATCACGGCGCAGGCCCTGTCTGCGCCGTCACGGAGAATCTGTATGGCAAGTTTTGCTCACTCGGTCGGCGCCCAGACCTATCGCTTCGAGAGTCTCAAGGACGTCATGGCCAAGGCCAGTCCGGCGCGTTCCGGGGACTTTCTGGCCGGTGTCGCCGCCCTCAATGACGGCGAACGGGTAGCCGCGCAGATGGCCCTCGCCAATATCCCCCTCAGCCACTTCCTGCAAGAAGTACTCATTCCGTACGAGGCCGATGAAGTCACCCGTCTGATCATCGACACCCACGACAAACAAGCCTTCGCCGCCGTCAGCCACCTCACCGTCGGCGGCTTTCGCGACTGGCTGCTCAGCGATGCCGCGGACGAACAGAGCCTGCGCGCCCTCGCGCCCGGCCTGACCCCGGAAATGGCCGCCGCCGTGTCGAAGATCATGCGCGTGCAGGACCTGGTGCTGGTCGCGCAGAAAATTCGAGTTGTTACAAAATTCCGCGGCACGATGGGCCTGCGCGGTCGGCTATCCACCCGCCTGCAACCCAACCACCCCACCGATGAACCCGCCGGTATCGCCGCGAGCATTCTCGACGGTCTGCTGTACGGAAACGGCGACGCGATGATCGGCATCAACCCGGCCACCGACAGCATCGCCTCGATTTGCACCATGCTGGAAATGCTCGACGCAATCATCCAGCGCTACGAAATTCCTACACAAGCTTGCGTGCTGACCCACGTCACCACGTCCATTGAAGCGATCAATCGCGGCGTGCCGCTGGACCTGGTGTTCCAGTCGATCGCCGGCACCGAAGCGGCGAACGCCAGTTTCGGGATCAACCTGAACGTGCTGCAGGAAGGCTACGACGCCGGTTTGAGTCTGAATCGCGGGACGCTGGGGCAGAACCTGATGTATTTCGAAACCGGTCAAGGCAGCGCCTTGTCAGCCAACGCCCACCACGGCATCGATCAACAGACCTGCGAAACCCGCGCCTACGCCGTGGCGCGCCATTTCAAGCCGTTCCTGGTGAACACCGTCGTAGGATTCATCGGCCCGGAATACCTCTACAACGGTAAACAGATCATCCGCGCCGGCCTTGAAGACCACTTCTGCGGCAAGCTCCTGGGCGTGCCCATGGGTTGCGACATCTGTTATACCAACCACGCCGAAGCCGACCAGGACGACATGGACACCCTGCTGACCCTGCTGGGCGTGGCCGGGATCAACTTCATCATGGGCATCCCCGGTTCCGACGACATCATGCTCAACTACCAGACCACATCGTTCCACGACGCGCTTTACGCCCGCCAGACGCTGGGCCTGAAACCTGCGCCGGAATTCGAACAATGGCTCGCGAGAATGGGCATTTTCACCCAGGCAGACGGCAAGATTCACTTCGGCGACAGCCTGCCGCCGGCTTTCCGCCAAGCGATGGCGCAACTGGGATGAGTGTTGAAATGGACAAACCACCTGCTGACCCACAGAACCCATTGCTGGAACTGCGTCGCCTGACGCCGGCGCGGATCGCTTTGGGTAGAACCGGCACCAGCATGCCGACCAGTGCGCAGCTGGATTTTCAGTACGCCCACGCGCAGGCACGGGACGCGGTGCACTTGCCGTTCGACTCTGCCGGGCTCAGCGCACAACTGGCTGAACGCGGGCGAGCCAGTTTGCTGCTACATAGTGCCGCTACGGACCGGAACAGTTATTTGCAACGCCCCGATCTAGGGCGAAAGCTGAGTGATGAGTCGGCTCAGGCGCTGCGCGATTACGCATTGAGCCATCCCGACGGTGTCGATCTGGCCATTGTTGTTGCCGATGGATTATCGGCACTGGCCGTTCATCGCCATACCCTGCCGTTTCTCGCGCGAATGGAAGATCAGATTGTGAATGACGGCTGGTCCGTCTCACCGGTCATTCTGGTGGAACAGGGCCGGGTCGCGGTAGCCGACGAGATCGGCGAACTGCTGGGGGCGAAAATGGTGGTGATCCTGATCGGCGAACGCCCGGGCCTCAGTTCCCCGGACAGTCTGGGACTGTATTTCACCTACAATCCAAAGGTCGGGCTGACGGATGCCTATCGCAACTGCATCTCCAACGTTCGACTCGAAGGCCTGAGTTACGGCATGGCAGCGCACCGCTTGCTGTACTTGATGCGCGAGGCCTGTCGGCGGCAGTTGTCAGGAGTCAATCTCAAGGACGAAGCCCAGGTTCTGACACTGGAGTCGGAAGAGGGGGCGGACGTGAAAGGTAATTTCCTACTGAGCCCGTCGGATACCTGAACCGTTTCCGCATTGCGTTTCTATCCATGTTTCAGGCAGGATCGATGCACGGCCGCCAGGGGTTTCCCGTCGCCGTCCCCATGTAAGACAGCCACTTGAAGACGAGACCTACCATGCGGATTATTCAAGCGACCCTCGAACACCTGGACCTGTTGACGCCGTTATTCGTTAAATATCGCGAGTTTTATGGCTCCCTGGCTTATCCCGACTCGTCCCGGGCATTCCTTGAAAAACGCCTGCGTCGCAAGGAGTCGGTGATCTACCTGGCCCTGGCCGATGACGACAGCAACAAACTGATGGGTTTCTGTCAGCTGTATCCGAGCTTTTCGTCCCTTTCGCTGAAGCGCGTGTGGATCCTCAACGACATCTACGTTGCCGAAGAGGCCCGCCGCCAGTTGGTGGCCGACAACCTCATCCGCACCGCGAAAAAAATGGCCAAGGAAACCAACGCTGTACGCATGCGCGTTTCCACCAGCAGCAATAACGAAGTCGCGCAGAAAACCTACGAATCCATCGGGTTCAAGGAAGACACCGAGTTCAAGAACTACGTGTTGCCGATCAGCGAGGAGCTCTGATCCGCCTCAACACCTGTGGGAGCGGCGGCGCGACGATTCGACTTGCTCGCTCCCACAGTGGTCCATACCAACCGTTGATCCTGTCGACATTCCCCGCTACAAACTCAACGCGCTTTTCACCTGTCAGACCGTATAATGCCGACCTTTCCGGCTTGTAAGAAAAACTACACCCGTCTGTAGCCTTTCGCGAAGTCATCCGCACAGGCCTGCCGAGTCGGGCCGTCACCTCAGGTGCTCTCCATGGATTTCAACCCGCTCGACCTTATCCTGCATCTCGATGTTTACCTCGATTTGCTGGTAACCAACTACGGGCCATGGATTTACGCCATTCTGTTTCTGGTGATCTTCTGCGAAACCGGTCTGGTGGTGATGCCGTTCCTGCCGGGCGATTCCCTGCTGTTTATCGCGGGTGCCGTTGCGGCCGGTGGCGGCATGGACCCGGTGCTGCTGGGCGGCCTGCTGATGCTGGCGGCGATCCTTGGCGACAGCACCAACTATGTGATCGGACGAACGGCGGGTGAGCGTTTGTTCAGCAACCCGAACTCGAAAATCTTCCGCCGCGACTACCTGCAGCAAACCCACGACTTCTACGACAAACACGGCGGCAAAACCGTGACCCTGGCGCGTTTCCTGCCGATCATCCGCACCTTTGCACCGTTCGTCGCCGGCGTGGCGAAAATGCCGTATCCGCGGTTCTTTGCCTTCAGCGTTCTCGGCACCATCCTGTGGGTCGGTGGCCTGGTGACCCTCGGTTACTTCTTCGGCAACGTACCGTTCATCAAACAAAACCTGTCGCTGCTGGTCGTGGGCATCATCCTGCTGTCGCTGGTACCGATGATCATCGGCATCATCCGCAGCCGCTTCGGCAACGCCGCGTCCAAAGCACAATCGCGCTGATTCACCATGTGGTCCCTGAGCGCCTGGCGTCGTCGGCGCACCTTGGCCAAACACCCGATTGCCGACGACATGTGGCAGCGGGTGCGTCATCACTTGAGTTTTCTCGATGGCCTCAGCGCCGCTGAAGACCGGTGGCTGCGTGAAGCCAGCGTGCTGTTCCTCCAGGACAAACACCTGACCGCCCTGCCCGGCGTCGAACTCCATCAGGAGCAGCGCCTGCTGCTTGCCGCCCAGGCGCAACTGCCGCTGCTGCATCTGGGCGATCTGAACTGGTATCAGGGTTTCCACGAAATCGTCCTCTATCCCGACGACTTTCTCAGCCCCCAGCGCCATCGCGACGCCAGCGGTGTCGAGCACGAATGGGACGGCGAACACAGCGGCGAAGCCTGGCAGCAAGGCCCGATCATCCTCGCCTGGCCCGGCGTGATGGCCAGTGGTGGCTGGGAAGGCTACAACCTGGTGATCCACGAACTCGCGCATAAACTCGACATGCTCAACGGCGACGCCAACGGCCTGCCGCCACTGCACGCCGACATGCGGGTCAGCGATTGGGCCAAAGTCATGCAAGAGGCCTACGACGACCTTGATCGGCAACTGGACCACAATCCCGACGCTGACACCGCCATCGACCCGTACGCGGCGGAAAACCCCGCCGAGTTTTTCGCAGTCACCAGCGAATACTTCTTCAGCGCCCCGGATTTGCTGCACGAGGCGTATCCTCAGGTCTATGAGCAGCTGAAGCTGTTTTATCGCCAGGACCCGCTGCCCCGGCTGCGGCAACTTCTGGCCGAGAACCCGGTCTATCAGGCACGCGACTAAGGTCTCTACGACCTCTGGTACATAGCATCGGCGGCGGAATATGCCTATAATCGCCGCCACTTTTTGGTCAATCCGGCCAAGTGATTTTGGTCAACTAACGGGGGCAACGCCCAATGAGCTACAGCAAGATTCCGGCTGGCAAAGACCTGCCGAACGACATCTACGTCGCGATCGAGATTCCGGCCAACCACGCGCCGATCAAATACGAAATCGACAAAGACAGCGATTGCCTGTTCGTTGACCGTTTCATGGCCACCCCGATGTTCTACCCGGCCAACTACGGTTTCATCCCGAACACTCTGGCTGACGACGGTGACCCCCTCGACGTGCTGGTCGTGACCCCTTACCCGGTAGCGCCAGGTTCGGTCATCCGCGCCCGTCCGGTCGGCATCCTGCACATGACCGACGACGGCGGCGGCGATGCCAAAGTCATCGCAGTCCCACACGACAAGCTGTCCCAGCTGTACGTCGACGTGAAGGAATACACCGATCTGCCACCTCTGCTGCTGGAACAGATCAAGCACTTCTTCGAGAACTACAAAGACCTCGAAAAAGGCAAATGGGTGAAGATCGAAGGTTGGGGCGACGCAGAAGCCGCTCGCACCGAGATCATGAAGTCGGTTGCTGCCTATAAAGGCTGATAGCCGTCTCTCACGAACGGCTGTAACGAGAAACCCCGGTTGATCCGGGGTTTTTTGTGGGTGCCTGAAAACCCTGTTCAACAGCACATTTAACTGGCGGGCGAACCGGTTTTTTCTTGTTTAATTTTTACAAAAGACGTCTTACATCAGGACTTAAATTTCACGCCAGATTTGAACGTTTTGTTGAATCAAAGCCTTATGCCGCACGGCTAGACTCGTGTTTATGAAAAAGAACAAAACCTGCGGTCCACGATTCAGAATGCTCCTGAAAGAGCTACAAATCACGACAACGAGATTTGCCGAATTCCTGGGCATTTCCGATCCTCAAACTGTCCATAACTGGTACACCCGCGGAGTGCCTGACTACCGCATGGAAGATGTCGCCAGAAGACTGTCCGTAAACACTGAATGGCTGAAAACCGGCGAAGGTCCCCAAGACGCCCGGGAATTGCACCTGATCGACGCGTCCGGCAACACCTTCGACGCACAGTCAATCCGGGGCACCTATCGGGTCATCGACCCAGTCGATATCGAACTCCCCTTTTACAAAGAAACGGCCACAGCCCCCGGCTCCGATAAAACCCATGTCATCAAAGACCCCAGCGAATCGATCCGCTTCCCGCGCAGCGATCTTGACTCCCTGGAAATCAACCACGCCGATGCCATCTGCGCCCGCATGGTTGGCAATAGCATGGCCGAAAGAATTGAAGATGGCTCCATCGTCGCCATTGACCGCGGGCTCACGCAAATTGTCGACGGCGAGATTTACGCAATCGAGCACGACGGCATGTTGCGCATCAAATACCTGAGCCGGGTACCAGGCAACGCGATACGCATGCGCAGCCACAACAGCTCCGATTACCCGGACGAAGTCTTCCGGCCGCCACAAATCGAAGAACAAAACATAAGGGTTCTGGGATGGGTGTTCTGGTGGTCAACCCTGAACAAACGCAGGCCACCGATACCTTTTCTGTAAACACATAACTGTGTAGCAGCTGGCGAAGCCTGCGTTCGGCTGCGCAGCAGTCGTAAAACCATCTGACCCGGTGTTTCAGGTACACCGCGGATACTGGGTTCACGACTGCTACGCAGCCGAACGCAGGCTTCGCCAGCTGCTACACGTCACTGCAATCGCTCTAGGTCGCACACCATGCTGGGAATTCTGCAAAAAAATCAGTATGCTGCGCCCCACATTTGCGCATCGACCCGCCTCGCGGCGTCAGATCGCACCGACAAGGCAGATGATTTTCTCGCCGAGTCCCACAGCCGGACGCAAGATCCGGGTGTACGTTTTGAAGGCTGGCGCGGTTTACCAAAAATGAACCAAGCCAGTCCCCGAGAAGCCGGCCACAAGCCGGCTTTTTAATTCCTAAAGCCCAGATGCAGCAAGGGCTAAAGGAGTCACTGAGTTACCGACCCACACTTTGACCCACACACCGGGTTTCGCCGCCCTGCGGATAATCCTTTCAGGATTTCCGTAGTGAGAGGCTCCAAATCCTTCTAGCTTCAGTACCATTAGTCCAACCACAAGCCAACACCGCATTCGTATCTCCAAGCCTTATGTGGGCAGCTCGATCCTGCCCTGGGGCCACCACGCTAAGTGAGATTGCAGCTCAACACCCTTGGCTCTACGGCCAGATAATCTGACAAGACAGGTGACTTACCGTTGGGCTGAGGTAGGGGGGATTGTTCGCACCGACCTGACCATTGGGGTACCATGCCCCGTCCTTGCTCCAGCCCTCAGAAAGCGTCAAAAAGTGGCTTTTCATCGGGCTGTCGAGCTACTGCATAAGTGGAATTGATGATAGTGAAAAAGCTAAAGGTTATATCCCTGTTTTCGGGTGGAATGGGACTTGATCTCGGCCTTAAGGAAACTAATCGGTATGAGCTTCTAGCATGCGTAGAGAAAGTCCCTGCGTATTGCGACACTATTCGCCTAAACAGAGAAGCTGGCCACCTTCCCGCTAACCTCAAAATTTATGAGGGGGACATTTCAAACATTGACCCCTATGAAGTACTTGCCGCGACGGGGCTAAAGCCTGGCGAGCTGGATGTCCTGGTAGGCGGCCCCCCTTGCCAATCGTTCAGCACTGCTGGAAATCGAGGGACTGTTCAAGACCCCAGAGGGACGTTGCTTTGGCAATTTTTGAAATTTGTCGAAGTTATGCAGCCAAAATTTTTTATCATGGAGAACGTGCGAGGACTGATCTCCGCTGCTCTCCGTCATCGACCTATAGCCGAGCGCCCGCCGAAAGGGCCAGAGTTGTCCTTTGAGGAAATGCCCGGATCGGTCATGAGGCTATTTTCCCAGGATCTTCAAAAGCTGGAAGGCTCGGCATATCATTTGGATATATTCGAAGTTAACTCTGTTAACTACGGTGCTCCGCAAATTCGCGAAAGAGTCCTATTCATCGGCAATAGGTTCGGTGCGCAGGTTGCATTTCCCGACCCCACACACGGGCCTAGCTCAAACGATATGGCTGAAGATGATTTGTTTTCCAAGCCCGTACAGCTTAAACGCTGGAAAACGTTGGGAGACGTAATTTCCGATCTAGACGAACCAACTCCCGAGATGATGGACTTCAGCCCTAGAAAAAAGGGGTTTCTATCACTGGTTCCCGAAGGTTCAAATTGGAGAAGCCTACCAGAGGAAGTCCAAAAGGAATCCATGGGCAAAGCATGGCACGCCAAAGGCGGAAGATCTGGCTGGTGGCGGAGACTCACCATGGAGCTTCCTTGCCCAACTCTTGTCACCATGCCTAACCACTCTAGCACTTCACTATGTCACCCTGTCCATACTCGCGCACTATCTGTACGAGAATATGCACGCATACAAGAGTTTCCGGACTATTGGCAGTTTTCCGGAAAGACTGCGGACAAGTACGCCCAAATTGGAAATGCGGTTCCTGTGCGCTTAGGAGCTGTGGCCGGGCAGGTTATCGCAGATTGTTTTGATCTCCTGGATGCAAATGACTGGAAGCCGCTTGAGACGGCTCCAGAGGCATTTAGAATCGTTTACATCCAGTCTCACGTGAGAACGCGACGTTGGTTCAAAGACGGTAAAACTATCGTTTGGGATAAAGAAACTGACGACGCGGACTACGGAAAGTCAACGACCAAAAGACTCATAAAGTCATTGGCATAATATTGTACGGAGCAAAAAAATGGCGAAGAGGCACCCGGGCCTACCTAAAGCTGAAAGCATCATTTTTTCCAAAAGCGAACTGCTTGAACAGCTTATGGCGGTTGATCTAAATACTGCTTCCCGTGCACGCGCATTAAGGATGGAAGAGCACTTTAGGCGAAAGATCGACTACCATGTAGGCTCGCTGATAGGTGGTGATGCAAATTTTGCGAAGTTCTCCACTAGCCCCTATGTACTGATGATGCATGCCAGAAAAAATCGCTACACGCGCGTCAGTGAAATAGAGCACGACATTCTTCCAGCCAAACTTTTTTCATCAATGGAAACCTCTGCTGGTCGGGCTGTAGAGGTTGTCGCTCTGCCCATATATGACTGGACTCCAGTTCTAAGTCAAATGCATACGGCTAATTCGGCTTTAGATGGCCTTCACGTGGCAGAAGACAAATTACAAGTTGTTACGCTAAAAAGCGGGCCTCGTTGCCTCAACGATGAGATGAGTGAAAACTTTGCCGATGCGATCATCAGCAACCTTCAAGCCTGGGCCTACGAGCACGATGTAAAAAAAGTTGAATTTACGTATGGCGTACTATATGGAACCCAGAAACTATCAAACAAGAAAGACTGGCACATTTTTAAGAATCTTGAACTAAAACTAGGCTCAGAATGTTTCACTACATCACCTAAAGGACGCTGGGATTGCAGCTTTACCTATAACGGTATCGAAGTTGAAGCCGGAATACGAATAGGGAAAGATTGGTGGACTCATCTCGGTGGCAGGCTCGGGCTAGCGGAGTTAGCAGTGGCACTCATCCGAGCATGCATTGCTCCTGGTGAGGTGGATTCACCAGATCATGAATATACAATTCAAGACCTTCATAGCATTGTGTCTTTAGCTTCTGTACCAGAAAATTACAACCCCGCAGTATTGCAACGGAGCCAACTAGCTTGGTATTTCTTTTTCATGAGACATTTTTGCGACTCAATGATTGAGGGACTTCCTTTCATCGACCTTCAAACTACTGCTAAACCAGAAGGTGCTTTGATTTAAGTTCCTGTCCGCAACTTATGCTCAGAAAGCTTGAAGGGTCGCCGTGTGATGCCAGTGGCATAACAGCCCCCTAACCATAAGGCCCCGCTTTGGATTTTCCAGACGGGGCCTTTTGCATGGCTGCTCAAAGAGGGGGTCAAGGGCACGACCGTAGGCCGCAGCCTGCGCAGCGAAGCCAGTAGGAACGGGCGAGGATCGTGGCGCAGCGAACCCTTGACGCCTTCCAAAATCGCAATCTGGCCGAGGAGATGGGGAAGCTTTTCTCCCCCAGCTCCCGAGCGTCCAGGGCGATCCGTGGGCCGGGGCGCCAAAGGGGCGCGGTTTTGAGGAGCGTAGCGACATAGCAGTCCAGCAGCATGTTGGCCCGCAACATTGGAACAATGTGTAGTGGGTTACACATACGATTTATGTGTTGCAACAACCTTTGCTCAATTTGCATAATACTAAAAACAATAACAAACGATAGAGCATCAAAAATGAAAAATCTGAGTTCAAGTAATCACGCAATGTGGTTAAAGGCTAGCAATGAATTCACCGCACAAAATTTGAAATCAGAAATCAATGAAACCATTAAGTGGGCTCCGTGCTTAAGACGCAGCGGTGAAGATTATTTCATCCCACGTAAAAGCATACCCGAGAACGTGTGGGACGCCATGTGCGAAATAGAAGAATGGGGAATGGCAGAGAGACAAGACGACACAGATGGCGAGTTTATTAGAGTAGATGTATCGCTACTTGATTTAATCATGGCAGCAATCCAACTACTACTTGAAATCCTGTTCCGGCCACAATCCCAGACAGCAGATATTGAGGCAGAGAAAGCTAGAGTCATTTACGAAAACTATCTGACACTAGGGTGATACATGCACGCAATCATCCGTACAAAAAAATTAAAAAGCTTTGGTGCAATTGCCAGGTCAGCTCGTCATACCTTTAGAGAACAACTAACACCAAATGCTGACCCAGCAATGCTAAGCCAGAACAGGGTAGCTGGCGCAAAAAGCACAGCTCAACTTATTGGCGCATTTAAAAATCTACTTCCCGAAAAGCGTCGCATTGATGCAGTGCTTGGAATCGAGTACTTGATTACAGCTTCTCCCGAAGCCTTTAAACGTCATGGTGGTAGGCTCGACGACATGGGAAATGGTTATTTTCGAGATGCATTATCGTGGCTTCGCGACCGGCACGGAGCGGCTAACGTTGTATGCGCAGCCGTGCACCTAGATGAGTCTACGCCTCACTTAGTGGCTTACGTGCTGCCCCTGACAAAGGAAGGCAGACTGAGTGCTAGAGATTTTTTGGGAGGGCCAAAACTTATGCGAGACCTGCAAGATAGCTTTCACTCGAGGTGCGGCGCTTCTCGAGGACTTTCACGGGGTGTTAAGGGATCGAAAGCAAAGCATGATGAAGTGGCCTCGTTCTATCGGATCCTCGCAAGCACAGGGGAAGCACCAAAGCTTACGGCGCTGGATTACGCCGCAAAGGCTCTAGGCCGAGAAACAGAAGCTTGGACACATGCAGCCTCTCTCGCCAGCGCCAATGCCTTAGGAGCAACTATGGAGCGCCGTAGGAGGAAGTCCCGAAGCTCGCGGGAGAAGGCCGTTGATCAACGTGAAGTGAAGGTATCAAGTGCTGAGCTGAGGCTTAGGCAATGGACTGATGAGCTTAACGTTCGCGAGCATCAGCTTAACGAGACCCAACTAGACATTGCAGCCCTTGGCTCAAGACTAGCAGTCGAAAAAGCAAGGGCGGACTCTATGCAACGGATTATTGATAAGCATATTGCTGTGAATAAACAAGTATTAGTAAGAAGGCCAGTGGCGCAACCTGAATTAGGCTCCGCCCTTCTTGAGAGGTAGCAAGCTCCACTCATCAACAGCAAAGACCGCTAATTGATATAATTCCGAATCTGTCCAACCATCTAGCCCGCGCAAATTCAACATCCTTACGAACAGCCCTTTATTGACATGGTCTAGGCCTTCATAACCATTTAAGTTAACTTGCCAAAAATCAGTGACCCAGTACCACGATGCGTAAGCTTTAGCGAACCACTCAGATGCTTCGCCCCCCTCGGCAATGAAAGCTTTGATTTTCGAAAGCTCGTTTGCAAACTCAACTGACATCGCTCTTCCTCGGCATATACGACTGATTACTTTAACCAGATCATTAGATTGCGGGACAGAGGTGTCTCTGCCCTTCTTGAATAATTAACAATAATTGCGTTCTGGCACGCTCAACCACCAGCGATGATTTTCTCGGCTAATTTTGTGTCAATATCCTCACTCAATCCGGATAACGCCACCGAAGATACGTCATCTTGATGTTTTATCCCGACAATCTTCTCTACACGCTCACCAAATGAGTTCAGCCCAAGTTCCTTAATGAATTGAAGCTTACTGGCCTCACCTAAAAAAAAATCTACTCTTGCACCCAACTGTATCTCGTTCCGACCCTCAACATCCTGGTCAACATGCAGACGATTGGCCAGCTTAAGAATATTCTCTGGACATCCTGGCAACCGCTTTATTTTCGCCAGAGCCCTTAGTTTTCCGCTAGACCCTTTGACTCCAAATGACTGATATTGCCTACCGCCCATAGCTTTGATTGCGCACTGGTATTTATAGGCAGTGCCAGAATTGGCACTAATATTTTCACCTCCTGAAAGCGCAAAAACCAAATACCCATAGATGTAGGTTGCCGCGCTCGCCGCCGATGCGTTTTCTTTGGGCAATCCAATACGAATAATATTTTTTTTATTTTTCTCAAAATATGAATGCGGCCTATTCGAATAGATCCGCCTGATAGCTTTTTCGACCACCGTTTCTACACCGGATGCGTGGAAGACAAGGATATGCCAGTGCGGACAACCATCTTCGTGCACCTCTGTAACTCTGAATCCGAAATAACTCTCAGAGGGTTTAAACCCCTGCTCCTTAAGCGCCCCTCCTATTGCTTTCCAATCCTGACCGATAGATTTATTAGCATCACGCGGACTGAGATTTTGGTTATAGCTGTTTTTTCCCATAGACGGATTCGAGTGATACTCACTTGACGCTGTAAGTGTGATGAACATCCAACCCCACCCCTTACTGGCCGCAATTTTTTCCATGGCCTTGATATTCACGTACAGCTCGTTGATACGATTAGCCTGTTGGGCCCGAGCCACCTCTAACAACGAAAACACCACTGGACGATCATGCTCGACCGTGCCACTGACCACTTTGTAAACTCCGCTCAAAAATTTATCTGTCTTTGATTTCCTAGCTTTCATCATGGCCATAGTTGCGTCACTACAACACTGCTCGCGAGAAAATTTACCCAACTGCCGCCTCATCTGCGCCAGATGCTCCCGCCTTTGATCTGCTAATCGATTGATCTGTCGTCGCCACCAGCGAGAATCACTAAGCCTGCTAACCAAACCGTTCAATGTTGACTGCTTTGTAACTCGCACCCTCACACCAAAAGCATGTGCCGACCGTACATGGGTAGTTTTTTCTAACTGAGTGGCGTTTTTTAAATATTGGTCATGAGCCATGGCGATTACTCGCGCCAGCTGTGTTAATCCGACTTCATCATAGTCCGCAATTTGATCGAGAGGAGATTCTGGGCTAGGAAGAATCGAAAAGTAAATATCATCGTCCCACCCTTGAAAATAATCATACTCATTTTCGATTTCGAAATAAAAACCAAGCTGAGCCTTAGTTGGGAAAAGCTCTTCAAAAATATCGGCAGGAGTGACCAGAGGAATGGTTGCAGAGACGGAAAACTTCTTCATGTAATAACACTCACACAAAGACGGGCATCGACCCACGCTTGAATCTCTTCAGAATTCCATCCCACCGCTCGTGTGCCAATTGATTTGGCCTGAGGGAATTTTCCTTTCTGCATCAGCTCATAGATTGAGGAACGCTTATAGCCAGTAGCTTGCATGACTTCAGGTAAACGCATGACACGACGATTCACGATCATACTCCAGGGCTCTTTCGAAGCTAGGGTTGGTGACCGTGAACTCTATTGATTTTTTGAAGCATGAAAACTCCCAGCCGTATCGGATATACCTATATCCGTTACGGCCTTGGTAGTTTTCGACGCCCGCCTTTTTGGGCGTACTTAGGGGCCTCCGGCTTGATCCATTCCCTCAGGCGGTCAGCCGAGCCAGGCAAGAACTCGAGTAAATTAAGACTGATCATCGCTTGGTAGACCTTCTCAGCCATTTCTCCGCTCCGGATCTCCTGTCGCGTATCATCGGCCCAGAACCGGCGAGCCTGAGACCTCGCCAGAGCGATGATGGCTCCTTGCTTCTTGCTTTGACGGTCGAGTGGCGCCATCCTTGCAGCTTCAACATTAATGCGATCACTTGCAATTACGATGGCGATATTGCACATAGCGATCAGGATCTTCTGGGCCCCATATCTAATTTCTCTGGCCGATCCAGGGCTCTCATATGCAGCCATCTCAAGCTTAAAAAACCCTTCAGCGAAATCCTTCAAGGCCATGCCTTTTACTTCCTCATCACCAATCAGGAGGCATATTGTCTCGGCCATATTGTATAACCGCATATAATCTAGCGGCTGATCTGAGTCGCGCAATTCTTCGTCGATCTGATCTGTCAATTGCAACAGTGCGGCACCAACAGATTTATAAGTCGGAGTGGATGTAGCTTTCATATCTCGCACCTTATGTTCAACTTTGTAACATTTGACCCGCCGGTAGCAAATTTTGCCCAAGCGCTCATCAGGTTTCGACGCTTTTCAAAATAATCCGTCCGGGAATAGGCGCTCTCCGTTTGGGTACGTTCATCATGCGCCAAGGACATCTCACAAATTTCGCGTGGGAAATCCGTGGACTCAGCAGCCCAGTCTCTGAACGAACTTCGAAAGCCATGCCTGGTGATGTCTTCATACCCTAACTGGTGAAGTAAATTCCTAATAGCATTCGCATGCATTGCTCCGCTTGCCCCCCTCCCAGGAAAAAGAAAGTCAGTATCGGCCTTCTTTTTTAGTTCTGCTAAAAAGACTACAACTTCATCTGCCAGTGGAATTTTAAATTCCACTTTCATTTTCATTCTTTCTGCCGTTAATGACCAAACTCTCATGTCCAAGTCAAATTCATCCCATGTAGCCAAACGAATCATGTGGCTACGTGCACCAGTGAGAATTAGTAACCGGGCTGCGTAAGCGTCACGGGACGATATCTCAGCGAGCTGGGACATCAGGCTCGGAACCCCCGACCAGTCCATGGCGGCATGATGCACCCGTTTCCTAGCTTTCTTTTTCTCTTGATTGTCTAGAAGGTTTACTAGATGGCCGCGCCATCGGGCAGGATTATCACCATGTCGCCAGCCCAGCGCCTTGGCGGCATCGAGTATTAGCTCAATCTGTCCCCGCACCTCGTCAGCCGTGCGCGTTTTACTCGACCAAATGGGAGTTAGTATTTTCAGCACCGCATCTGTATCAATCTCTCCAACTGGCATCGCACCAGCCAGTGGAAATGCGTGAAGCTCTAGCTTCCTCCACCACCCCCGGTACCACTTTTCAGACCACGCGCGGCCATGCCTTTGACGGTAGTCATCCGCTGCCGCCATGAACGTTACCTTTCGCGCCTCGTTGTCGCTGGCGGCTTTTCGTCGCGATTCTCTGTCAGCCGCACGCGCATTTAATGGATCTATTCCTCGGGCAATCCCGCGACGGGCGTCTTCGGCAGCTTCCCTAGCCGCAGCCAAAGAGACGGTTGGAAACGCGCCTAGCCCCATATATCTAGTTTTCCCATCAATCTTGTAGCGGTAAATCCAGCTCATTCCTCCAGTTTTACTGACTTGGAAATAGAGCCCTTTACCGTCGCCGGTCATCCCCGGCATTGCCGCTTTCACCAAGCTTTTGATCTTTACAGTCGTCAACCCTGCCATCTGCTTCCACCCACACTCTGACCCACACCAAAACACCAGATTTCAATGCATCGCACTGGATGTTAATGGATGGATACTACCCTTAATACCCATTAAAACAAAAGGATAGCTGGAGGCTCACAGACACTAGCGGACGTAAGAAAAGCCGGCCACAAGCCGGCTTTTTAATGTCTGGAAGAAAGCATGCCTGTCATCTGAAACTCTGAACGAGGGGTAGTCGGGCCAGCGCCGCAATTGCCACCGTAACGACAAACGTCATTACAGGTATCCACCATGGCTCCCATCAACATCCGCATTGACGATGATCTGAAGCAGCGTTCATTTGCTGAGCTGGAAAAGCTCGGGGTAACGCCTTCCGAACTCCTGCGCCAAACTCTTCAATACGTCGCCGAACGCGGGAAACTGCCTTTCAAAGCAGCATTACTCAGCGAAGAGGATGAAATCCTTATCGCCGTGGTCACCGAACGTCTTGCCGCCCCTCAGCGAGTCAAGGTAAGTCTGGATGACCTATAGCCTTGAATTTGATCGTCCCCCTTTGAAAGAGTGAAACAAGCCAAGCGAAAGATGCGCAGGATCGAATTAATCATCAATGCTGACCTACTTCTTGCATTCGGCAACAGAAGCCTAAAAAGTAAGCAACGTCCCTTTCTTCTGAAGGAAATATCCTTGAAAGCCCAACCTGCTTGCGCACGATAAATGCGCTGACTAATCTTCGCGCTCCGCCGAAAAAGCCATAAGGGATAAAAGCATGAGCGACACCCCCGCTAGTCTGAGCATGCCTCCCGACGGCTAAGGCGATTGGCTGATCGATCTTAATAGCCGCATCCATAATGCCCAGCAGCGTGCCACTCTGGCGGTGAACCACGAGCTGGTGCTGCTGAACTGGCAGATAGGTCAGGATATTTTGACCCGCCAAACACAGCAGGGTTGGAGGACTAAGGTCATCGACCGCTTGGCTCAGGATTTACGCGCGGCTTTTCCGGATATGAAAGGGTTTTCCCCACGCAACCTCAAATACATGCGCGCTTTTGCTGGCGCGTGGCCGGACGCGGAATTTGTGCAAGAGGTGCTTGCACAATTGCCGTGGTTTCACCAGATAGCGCTTCTGGACAAATTGTCCAGTCCTGAAACCCGCCGCTGGTATGCCGCCCAGGCCATCAAGCACAACTGGTCGCGCAACATCTTGGTAATGCAGATCGAGACCCGTCTGCTGGAGCGCAGCGGCAAGGCCGTCAGCAACTTCGATAGCCAGTTGCCCAAACCGCAATCCGACCTTGCCCGCGAATCACTGAAAGATCTCGTTGGTGGAATCCTTGCCGGCAGAGCTTCAAACCAGCCTGCCCAGCATCGAACAGATTGAGCGCGAGCTGGCCAGTGATGACGCCTTCATGGAGGACGAATCGCAATAATCGGACAACCAAGGATCGGGGACTGCAGCTACGTAAAAACGCTGCGGTTGCTTTATTTCACACTCACGGATAACTAAACCCCTTAACCAACGTCAACTCCCCCACCGCCCGCATCGGCACCAGAAAAGTCTCCATCTTCTCGTCCGGCGTCCCTTCCTCCGTAATCACAGTCACCTGCGCCGTCGTCAGCGGCTGAACCGCGTCCTCTTGCCCTTCCTCATCACTCCGATACCCACCTCCAAAGTAATTCACGTACACCAAATACTGCCCCTTGATCGGCGCCGGCATGGCGAAGATTTCCGGGCCGTAGCCCGTCGTCACGTCCACATCCAGCGCCGCCCCATTAGGCACAACGCGGTCGCCGTACCAGATGTGGGCGCCGTCGGGTGTGATGAGGTGCAAGTCGAGGTCGGTGCCGTCACTGTCCCAAGCCAGTAGCACCCGCAACTTCGCCGGAGTGGCCCCGCCGCTGGCGTTGAGGAATTGCGTGCGATGCCGTTGCTGGCCATCGGGGCTGCGGACTTCGACGCTGTTGCTGCCATTGGGGAATGAGAACGGGCGATCAAAGCGTCCGGCAGGATCGATTTTCAGCGGCATGCTGACGCCGTTGACGATCAACCGGCCTGGCTCGCCGGACTTGGGCGTCGCGTTGATTTGTCCGGTGATGCGTGCAGTGTTGGCCTGCCCCGCCGGGGTGTTCACCGAGGAGGCCGGGTAGTTGACGATCTGGCGAAAGCTTTCGCCTTCGCCTGCCGGCGCGCCAGTGCGCCAGCCGCCAACGGGGGTGTCAAGTTTGGCGGCGAAGGTCGTCGGCCCTACGCAAAAGGAGCAGAGGAACAGGAAGACCTGTGGGTAACGGAGTTTCATGGCCTATTCCAGCAAGAGGTGGCGGGCGAGCCCTTCGATGTAGGTTTCATCCTGGCCGTTGGGGTGTGCTTCGAAGGCCAGGTGCAGGTATTCGTGGGTCAGGTCGAGGCGGTCTTGCAGCGACAACACGCCGCGCACGTAAATGCGCTGGCGTTCGCGGTCGACATAGGGGCGGCCGAAGGCCAGGCGGCAGACGGCGAAGGTGCTGACTTCGTTGTAGCCAACCTCGCTTTCCAGGCGCGGACGCCAGCCGCGGCGTTGGTTCACCAGCCAGTCTTGCGCGGCGGGGAGCGCTTCGCAGGAAGCGACTGGATTGTCCCAGCGGCTGAGGCTGGCGCGGGGATAGGCGTGGAGCAGGATGGCGTCGTAGCGTTGGCCCGCGTTGGCTTGTTCGACGGCGTGCTGCCAGGAGAGTTTGTTCGGGCCGGGCTGGTCGGAGTGGTAGGTGACGGTGCTGCCGGCGAGGACCAGGTCGCTGGTCCACGCCGCGATGTTGCGTGACTCTGCGGTGGCCGGACGTGGGGCGACGCGTTGGCGGCTGCTGCTGTCGTCGATGCTCAGGCAGTCGCCGTTGCGAGTGGCGTTTTGCAGCAGGTACGTGCGGATGGCGATGGCCAAAGCCTTGGCGGCTTCGGCGGGTTCGGGTCTGGCTTCGCGTTGCAGGACACGGGCGACATATTCTTCGCGGTCCAGACGGGCGATCAGTTGGTCTTTCAGCAAAAACAGTTCGCCGTCGCTGTGGATATCGAGTTGGTTGCCATTGGTGAATTCGACGCGGTAATCGCCCAGCAAGGGCCCGGACTCAACAACACGATCTCCCGCCAGAACGCGCCCGATGGGGTAGCGTGAAAACAGCCCCACCTCGACACAGCGTCCTGCCTCCGAAGGCCAACTCACCGGCAACACCGACGCCAACGCCCCACCGAAGTGACGCAAGACCATTTGACTGGTCCCACGCCCACCCGCCCAAACCGGCGTGCCATCCACCGTCCACCCGGCAAACCCACCCTGGCGCGACGAAGGGTCCTGATCCCCCAACCAGCTCCAGGTTTTCACCCGCAACCGGCCACCGAGTTCGCCCACGACATTGCCGTCAGCCGCATTCAACACCACATCCAGCAACACCCGCCGCGCTTGATCCTGCGCTGGCATCACGGCTAGCACCTTAAGCAATTCAGCCACCGATACTCGCGTAGCAGGCTGCAACGAAGGCAAATTCAGCAACCACTCCGGCGCCTTACGTGCCTGCCAATACTCCCGCCAACCAGCATCAGAAATACCCAACCGCGCAGGCTCAAAATATAAACCGCACGACTTCACCAAGGCCTGATCGCGCTCAATCTTGCCGCCCGCCGTGCAGCAATAAACTTCGTCTTTCGACTGACCGCGACATTCGTAAGCCGGCTCATGGGCGTTGGTCTCCACCAGCCAGCCATAGACAAACAACTTCCACACACTGCCCAGCGGCGTCTGCAGATCAGCAGGCAACGGCTCGCGCGCGATCACCTGAGTCTGGCTCAACGACAGCAACTCACCCTTAAAGCCCAGCCGCAGCGGTTCGTCCTGCGCTGTCGCCAGCGCAGGGATCAAGCAAAGCAGCCACCAGACCAGAGGTCGGGTCATGTCAGTTGACCGTGACCTGGCCCAGGGCCGGTTTCTGTTCCTGAGCCTGATGCTGGGGCGCGTAGACCTGAGTGAATCGCACCGGCGGCAGGTTGAACTGACCCTTCTGCGAGAAACGCACCAAATGACGCAGACGCAATTCGCCACTCAAGGCATCCACCGGAATCGCATAAGCCATTTGCCCCGGCTCGAAACGCGCTTTCTCCAACGCGGATGGTTCGGTGCCCGCCTTGCCCATGAGCTTGATACCCCACGTGGTGCGCTCGACATCGGCGCCCGGTGGCAGCGGCACTTCGAGCATGCCGTAGCGCAGTGGTTTGGCGGCTTTGCTGGTGATGATCACTTCGTCCAGATACAGGCTGTCGCTGGACAACGGTTTGTTGCCGACCGCTTCCAGTTTGAAGGTGAAGGCTTCGTCGCCCGGCACCAGACGCGACAGCCGTCGGGTGATGGTTACGGCCATCGGATCAACCAGCGGTTGTTGGGTCTGGAAGCTCAAGGCCGCTCGCAACGGACGCTCTTGCGTACCGGTCAGCGACAGCACGGCGGGCACTGTCTCAGCACCCTGCCACGTCCAGTAAATCTCACCGGTATCACCGTACTTTTTCTTCCAGCCTTCACCCGGTGCCAGTGCAATGGTGGGCGAAGCCTGTTCGATGCTGCGCTGCAACCAGGTCAGCGCCAATGCGCGTTCCAGGGTCGATTGCTGTGGCAACAATCGTTGCAACAATGCTTGCGCGTGAGCCTGATCGAAGGCTTGCAGCGACAGGTTCAAGGCTTCGGCAAACGGCTGCGAGCTGACGGCCAAACGCTGTTGCGCATCAGCCAGTTGACGATTGAAGGCGTCTGGCAGAGTCACCTTCGATTGCTTAGCCAAAGAGGCCGTCAGCGCACGAGCAGCCGCCAGACCCAACGCCGAATCCGGATCGCTCATGACGATACTGTCTTCGCCATCCTCCATCAGATTCGCCGCATGGCCCTCGCCTGATTTCGCCAAGTCATCCATCAAACCGCTGAGCAAGGTGTTCACCGGCAATTGCATCTGTTTGGCGAACGACAGAATCAGCGCCCGCTGCAACAGCGGCGTGTTTTTCGCCTGCTTCGAATAGACTTCCAGCACCCGCTGCCAATGCTCCGGCGGCAGGCTCAGTTCCAAGGCTTTGCTGGCGTGCCAGTCGGCGTAGTAAGCGTAAGCGGTGAGGAACGCATCCGGTTCACCGTCCATGCCCCACCAGGTGAAGCTCGCCGAAGGCCCGGCCATTTGCACCAGGCGCAGACGGCTGTTCTGCATGATCAGACGCAAGCGATCACGGATTTGCGGATTCGACGACAAGGTCGGATACGCAATGCTCAGCGGCAGCAAACGACTGGCCGTTTGTTCGACTCCGCCGTACGGGTAACCCAACAGATCGTCGAGTGCCGAGCGGAACAGCGCTTGCGGACTGTCATCCAGACGCAGGCGAATCTCCGTCGCATCCGCTGGCAAGGTCAGCGGCGTATCACCGCTGGCCACGTCCAGGCTTTGGCTCTGCGTCACCTGCCAGCCTTCGCCGGTCGCGGTCAGCCGCACAGCCAGGGCATCAGCCGTTTTGCCGTCCTGCACCAGCTCAGCCGTCCACTCGCCACTGGCCAACGCAAACGCCGGTAGCGCGATGTAGTTGATGCCGTTGTTCAGCGTCACGGGGACGCGTTGTTCGCTACCGCCGAAATGAATCACCAGCTCAGCCTTGACCGGTTTCTCGGCCTGACTGAACGCGAACACGCCGAGATCCGGTTTGTCGCCGTTGCGGAATTTGGTCGGGCCGCTCCACTTCAGGTACAGCGGTTTTTCCGAGCGTACGAATTGCTTCTTCTGCCCGACCTGACCGTCATCGGCGATGGCCCGGGCGGTGATGCGCCAGCGGGTCAGCGAGTCCGGCATCTTGAAGGTGAAACGGGTTTTGCCGTTGGCGTCGGTGATCAACTCCGGCTGCCACGCGGCAGTGTCGACGTCTTCCCGACGCGGTCGCTCCAGCACTTTCACGCCGCGCTCGCTGCGGTTGGCTTTGCCCGGCGCGCCAGGGCTGCCCGGCAATGCCACGTCGTAGCTGATGAACGACAGACTGGCGCTGGTGCGCACGTTGTTGCGGCGCGGGTGGTAGAAAAACTGGTCGATGGTCGGCGCCACTTCCGGTTGCAACGCGTAGACCATTTCGTCCACCACGCTGACCGTCAGGTGCGCTGGAACTGGCTTGCCAGCGAACTGTGTGGTCAAGTCCACCGACACGGTATCGCCCGGCTGATACGCCTCTTTATCGGTGACGATGGCCACGTCGATTTGCGGCGCGATTACCTTGATGCCGGCGTTCTGGAAGCTGTACTGACCGCCCTTGGTGTAGAGCACCGAGAACGTCAGGTTCGGCGCAAAATTGTCCTTCACCGGGATCCGCGCGCGGTATTGGGTCTCGCTGAGTTTTTCCATTTTCAGCCAGTCGCCGCCCTTGGACAGCAGCGCTGTGGCCTCGACCTTGTCGCGCTCCAAGGACAGCAGCGCATCGATGATCGGTTCAGGGAACGTGATCAATGCCAGCGCTTCGTCGCCAGACTTGTACTCGGGTTTATCGAGGACAATTTCCACGGTGCCCGGCACGGCTTTGACGCCGTCACCCGTGACCGAATGACCAGTGGCGCCCACCACGCGGCCATGGTCATCCTTCAACGTCAGGTTGTAAGTACCCGGACGGTCGAAGGCCAGGGTGAAGCCTTTGTCTTTCGCGGCGAGTTTGCCTTCGCCAACCGTCTGGTCTTCCAGGCGCACCCAGCTATAGCTGCTCGGCGTCACCGCTTTGCTTTGTTCGCTGCCGCCTTCGTTCAAGTAGCTGAACACAACCTTGTCGCCCACCGCGCTAAAACGCTGGGGCGCGCGCAGGCTGAAACTCGCCGCGCCGCGGTCGATGAGGATTTCCTTGGTGGTCTTGACCCGATACGCCGCACCATCGCTGGCGAACACAGTGAGCATGTAGCGGCTCGGCTTCTCGGCCGCCGGCAGATCCAGCGTCGCGTTGCCCTTGGAATCGGTGGTCAGTTCGGTGCTGGTCAGCTCCACCGGGAATTGCCCGAGGTATTGCAGTTCGTTGTCGACCATCGACAGTTGTTGGGCGCGCAGGCTCAGGCTCAACTTGGCGTTCGCCACCGGTTTGCCGTCCGGGTACAGCAGCACGAGGCTGCCCTTCACCGGTTCGCCAGTGCGGTAATCCTGCTTGGCCAGGTTCAGGGAAATCTCGAAGTGCGGCTTGATGTATTCGGCGACACGGAAGGCACTGCTGTAGGCCTGGTCCTTGTAGTTGAAACGCAGCTCGTAACCACCCGCTACCGCGTTATCCGGCAACTGGAAACGGCCTTGAGTGCCGGCCTTGGAATCGAGTTTCAGCGCCAGCGATTGCAGCGCCGTACCGGTGGCATCGAGCACGGTCACGTTGACGTCGGCTGCAGTCGGCAGCACAGAGTCGCGGGCGTTCTTGAACTCGCGACCGACGATCTTCAGCGACACCCAATCCCCCGGCCGGTACAGCGGCCGATCGGTGAAGGCATAGAGTTTGGTGTCGTAGATTTCGCTGTCGTAGTAGAAGTTTTCGGAGACAAACACCCCGCCCTCTTCGTCCTCGCCAATCACGAATGAACGCTCCGGGCTGACGTGCTTCAGACGCAGCAAACCATCGGCATCAGTGGCGCCACTGCTCATCACGCCGAGGCCATCGGTCCACAGCACATTCACCTTCGGCACCGAACTGCCTTGGTGTTTGCGCGCGGCCCACACCAGCAATTCATCACCGGCAATCTTGCTCACGGCCACGGTGTTGGAGACGAAGACCATGGTGGTCGCACGGTATTTGCCGATCAGCGCTTCCACCAGGTACAGGCCCGGTTTCAGATTGCCCAACGGGATGTACACGTTGCCCGGTGCAACGCTGACGAACTCACTGGAGGAACCGGCCAGGTTCACGCCTTCAGGCGGCTGGATCGGTTTGGCTTGCCACAGCGGATAGCGAAATTGGCTGACCACCGGCAAGCCCGGAATCAGCGCGAATTGCGGCTGAGCGTCGTAAGGCGTTGGCGCGGCCATGGCGGCGCCCATCTTCAGTTCCGGCACTTCCTCGGTAACTTGCTTACGCGATTCGTAGGAGAACGCGCGCTGCATCACCCGACGGGATTTGCGGTACCAGTTGTCCCACAGGTACGCGAGGGTGTTCGACAGGCCTTCACCCTTGAACTGGCCGTCGCTGACTACGCGGTGCAGGTTCTTCTGGCGCTTGAGGAAATCCAGTGGTTTGTCGATGCGATATACGCGAATGTCGGCGCCGCCGTAAGGCTCCATGCGGAACCGACGGTAGTCGCGACCCGGTGCTTCGAGGCGAACCATCGCCTGTTCGTCGCTGGCAAAACTGCTGTCGGCCAGCAGGAAAAAGCTTTCGCCGGCCACCGGCGTGTAGCCGCTTGGCTCGACGGTGTCTTCGGCGTTGACCGCCGAAAAAGGCAGCACCAGGACCAATAGCAGAGGCAGAAAACGCAACATGCGGGCACCGATCATTGGGAGAGGAAGTTCAGTCGATAGACGCCGATGAAGTTGGGGTTGGCTGCGTCGGGTATCCATCGGGTGTCCTTCCATGTCATGAGTTGCTGCAGGCTTGCGGAGCGCATGCCGTTGTCAGTGGGGGTGGTGGTGCCGGTGTGATAGGCGATGTAGCGGCCCATCCAGATCATCAGATGCTGGTCGTCGCCCTGATCGAAAAACATCAGGTCGCCGGGCCGGGCTTGCGCCAGATCGCGGCCGATCAAATGGCTGTTGAACTGAATCAGTTTGATCGCGTTGACGTAGGGCCCGACCTTGCCGCCGCCCTGCTGCCATTGCTGGGCGAGGCCGCGTTGCGCCTCGCTCAGTTGCAGCTCTGGCGGCAGGTAACGGTTGGACAGGCCATTGCTGCGCAGCCATTTGTCGTCGTGGACTTTCAGCGCTTCGTTGGCGGCAAAACGGACCAGGCCGGCGCAGTCCTGCTGATACCAGCGCGGGCTCGGGCCTTGGGTCAGTTGTTCCTGGGCGATGCGCACGAACCAGGCGCGGAACACCTGGGATTGCTGCGGGTCCAGCGGTGCGGCGTCACCGGCGAATGCGCGACTGCCCAGCAACATCGCCAGCAGGCCGAGGCCTCGGATAAGTGCTGTCACAGGGCTTTCCATTCCAGTGGCAGCCATTGCCAGTGGCCGTCGGGTTCGCTGCCTTCAGGCAAGGTCAGGGCGTATTTGCCGTAGCCGCCGAGCTTGCGCAGTTTCGGGATCAGGTAGGTTTGCGCGGCGTTGTAGAACACCGGTTCCATGTCCTGCGGCAGGCTGTCGAGGGTTTCCTGTTGCATCAGTTGCGCCATGGAATCCGGGCCGAAGTAGACCGGCATCAGCAGGTCTTTGGGCACCACGTCGGCCATCGGCGGGAAGCGTTTGTCGAGGGTACCGAGGGCTTTGTCCACCAGCTTGTCGTCGAGGGAAAACAGCAGCGTCGAACCGTGGCGCGCCAGGCTGACTTTCATGAACGCCTTGCCGGTGATCGCGTCCGGGTTCTCAGCATCCTTGGCCTTGTAAGGACCGAAATTGGAGCTGACCTGACGCTGCCATTGGTGGGTTGGGCCTTGCTGTTTCTCGATCACCGGGAACGCGTGCTCTTCAACGTTGCCTTCGTAGGCGCCGACCATCGAGCCGAACAGATTGCCCAGGTCGCCGTCGAGTTTGGCGCTGTCGTCATCGTTCAGGCTGGCCACCAGCAGCGGCGTGTACAACCGCGAATCGGCGTACCAGCACAGGCCAGCGGCACCGGCCATGTGTTCGGTCAGGGCCTGGGCCACTTTTTCTTCCGCGCCGAGTTTTACCAGTAGTGGTTTTTGTTGTTCGGCGGCGAGCGGCAAGGCGACGCAGGCACTGGCCCCCATGGGCATGGCTTGCCAGATCGGCTTGAAATCGAAATCCGGCTGGTCGTCCAGTTCGTCCATGGCCAGGAAGCTGTGCCAGCCCTTGTCGTCCATGTCGAAACGCAGCCCGGCGAAGTTCGGGATGAAGCGCTGATACCCCATGGCCAGAACGCTGGAATTGACCGACAGGCGTTGTTTCACCTCAGGCGTGCGCGGTGGCAGGCCGAAGGCTTCGGGGAAGAGTTTCTGGCCGCCGAGCAGTGCTTCCAGCGATTCAGTCGACACCATGCCGGGTTCTTCGACCGGACCGTGGCCGGCGTCATACAGTTTGGCCGGATTGGACAGCACCACCAGTTTGTCGCCATGCGAGGCGAACAGCAGCGCTTTGCTGTGGTTGTAGGTGAGTTGATAAAGCGGCACCACATCGCCGGCAACTTTGATTTCAACCAATTGGGTCAGCTGCGAATCATCCAGCGCTACTTTCGCCAGCGGCTCCAGCACCTTGGCCAGACCACCGCGATCCATCACCAACAAAAAGTCTTTCAGGCGACCATCCGCCCCACGCCACAGCGCCACGTCTGCCGGTTGATCGAAGAGCTGCTCGATCAGGCTGTCCTGCAATTTCAGGTCATGTTCGTAAATGATCCGCCGCAGACTGCCGATCAAGCCGAGGCGATCGGCGTGCGCTTCGTAATAGAAGACGAAATCTTCGGTCAGGGTTTCCTTGAGGAACGGCACCGCCAGCAAATCCTTGGGCAACTGGCTCAAGGAGTGGGTTTCGAGCAGACCGTCCGGCCGGCTCATGCCCAGTTTGTCGCTGGCCAACTCCGCCGGCGGCGCCTTGGGTTTGTGCATGAACCAGCCCAACCCGGCCGCGACGCCCGCCACCAGGATCAGCCCGGCCAGCAGCACCGGCCAGCGGCGAGGAGTTTTGGCTGCAGGCGTTTCGGCGGCCGGAGAAACAGTGTTATCGCTCATGTTCACAAAACCCGATGTCATCCGTGGAGCGGGATGCTTAATAGTTGAAAGTCTTGACCAGCAGCAGGTCACCGATGGCCCGCAGGGGCACGATGAAGGTCTCGCGTTTTTCGTCGACAGTGTTTTCGTTGAGCACCAGGTTGATCTGCGAGGTGATCACCTCGTTCTGGTTGCTGGTTTCATCGAAGTTATAGCCGCCACTGCCGAAGTTGCCCCAATAGTTCACGTAAACCAGATAGGTGCCGTGCATCGGCGCGGTCATGGTGAACATTTCCGGGCCGGGACCATCGACACCGTCCGGGTCCAGGCCGCCGCCGTTGCTCATCGCCGGGCGAGCCCAGAACGCGTGCTGGCCGTCCGGGGTCACGATGTGCAGGTCAAGCTCGGCTTTCGGGTCATCCCAGCCCAACACCACGCGAATCCGCGCCGGGGTGCGCAGGTTGTTGGCTTCATAGAATTGAACGCGCTTGAGCGACTTGCCTTCAGCGCTGCGTACTTCAACGCTGTTGGACCCCGCGCCAAACGCATACGGCCGGGCGAAACGCCCCTGGCCGTCGGTGTACAGATTCAGCGGATTGCCGTTGACGGCCAGCGCATGTGGCCCTCGCTGAGTGCCGATGGCCTTGAGCTGGCCCTGGATCATGGTGCGATTGCGTTGCACCCCTCGGTCGATAGGCGGCGTCGGATAGGCAACTTGAGGGTATTCGCTGCGATCGAGCAGGCCGTTGTAGCGCCAGCCGCCGACCGGCTCCGACAACTCGGCCGTCGGCTCGGCCCAGGCAGCTGTCGCGCAGACAAGCCCCATCAGCAATAGAAGAAATGAACGCATGTGACGCCTCCTGCCATGCATAACGAAACCTTGCACCCGATCCTCGGCGCGTTACAGATCCAAAAAAACTGCGTTTCGTCAGAAAGACCCATGACTTTCGGGTCGTAGAAGGCGCGAAGATTAGCCATTTGGCGGTTTTTTAACAATCGGATACATCTAATTTTGCGGTGGGATTCACGGTGATTGTTGGGCGTGAGCCGAATAGCGAGGGTATTCGGCTTATAAAGTGAGCCGAACCCCCACATCATTCCCCGGAGACACCAAACCCTGTGGCGAGGGGGCTTGCCCCCGTTGGTTGCGAAGCAACCCCAAAAACAGGCACCGCGTTTCATCAGGCATCCCACATTCAGCAATTTGCGACCGCTTCGTGGTCGAACGGGGGCAAGCCCCCTCGCCACAGGGTCGCGTTCTCCCCCCAAGCGCAGTGGCCGAAACGCCCCGCTCATTTGCCCATAACCCCCATGTCTGCTAGTGTCGCGCCGGTTTAACGTCAACCGGAAATAGCCGCCATGGCCCGCAAAAAAGCTGCACTGGATTTCGAACAATCTCTCGCTGACCTGCAAACGCTGGTAGAGCGTCTGGAGAACGGCGAATTGTCGCTGGAAGACTCGCTGACGGCTTTCGAGCAAGGCATCGGTCTGACCCGCGATTGCCAGGCGGCGCTGGCCCAGGCCGAGCTAAAGGTTCAGGTGCTGCTCGAACGTGATGGAGAGCTGGCCGAGGAACCCTTCGACGCGGATCAGCCAGAATGATTGCAGCGTATTCGGCGACCAGCCAGGCCCGCGTCAATGCTGCACTGGAAACCCTGTTCATTGCGCCGAGCCCTGAACTCGCGCGGCTGTACGAAGCCATGCGCTACAGCGTGATGAATGGCGGCAAACGGGTTCGCCCGCTGCTGGCCTACGCCGCGTGCGAAGCGCTGGGCGGCAAGGCTGAGCAGGCCAACGGCGCAGCGTGCGCGGTGGAGCTGATTCACGCTTACTCCCTGGTGCATGACGATTTGCCGGCCATGGACGACGACGATCTGCGTCGCGGCCAGCCAACCACTCACAAAAAATTCGATGAAGCCTGCGCGATTCTGGCCGGTGACGGCTTGCAGAGCCTGGCCTTCAGCGCCCTGCTCGATCCGCGCCTGAGCAACTCTGACACTGATGTTCGCCTGCAAATGGTCAGCGCTCTCGCAGTGGCCGCAGGCCCGGCCGGCATGGTCGGCGGTCAAGCCATCGACCTCGGTTCGGTCGGTCTGAAACTCGATCAGAAAGCCCTCGAATACATGCACCGGCACAAGACCGGCGCCCTGATCGAGGTCAGCGTCAAACTCGGCGCCCTGGCCAGCGGCCGCGCCGAGAAGGACGAACTGAAGTCCTTGCAGACTTACGCGCAGGCCATTGGCCTGGCGTTCCAGGTGCAGGACGACATTCTCGACGTCGAAAGCGATACCGAAACCCTCGGCAAGCGCCAAGGCGCCGACATTGCTCGCGACAAGCCCACTTATCCAGCCCTGCTCGGCCTCGACGCCGCCAAGGCTTACGCCCTGGAACTGCGTGATCAGGCCCTGCACGCGCTGCGACCGTTTGACGCGGCGGCCGAGCCATTGCGCGATCTGGCCCGCTACATCGTCGACCGGCGCAGCTGACGGCGTATCCGCCAAGTTAAAAGCAACGCGTGGGCAGGGGGCGATGCATCAGGTAAACTGCCGCATCTTTTATACCTATAACGATTCGCCTGATGCCCACGACGTTTCATGAGATTCCCCGCAAGCGCCCGACCACGCCCCTGCTCGACCGTGCCAACACGCCGGACGGCCTGCGCCGGTTAGGCGAAGCCGAGCTGGAAACCCTGGCCGATGAGTTGCGCCTGGAATTGCTCTACACGGTCGGTCAGACCGGCGGGCATTTCGGTGCTGGCCTGGGCGTCATCGAGCTGACTATCGCGTTGCATTACGTCTTCGACACCCCGGACGACCGGCTGGTGTGGGACGTGGGTCATCAGGCCTATCCGCACAAAATCCTCACCGGCCGTCGCGAGCGCATGGGCACCCTGCGCCAGAAGGACGGCGTCGCGGCCTTCCCGCGTCGTTCCGAGAGTGAGTACGACACCTTTGGCGTCGGCCACTCCAGCACCTCGATCAGCGCAGCGCTGGGCATGGCCATTGCCGCCCGCCTGCAAAACAGTGATCGCAAGGCGATCGCCGTGATCGGCGATGGCGCACTGACCGCCGGCATGGCCTTCGAGGCGCTGAACCATGCGCCGGAAGTGGACGCCAACATGCTGGTGATCCTCAACGACAACGACATGTCGATCTCGCGCAACGTTGGCGGGCTGTCGAATTACCTGGCGAAGATTCTTTCCAGCCGCACGTACGCGAGCATGCGCGAAGGCAGCAAAAAGGTCCTGTCGCGCCTGCCCGGCGCCTGGGAAATCGCCCGTCGCACCGAAGAATACGCCAAAGGCATGCTGGTTCCCGGCACGCTGTTTGAAGAGCTGGGCTGGAACTACATCGGCCCGATCGATGGCCATGACCTGCCGACCCTGATCGCCACCCTGCGCAACATGCGCGATCTCAAAGGCCCGCAGTTCCTGCACGTCGTCACCAAGAAAGGCAAAGGCTTCGCCCCGGCGGAAGTCGACCCGATCGGTTACCACGCGATCACCAAACTCGAACCGCTGGACGCTCCGGCCGCCGCGCCGAAGAAAGCTGGCGGGCCAAAGTATTCCGGCGTATTTGGTGAATGGCTGTGCGACATGGCCGCGTCTGATCCGCGGTTGGTGGGCATCACTCCCGCGATGAAGGAAGGCTCCGACCTGGTGGCCTTCAGCGAGCGTTTTCCGCAGCGCTATTTCGATGTGGCGATTGCCGAGCAACACGCCGTCACCCTCGCTGCTGGCATGGCCTGCGAAGGCGCGAAACCGGTGGTGGCGATTTATTCGACGTTCCTGCAACGTGGCTACGACCAGCTTGTGCATGATGTGGCGGTGCAAAACCTCGACGTCCTGTTCGCCATCGACCGCGCGGGTCTGGTGGGCGAAGACGGCCCGACTCACGCGGGCAGCTTCGACCTGTCGTTCCTGCGCTGCATCCCCGGCATGCTGGTGATGACCCCGAGCGACGAAAACGAACTGCGCAAGATGCTCACCACCGGCCACTTGTTCAACGGCCCGGCGGCGGTGCGTTATCCGCGCGGCTCTGGCCCGAACGCGACGATCGAGAAAGACCTCGAGCCGATCGAAATCGGCAAGGGTGTGGTTCGTCGTCAGGGCAGCAAAGTCGCCCTGCTGGTGTTCGGCGTGCAACTGGCCGAGGCGCTGAAAGTCGCCGAGACGCTGGATGCCACTGTGGTCGACATGCGTTTCGTCAAACCGCTCGATGAAGCACTGGTGCGCGAAATCGCTGGCAGCCATGAATTGCTGGTGACCATCGAAGAGAACGCGATCATGGGCGGTGCCGGTGGCGCCGTCAGCGAGTTTCTCGCCCGCGAAAACATCCTCAAGTCGATGCTGCACCTGGGCTTGCCGGATGCCTATGTGGAACACGCCAAGCCTGCGCAAATGCTGGCTGAATGCGGACTGGATGAGGTTGGGATCGAAGAAGCGGTGCGTCAGCGCCTGCAGCTGCTGAACCTCTAAGACATATACAAAACCTGTGGGAGCGGGCTTGCCCGCGATAGCGGAATGACAGTCGACTTATTCATTGACTGACACTCCGTCATCGCGGGCAAGCCCGCTCCCACAGAGTTTTGTGCAACCTCAAAAATGTATTCGCTTTAAAGCGCCGACGGACTGTTCATGAAACTCTCTCCTTTTGCCCTGGCGCTGGCCCTCCTGCCGGCTGGCCAACTCTTGGCCGACACCTTCGAACGCGACCAGGCCCTGAAGCTCCCCGACGTGCTGATCAGCGCCAACCGTCAGGTCGAAGCGCGCAATGACAGCAGCGCCGCCAACACCGTGTTCACCCGCGAAGACATCGATCGTCTGCAACCAAGCAACGTGACTGACTTGCTGCGTCGTGTGCCGGGCGTACAAGTCGGGCAAACCGGCGGGCGCGGCAGTCTGCCGGGGATTTACATTCGCGGCACCAAATCGGCCCAGAGCCTGGTGCTGGTCGACGGCCAGCGCATCGGCAACTCCACCTCCGGCGACAGCAACCTGCAACACATCAACATCGAACAGGTCGAGCGCGTGGAAGTGTTGCGCGGCTCCCGCTCGGTGATTTATGGCAGCGATGCGATTGGCGGGGTGATCCAGATCTTCACACGTCGCGGCGACAAGCAAGGCCTGCAACCACGAATGCACGTGGGTTTTGGCAGCAACCAGACTTGGGAACGCAGCCTCGGGCTGTCCGGCGGCGACGAGCAAACCCGATTCAACCTCGGCGCCAGCCTTGATGAAACCGCCGGCATCAATCGCACCCGCGAGTCGTATCCCAGCGATGGCGATCACGACGAGTACCGCAACAAATCGATGAGTCTGAGCCTGAGTCACGCCCTCACCGATGACATCGAAATCGGCGCCAACCTGCTGGATAACCGTGGCAAAAGCGAGTTCGACAATCCGTTCGGCCGCTTCGACATGGACACGTTCGAGTCAGTCCAGCAGCAGCCCTACAGCGACTTCGCGGTGAGCAGCGTCAGCAGTTACGTCGATGCGCGGATCAATGACCTGTGGAAAACCCGCGTCGAGTTCGGCCACAGCGAAAACCGCGAGAAGACCCTCGACAAGCTCAGCGATGAACGCAGTGTGTTCAACACGTACCGCGACTCGGTGAACTGGCAGAACGACCTGACCCTCGACGAGCGCAACAGCCTGATCCTCGGCGGCGACTGGTACGAGGACCGGGTCAACAGCAGCACGCCATTCGACGAGGACAGCCGCTGGAACCGCGCCGCGTTCATTCAACATCATTACCAGGCGGACAGTTTCTCCACCGAACTGGGCCTGCGCCGCGATCAGAACCAGCAGTTCGGTGGCCAGAACAGCTGGAGCGGCACCTTCACTCTGCCGCTGAATCCGGACAACGATGTATTGCTGACCTACAGTGAAGGCTTCCGCGCGCCGACGTTCAATGACCTGTATTACCCCGATTTCAGTAATCCGGATCTGAAACCCGAGACGTCGAAAAGCTACGAGCTGCAATGGCGCAGTCAGCTGACCGACACTGCTCGCCTGGAAGCTTCGCTTTACCGTACGGACCTGGAAGACGCGATTATTTTCGGCAGTAACAACCGGCCGCAGAACGTCGCGCAGGCACGCATCAACGGTTTCGAAGCGGCGTTGAAACAGGAACTGTTCGGCTGGCAGAGCAACCTCGGCGTAGCGATCATCGACCCGCGGGATCGCGACAGCGGCCACACCCTGGCTCGGCGCGCGCGGCGGACCTTGAGCCTGGATCTGGATCGGCAGTTCGACCGGCTAGGGCTCGGCGCCAGCTGGCAAGCGGTGAGCAGCAGCTATGACGATGAGAACAATCAGCAGCCGTTGGGCGGGTACGCGTTGCTGGGGTTGCGCAGCAGTTGGGAATTGAACCGTGAGATCAAGCTTGAGCTGAAGGTCGATAACCTGCTGGACAAGGGTTACAGCCGGGCGCTGTACAGCCATGAAGGTAGCCAGTATGGGTATCGCGAGGAAGGTCGGGCGTGGATGTTTGGGGTGACCTGGACACCAGAACTTTAGCCCACGATCGTTCCCACGCTCCGCGTGGGAATGCATCCCGTGACGCTCTGCGTCACATCAAGAGCGGACGCGGAGCGTCCATGGCGGCATTCCCACGCAGAGCGTGGGAACGATCAGCGTGAAGGCGAAATCAGCTGACAGAGATTGGCCGTCGCTTCGATCATCTGCCCACTCGGCCGCTCCAGGCCTTTATCCGTTACCAACAGCAATTGCCTCTGCGCCACTGCGGCAACCTGCGGCCAGGCTTTCCACGCATCAAGCTGCGCCTGATCGCTGGCCAGGATCACTTCTGGATTGCGTTGCAATACCGCTTCGACACTGACCTGCGGCGCCGGTAGCGTCAGGTCGGCAAACACATTGCGCGCCCCGCACACTTCAAGCGCATCGCTGATGATCTGCCCGCCACCCACGGTGTACAGCGGCCGATCCCAGACCTGGTAAAACACCCGCAATGGCACATCTCGACGATAACGCTGGCGCAGCGAATCCAGCCGCTGACGCAACTTTTCAGCCAATGAAACACCACGCTCCGGACGGCCGAGTTGTGAGGCGATCGCCTCAATCTGCGCAGTGAGTTGTTCAAGGTTGTGCGGTTCCGCCACGTAGGTCGGGATGTTCAACCGTTTGAGCTGTTCACGCTGGGCCGGGCCAACGCTGCCGGGCCAGAGCAACAACAGATCGGGCTTGAGACTGAGCAATTGCTCCATGTCCAGCTGGCCATAGCGGCCAACCGAAGGCAGGTCTTTGAGCTCGGCGGGACGCTCACCGGCATCCAGCACACCCACCAGCAGGTCAGCCGAACCCAGTTCAACAACGATTTCAGAAAGCGACGGCGCGAGGCTGACAACGCGTTCGACCGCCGCCGTCGGGCCACTGACGGCCAGCAGCAAAACCGCCAGCCAGACGGGCCGCATCAGCCGAGTTGACGCGGAATACGGTAGAGGTAAAACAGCACCAGGGTCGACAGCGCCAGCAGCATCAACGGCACGGCTTCGAGACCGACGAATACCGCCAGCGCAGCGATCCAGGCCGGCAGGCCGGCAGCCAGGAATGCCGTGCGACGCTTGGCAGCCAGGGCGATCCAGGCAGCAGGTTCTTCAGGGGTATCGAGGGCTTTTTGAGTGGCGATCAACGCGTGTTTGTAGCCGCCGAAGAATTTCAGGCTGACAAACATCGAAGCCACACCGGCGATGAACAACGGCATCGCCAGCACCGGCAGGATCGCCTCGCTCTGGCCGAATACGCCGTTGATCACGAACAGCGGCACCAAGGCCAGCGCCAGGTATTGCCACCAATTGACGGACAGTCGCCGCCGAACCTGACCGCGGGTCACGCCCGGTCTGCCTCGCCCTGGTGCTCGTTGCCCATCATGTGGTCGAGCTTGCTGGCCTTGGTGGCCAGGTAGAGTTTGTTATGCGGGTTATGACCGGTATGCAGCGGCACGCGCTCGGAGACCACGATGCCCATGTCGGTCAACGCTTTGACCTTGCGTGGGTTATTGGTCATCAGACGCAGGGATTTCACGCCCAAGTGCTGCAGCATCGGCAGGCACATGGCGTAGTCGCGCTGATCGGCGGCAAAGCCCAACTGTTCGTTGGCTTCAACGGTATCGGCGCCGCCATCTTGCAATTCATAGGCGCGGATCTTGTTCAGCAGGCCAATGCCACGACCTTCCTGACGCAAGTACAGCAACACGCCTCGGCCTTCACGGGCGATGGCCTGCAAGGCGGCCTCGAGTTGCGAGCCGCAGTCGCAACGCTGGCTGAACAAGGCATCGCCGGTCAGGCATTCGGAGTGCAACCGGCCGAGTACCGGGGCACCGTCGGCGAACTCACCCAGGCTCAGCACAACGTGCTCGCGCCCGTTTTCCTCATCGAGAAAGCCGTGCATGGTGAATTGCGCAAAAGGCGTTGGCAGCTTGGAAGCGGCGACAAAAACGACAGGCACCGGTGTGCTCCTGATCAATAAGTACTGGAGATTCGCAGACGCGGCATTGTAACAGCACGTTCCAACAGACGCTTAGGCTGAATTATGGGGCATAACAATCAAAAAGTTAGATCTCAAACCACCACAGCCCCCTGTGGGAGTAAGCCTGCTCGCGTTAGCGGTCTGTCTTTCACCATTGATGCCGGCTGATACACCGTCATCGCGAGCAGGCTCGCTCCCACAGGGTTAATCAAGCGCTACAGTTTTGCCCGTCAGGCAAAAATCCAAACCAGCCCCTGCATCGCCAACCACGCAAACACCCCGGCCAATACATCATCGAGCATGATACCGACGCCGCCGTGCACATGCCGGTCGATCCAGTGAATCGGCCAAGGCTTGAGAATGTCGAAAAAGCGGAACACCAAAAATCCGGCGAGCAACCAGTACCAGCCTTCCGGCACCAGCCACAGGGTGATCCACATCCCGACCATTTCGTCCCAGACGATGCCTTCGTGGTCGTGTACCCGCAAATCGTCGGCGACCTTGCCGCACAGCCAGAAGCCAAACAGCATGGTGATGCCGAGCATCAGCCAGTAACCCCAATCGGGCAGCATCTGCCACAACGGGATAAAGGGCAGCGCAACTAACGAACCCCAGGTGCCCGGTGCTTTTGGCAAGGTGCCCGAGCCGAAGCCGAACGCCAGGAAATGCCACGGATTGCGCCATACCGAGGGCGGCACGAATTCCGCCGGGACCTGTTTGGGATGATCTGTCACGGTGTCTCCCGAAAATGTTGATAGCCCCGGGTTTGCGGGGTGATGTCTTGTCCGTCGGCGTCGAGCAGCACTACGCCCTGCCCCGTCACGACACGGCCGACCACATGGATCGGCCAGCCGTCCGCCAGCAATGATGGCAACTCGGCGGGCGGCAAGGTAAAGGCCAGCACGTAATCGTCACCGCCGCTCAAGGCGGCTTGCTCAGCGCCAGACTGGCCGAGGAAGGCCAGCAGCGCCTTCGACAATGGCAGTTTACTGCGCTCTACCTGAACCCCGACTTTCGACGCCAGGGCAATGTGCCCGCAGTCGGCGAGCAGGCCATCGGAGATGTCCAGCGCCGCACTAGCTCTGCCGCGCAACGCCATGCCCAGGCCCAGCTGCGGTTGCGGCGACCAGTAATGGGCACGCAACGGATCAGCGATGGCCGCATCAGCCATTCGCTGACCGAGCACCAGCGGCAATGCACCCGCGGCGTTGCCAAGCTCACCGCCAACGCACAGCAAATCGCCTGGCTGCGCACCGCTGCGGGTCAACGCCAGACCTGCCGGCACACGACCGAACACGGTCATGGTCAGGCTCAATGGCCCACGGGTGGTATCCCCCCCCACCAGCGCCACACCGCAGCGCTGCGCCATGACGTTCAAACCACGGGCGTAGGCGTCCAGCCAATCGGTGGTCACCGTCGGCAAGGTCAGGGCAAGGGTAAAGGCAATGGGGGTGGCGCCCATGGCGGCCAGATCACTGACAGCCACAGCCAGCGAGCGCTGACCGAGCAGGAACGGGTCGCAAGGATCTGCGAAATGCACACCGGCAACCAGTGTGTCGGTAGAAATGGCCAACTGCTCCCCGGGAGGAACAGCTAGCAAGGCGCAGTCATCGCCGATCCCAAGGGCAACGCCTTCGCCGCCCTGCGCACAAGGCGCGGCGGCGAAGAAATTGCGGATCAGCTCAAACTCACCCATAGCGATTGCAAGCGCCAATCAGCGCTTGAACGCCTTCACTTCAGCTTCACGCAGACGCGGGGCCAGCTTGTCGAGTACACCGTTGACGAACTTGTGGCCGTCGGTGGAACCGAAGACTTTCGCCAGCTCGATACCTTCGTTGATCACAACGCGGTACGGCACGTCGACGCGCTTGAGCAGTTCCCAGGTCGACAGGCGCAGAACGGCCAGTTCAACCGGGTCCAGCTCTTCGATGGTGATGTCCAGGCACGGCGTCAGTGCAGCGTCGATTTCAGGCTTGTGAGCCGGAACGCCGTGCAGGATGTCGTGGAAGTACGCGGCATCGACATCGCTGAAATCGTTATCGACCCGAAACTGCGCTTCGATCTCGTTCAAAGATTGCTTGGCCATGTGCCATTGGTACAGCGCCTGAGTCGCGAGCTGACGGGCTTCGCGACGCTTGACGCTTTTCGATGGCTTGCCGGCATCCGCAGGCTTTGGATCGCGCGGGTTGAAACGATCGCTTTCGTCGCTAATCACTTGGCCTCCAACTGCGCCAGCAGGCTGACCATTTCCAGAGCGGACAGGGCAGCTTCAGCACCTTTGTTACCGGCCTTGGTGCCGGAACGTTCGATGGCTTGCTCGATGGAATCAACGGTCAGCACGCCAAATGCGACTGGAACGCCGAACTCCATGGACACCTGGGACAGGCCCTTGGTGCATTCGCCCGCCACGTATTCGAAGTGCGGAGTACCGCCACGAATGACCGCGCCCAGGGCGATGATTGCCGCGTATTCGCCCTTCTGAGCGACTTTCTGCGCAACCAGCGGAATTTCGAAGGCGCCAGGTGCGCGGATGATGGTGATGTCGCTTTCGCTCACGCCGTGGCGAACCAGGGCATCAACTGCACCGCTGACCAGGCTTTCAACGACGAAGCTGTTGAAACGGCCTACTACCAAAGCGTAGCGGCCTTTAGGGGCGATGAAGGTACCTTCGATGGTCTTCAGGGTCATTCGTTAGATCTCTTAAAGAGCCGGGACGCGTTTTCTACGCGTCCCTCAGTGATGTGTTAACCGCGAATCAAGGACTGGAAACAACCGGTCATTATTCGGAGGGCACGTATTCTACAACTTCCAGATCGAAACCGGATATCGCATTAAATTTCATCGGCGCACTCATCAGGCGCATTTTGCGTACGCCCAGGTCCCGGAGGATCTGCGAACCGGCACCAACAATGCTGTAGGTGGTCGGTTTTTTCGCCGGAACGTGCTCCGCGGTTTCGCGGATATGCGCCAGCAACACGTCGCCATCGAGCGGGTGACCGAGCAACAGCACCACGCCACTTCCAGCCTCGGCGACCGCGGCCATCGCGGCGCGCAGGCTCCAGCGGCCAGGTTGCTTGACCATCAACAGGTCGCGCAGCGGGTCCATGTTGTGCACGCGAACCAGGGTCGGCTCTTCGGCGCACACGGTGCCCAGGGTCAGGGCCATGTGCACGTCGCCTTCCACCGAATCACGATAGGTCACCAGGTTGAATTGGCCCAGTTCGCTGTCCAGCGGCTGCTCGGCAATCCGCTGAACGGTACGTTCGTGGATCATCCGGTAGTGAATAAGGTCGGCGATGGTGCCGATCTTGATGTTGTGTTCGGCAGCAAACGCTTCCAGTTCGGCGCGGCGGGACATGGTGCCGTCGTCGTTCATCACTTCGCAGATCACGCCGCTCGGCTCGAAACCGGCCATGCGCGCCAGGTCGCACGCCGCTTCGGTGTGGCCGGCGCGAGCGAGGGTGCCGCCAGCCTGGGCCATCAGCGGGAAGATGTGGCCGGGGCTGACGATGTCTTCAGCCTTGGCGTCTTTTGCGGCAGCGGCTTGCACGGTGCGCGCACGGTCAGCAGCAGAGATGCCGGTGGTCACGCCGGTGGCCGCTTCGATGGACACGGTGAACTTGGTGCCGAAGCCGGAACCGTTGCGCGGCGCCATCAAAGGCAGTTTCAGCAGTTCGCAGCGCTCGCGGCTCATCGGCATGCAGATCAGGCCACGGGCGTGCTTGGCCATGAAGTTGATGTGTTCAGGCTGGCAGCACTCGGCGGCCATGATCAGGTCGCCTTCGTTCTCGCGGTCTTCGTCATCCATGAGGATGACCATCTTGCCTTGGCGGATGTCTTCAACCAGTTCTTCGATGCTATTGAGCGCCACAAGGCACCCCCCTTCTTTCGAAATTTGAGCTTCAGGATTTGAGGTAGCCGTTGGCGGCCAGAAAGCTTTCAGTGATGTTTCCGGACTTTGCTGGCTCTGCGGCCTTGTCGCCCAACAGCAGGCGTTCCAGATAACGGGCAAGCAAGTCAACTTCAAGATTCACCCGGCGACCTGGCTGGTAAGACGCCATGATGGTTTCGCTCAGGGTATGCGGAATGATCGTCAGCATGAACTCGGCGCCATCGACCGCGTTCACGGTCAGGCTGGTGCCGTCGACGGTGATCGAGCCTTTATGGGCGATGTACTTGGCCAGCTCTTTGGGAGCGCGGATGCGGAACTCCACAGCGCGAGCATTCTCGGTACGGGCAACCACTTCGCCCACGCCATCAACGTGCCCGCTGACCAGATGCCCGCCGAGGCGAGTGGTCGGGGTCAGGGCTTTTTCCAGGTTCACCGGGCTGCCGCTTTTCAGATCATTCATGGCGGTGCAGTCGAGGGTTTCGCGACTGACGTCCGCCGCAAAGCCGTTGCCTGGCAATTCAACCGCGGTCAGGCACACGCCGTTGACTGCGATGCTGTCGCCCAGTTTGACGTCGCTCAGGTCGAGCTTGCCGGTTTCTACGTGTACCCGCACATCTCCGCCTTTTGGGGTCAATGCACGAATACTGCCGATGGATTCGATGATGCCGGTAAACATGGAGTCCTCCTCGAGAACAGGGCTGTCGCGTGGCGCAGGCCCGGAATTATACGCTCGCCGCTGGCGAAGGAATGGCGATGACTCGCCAGTCATCGCCAACCGCGCGAATTTCGATGATTTTGAGTTCAGGCGCATCCTTCATTTGCGCGAGCGGCCAATCCAGCAACGGGCGCGCAGACGAACCTAAAAACTTGCCAGCGATGAAAATCTGAAACTCGTCCACCAGCCCTTGCTGAGCGAAAGCCCCGGCCAGACGCGGGCCCGCTTCGACCAACACTTCGTTGACCCCGCGGGCGGCGAGTTCGACCAGCAGTTTGCGCAGGTCGACCAAGCCATCCTCGCCCGCCACGATCAGGCATTCCGGACCGTTGGCGTATTGCTCTTCAATCGCCATGCAGGTGGCGACCAGCGCCGGGCCAGCCTTGAAGAACGGCGCGTCCAGCGGCACGCGCAGGCGACCGTCGATCAACACACGCAGCGGCGGACGGCTCATGGCCAAAGCGGTTTGCTCAGGGTCCAGGCCCAACTCATCGGCACGCACAGTGAGACGGGCATTGTCCGCCAGCACCGTGTCGGCGCCGGTCAGCACCACGCTGGCCTGCGCGCGCAGGCGTTGTACCGCCGAACGTGCCGCCGGGCCGGTGATCCATTGGCTTTCGCCGCTTTCCATCGCCGTGCGACCGTCGAGGCTCATGGCCAACTTGACCCGCACGAACGGCAAGCCGTGCTCCATGCGCTTGAGGAAACCTTCATTGAGCTTGCGTGCTTCGCCTTCCAGCACGCCGCTTTCGGTAGCGATGCCGGCCTGGGCCAAGCGCTGCATGCCTCGACCGGCCACCGACGGGTTCGGGTCTTGCATCGCCGCGACGACCCGAGCCACACCGGCATGTACCAGCGCGTCCGCACAAGGCGGCGTGCGTCCGTGGTGGCTGCAAGGTTCGAGGGTCACGTAAGCGGTGGCGCCTCGAGCCTTGTCGCCGGCGGCGTGCAGGGCGTGGACTTCGGCGTGGGGTTCGCCGGTGCGCACGTGCCAGCCTTCGCCGACGATTTGCCCGTCACGCACGATCACGCAGCCAACCCGAGGGTTGGGGTGGGTCGTGTAATGACCTTTGCGCGCCAGTTCCAGCGCGCGGGCCATGTAATGAGCGTCGAGGATGGCTTGTTCGGAAGTGGGGGTCATTCTTTCACCGGCTCACGGGCCAGGCGATCGATCTCTTCGCGGAACTCGTTGAGGTCCTGGAAGCGTCGATACACGGAGGCGAAACGAATGTAGGCGACTTCGTCGAGCTTTTGCAGCTCGGCCATCACCAGTTCACCGACGACAAGGGATTTAACCTCTCGCTCACCGGTGGCGCGCAGTTTGTGTTTGATGTGCACCAACGACGATTCCAGGCGCTCGACACTCACCGGGCGCTTCTCCAGCGCACGCTGCATGCCGGCGCGGAGTTTTTCTTCGTCGAACGGCTGGCGGCTGCCGTCGGTTTTGATCAGGCGCGGCAACACCAGTTCGGCCGTCTCGAACGTCGTGAAACGCTCGCCGCAGGCCAGGCATTCACGCCGGCGGCGTACCTGTTCGCCCTCGGCGACCAGACGCGAGTCGATGACCTTGGTGTCGTTGGCACCGCAGAAGGGACAGTGCATGGTGGCAGGCAACAAAAAAAGGGAGGGCCATGGTAGCGCATCCCCGTGGCAAGACAAGCCATAGGGTTTGCGGTATACAGACGGGCTATAGAGCTAGATCCATGGATTTCACCTTGCTGGAGCCGAAAATGTCCCTAAGACCGCTGGTTTTGCTCAGTCTTTTCAGCCTGCTGGTGGCCTGCAGCAGCGATGCACCCAAGCCCCAGCCGCCGACACCAGGCCCCGCGCCACAGGCCGCGCAGAAGAAAGCCAGGGAATCGGCCAACCTCGGCCCGTTGCCCGCGTATCAGCGTGAATTGAGCGGCACCTTGCAAGGCGTGCCGGCCGGCGCCGAAGTCGAACTGGCGCTGCTGGTAGTCGATGAAAAGGACCGTCCGCAACAATTGCTGGCCAGTTCCAGCCTGATCGGCACCAATCAGATTCTGCCGTTTCACCTGCGTTTCAATCCGGAATCCTTCCCGGTCGGTGCCCGCGTTGAACTGCGTGGCCGCGCCAGCCAGTCCGGCCAGCTGATTTTGCATCTGCCGCCGCAAGTCATCACGCAGCCAACGACGCAAATGCTGGGTCAGCTGCAATTCGTCAAAGCGCCATGATTGCACCGCTCGACCTGCAACAGGCGCTGGGTGAACTGCTCGGTGACGCGCAGCTGGTTGCCTATGAACTGCCGGACACCGATCTGAAGCTTTGGCTGATCGATGGCGACAACATGGACCGCGCATTCAGCCCGGAAGAAACCCGGCGAATTCTCCATGAGCCGCCTTATTGGAGTTTTTGCTGGGCCAGTGGGCTGGCGGTCGCCCGCTATCTCGCTGAATTCCCTGAATGGGTCAAAGGCAAGCGGGTGCTGGATTTCGGCGCCGGTTCCGGGGTGGCGGGGATTGCGGCGGTGAAGGCCGGAGCGTTGGAAGTAGTGGCCTGTGACCTCGACCCGCTGGCGATTGCGGCGTGCCGGGCGAATGCCGAACTCAACGGCGTACACCTCGACTACTCGACGGATTTTTTCGCCGAAGCGGATCGGTTTGATCTGATTCTGGTGGCCGACGTGCTGTACGACCGGGCGAATCTGCCGTTGCTCGATGAATTCCTCAGTCGCGGCCAGCAAGCCCTGGTGGCGGATTCACGGGTAAGGGATTTTCGCCACCCGTTGTATCAACGCATCGAGATGCTGGAAGCGATGACCTTGCCCGATCTGGCCGAGCCCGAAGAGTTTCGGCATGTGAGCCTTTACCATGCGCGGCGTTAGCTAAAAGCTTCGTCGGAACGCCGCCTGGAGCAAGCCCGCTCCCACAGTTGACCGCATTCCCCTGTGGGAGCGGGCTTGCCCGCGAAGGCAATCTGTCAGACTGCCCACACTTTCAGCCACACCCCGCCAAGTCGTATAGTTGCCCCATGCACGCTTTCAAGAGATCCCCCATGAGTCAGGAAACGCCGTACATCTTCGACGCCACGACTGCCGATTTCGAGCAGTCGGTGATCGAGAACTCTTTCCACAAACCGGTGCTGGTGGATTTCTGGGCCGAATGGTGTGCGCCGTGCAAGGCCTTGATGCCGATGCTGCAAACCATCGCCGAGAGCTATCAGGGCGAGTTACTGCTGGCCAAGGTCAACTGCGACGTCGAGCCGGACATCGTTTCGCGCTTCGGCATTCGCAGCCTGCCGACAGTGGTGCTGTTCAAGGACGGTCAGCCGGTGGACGGTTTTGCCGGTGCACAGCCGGAATCTGCGGTACGCGCAATGCTCGAACCACACGTGCAAATGCCACCGCCGACGGCTGCCGATCCGTTTGAGCAAGCTCAGGCGCTGTTCGATGACAATCGCTTTGCCGATGCCGAAGCCATCCTCAAAGTGCTGTTGGGCGAAGACAACACCAATGCCAAGGCGCTGATTCTCTACGCTCGCTGCCTCACCGAACGTGGCGAGTTGGGCGAAGCGCAAATCGTGCTCGACGCGGTCAAGACCGATGAACACAAGGCCGCGCTGGCCGGCGCCAAGGCGCAGATCCAGTTCCTCGGTCAGGCCAGGGATTTGCCGGATGCGGCAGACCTGAAAGCGCGTCTGGCGAAAAATCCGCAGGACGATGAAGCGGTTTATCAGCTGGCAATCCAGCAACTGGCCCGCCAGCAATACGACGCGGCGCTGGATGGGTTGCTCAAGCTGTTCGTACGCAATCGCAGCTACAGCGAAGGCCTGCCGCACAAGACCTTGCTGCAGGTGTTCGAACTGCTGGGCAACGATCACCCGCTGGTGACCACGTACCGCCGCAAGTTGTTTGCCGCGTTGTATTAAGTAGCTGGTTCTTGCCAGCTGTAGAGCGGCGTATCCCCGCCGCTCGTCACCTTCACATCAGCGCAATGACGCAAACGCACCAGCAAGCGCTTGCCCGACGCCGCACTGCCGGTCAGCCCTTCCAGCTGATCGAGCAAATCCGGCCCGCTCAATTGCCCGGCCTTGCGCAGCAAATCCTTGGCGATCTGCCACAGCGCCTCATCCTGATTGACCGGTTTTGCCGGCGCAGCACTGGCCTCCGGTTTCACCACCTGCAACTGCGCACCGAGCCGTGCCCAGTCGCCGTCATCCATCTCCAGCGTCAAATCCACCGGCCAGTCGCCGATGCTTCCGCGTATTCGCAACATAAGTCTGCTCCTGCACATTTCTGACTTGCATGCTCCCATGGGACTTGTGCAACGCCAAGCAGACGGTCAAACTCTCGGCGCTTACGTTATAAGATTACATAACAAGTTCTTCATTTTACTTTTCGGAGACCCCACCATGCGCCGTCTGCTTCTCGCTCTGCCGTTTGCCCTGTTGCCGCTGGCGGTCGCCCACGCCGTTGATGAACATGATCATGAGCACGGCAGCCTCGGCGCCCACGAACATGGTGTCGGTCGCCTGAACGCAGCGCTGGATGGACAAACCCTGGAGCTGGAACTGGAAAGCCCGGCGATGAACCTGGTGGGTTTCGAACACGCCGCCACCACCGATGCCGACAAAGCCAAAGTCGCCGCCGTTCGTGCGCAGCTTGAGAAACCACTGGTGCTGTTCAACCTGCCGAAAGCCGCCGGTTGCGTGGTGGCAACCCATGAACTGGAAAGCCCGCTGTTCGGTGACAAGCCGGATGCCGATGAAGAGGCCAAGGGCGAGCATCACCACGACCACAGCGAAATCCACGCTCATTATCAATTCAGCTGCTCGGCACCTGGCGCACTGAAAACCCTGGACCTGGCGAATATCTTCAACACCTTCCCGGCGACCCAGAAAATTCAGGTACAACTGATCAGCCCGAGCGGGCAGCAAGGCGTAGAAGTGACGGCCAAGGCTGCCGCCCTGAAATTCTAAATTCACCGCAGAACCAATGTGGGAGCGGGCTTGCTCGCTCCCACAGGGTTCACCACCAACCTGACCGGTTTCACATGACCCAAGCACTCATCGAACTGTCCGACCTGGGCTTCAGTTGGCCCGGTCATCCGCCGCTGCTGGATATCCCGGCGTTTCGCCTGGAGCCCGGCGAAACCCTGTTCCTCAAAGGTCCCAGCGGCAGCGGCAAGACCACCCTGCTCGGCCTGCTCGGCGGTGTGCAGAAGCCCAATCGCGGCAGCATCCGATTGCTGGGCCAGGAACTGACCGAACTCTCGGCCGGCGCTCGCGACCGCTTTCGGGTCGATCACACCGGCTACATCTTCCAGCAGTTCAACTTGCTGCCGTTTCTCTCGGTGCGCGAGAACGTCGAGTTGCCCTGCCACTTCTCCAAACTGCGCGCCGAACGGGCGATCCAGCGCCACGGCAGCGTCGATCAGGCGGCGGCCACCCTCCTCGCCCACTTGGGTTTGAAAGATGAAAGCATCCTCAGTCGTCGCGCCGATTCGCTGTCCATCGGCCAACAGCAACGGGTCGCTGCCGCGCGCGCGTTGATCGGTCAGCCTGAATTGGTGATCGCCGACGAACCGACCTCGGCCCTGGATTACGACGCCCGCGAGAATTTCCTTCGCTTGCTGTTCGCCGAATGCCGCGAAGCCGGGTCGAGCCTGCTGTTCGTCAGCCACGACCAAAGCCTGGCACCGCTGTTCGATCGCCACCTGTCGCTGGCCGATCTCAATCGCGCCGCCACCCCGTCCGAGGTCTGAGATGTATTTGTTTCGTCTAGCCATGGCCAGCCTGGCTAACCGCCGCTTCACCGCGATCCTCACCGCGTTCGCCATCGCCCTGTCGGTCTGCCTGCTGCTGGCGGTGGAGCGGGTGCGCACCGAAGCCAAGGCCAGTTTCGCCAGCACCATCAGCGGTACCGACCTGATTGTCGGCGCCCGTTCCGGCTCGGTGAACCTGTTGCTGTACTCGGTGTTCCGCATCGGCAACGCGACCAACAACATCCGCTGGGACAGCTTCGAACACTTCGCCAACAACCCGAAAGTGAAGTGGGCGATCCCGATGTCCCTCGGCGACTCCCATCGCGGTTATCGCGTGATGGGCACCACCGAGGCGTACTTCGAGCATTACCAATACGGTCATCGGCAACACTTGGAGCTGGCCGACGGCCGCGCTTTCGCCACCGACCCGTTCGAAGTGGTGCTCGGCGCCGAAGTGGCCGATGCCCTGCACTACAAGCTCGGCGACAAACTGGTGCTGGCCCATGGCGTGGCAGTGATCAGCCTGGTCAAGCACGACGACAAGCCATTCACCGTGGTCGGCATTCTCAAACGCACCGGCACACCGGTGGACCGCACGCTGCACATCAGCCTCGGCGGCATGGAAGCGATTCACGTCGACTGGCACAACGGCGTGCCGGCGCGCGGTAATGGCCGGATCAGTGCCGATCAGGCGCGCAACATGGACCTGACGCCGCAAGCGATCACCGCGTTCATGCTCGGCCTCAACAGCAAGATTTCGACCTTCGCACTGCAGCGTGAGATCAACGAATTCCGCGGTGAACCGATGCTGGCGATCCTGCCGGGCGTGGCGTTGCAAGAACTGTGGAGTTTGATGAGCACGGCGGAAAAAGCCTTGTTCGTGGTCTCGCTGTTCGTGGTGCTGACCGGGTTGATCGGCATGCTCACGGCGATCCTCACCAGCCTCAACGAACGCCGTCGGGAGATGGCGATTCTGCGATCGGTGGGTGCCCGGCCGTGGCACATCGCGACGTTGCTGGTGCTGGAGGCGTTTGCCTTGGCACTGTCCGGCGTGATTGCCGGTGTAGCGCTGCTGTATGTGGGCATCGCCTTGGCCCAAGGTTACGTGCAAGCCAATTACGGTTTGTATTTGCCGCTGGCCTGGCCGAGCGAATATGAATGGACGCTGCTCGGTGGCATCCTGATCGCCGCATTGCTGATGGGCAGCGTGCCAGCCTGGCGCGCGTATCGCCAATCCTTGGCCGATGGCCTGTCGATCCGTTTATGAGGACGTTGAACATGCCCCGCGTTGTGCTTGCGTTGTTGATGCTGGTCGCTTTGCCCCTATGGGCGGCCGAGCCGAAAGACTTGACCTGGTCGGAAATGATCCCGCCGGACGCCGCACCGGAAGTGCCGAACATGACGCCGCTGCACGACCTGTCGCAGATGGGCAACGCGTTGGCCGCCGAATCGGCGCCAGCAGCCAAGCAGGACATGCCCAATGCGCCGGTGGTGAAAAACCTCGACGGTCAGAACATTCGACTGCCGGGGTACATCGTGCCGCTGGAGGTGAGTGAAGAAGGTCGCACCACGGAGTTTCTGCTGGTGCCTTATTTCGGCGCCTGCATCCACGTGCCGCCTCCGCCGTCGAACCAGATCGTGCATGTCAAAAGCGAAGTCGGCGTAAAGCTGGATGAGCTGTATCAGCCGTACTGGATCGAAGGTGCGTTGCAGGTGAAAGCATCCACTAGCGAGTTGGCGGATGCCGGGTATCAGATGGAGGCTGACAAGATTTATGTGTATGAATTGCCGCAGTGACCGGCCGTTATGCGTGATCTGAGAGATAGCTATCGCGAGCAGGCTCGCTCCCACATTGGATCTGTGCATCAACACAAATCCCTGTGGGAGCGAGCCTGCTCGCGATGAGGTCATCAAAGGTTCCACAAAAATCAGGGCCATCACTGTTTCATTGAGCTGAGTCAAAAGACCGTATCAGACGCCTCCGTACCATTGGACATCAAACATTTTTAACGTCCTTTGGAGCCCTCCATGCACAAGTCCTTGCTCAGCGCTTCGCTGTTTGCCCTCGCGCTCGCAGCACCGTTAGCCTACGCCCACGAAGCCGGCGATATCATCCTTCGTGCCGGTGCAATCACCGTCAACCCGGAAGCCGACAGCTCCAGCGTCAAGGTTGATCAAGGTCCGCTGAAGGGTGCCGATCTGGGTGGCAAGGCCACTATGAGCAGCGACACGCAACTGGGTCTGAACTTCGCTTACATGCTCAACAGCCACTGGGGGATCGAGCTGCTGGCGGCCTCGCCGTTCGAGCATGACGTGAAGCTCAAAGGCACCGCCCTGGGCGCAGCCAATGGCAAACTCGGTTCGCTGAAACACCTGCCACCGACGCTGAGCGTCGTGTACTACCCACTGGACTCGAAGTCGGCGTTCCAGCCGTATGTCGGCGCCGGTATCAACTACACCTGGATCTACGACGAGCACGTTAGCAGCGAAGCCAGCGCCAACGGTTTCAGCAATTTCAAGGCGGATAACTCCTGGGGCATGGCGTTTCAGGTCGGTGCCGACTACATGCTGACCGACACCATCATGATCAACGCCCAGGTGCGCTACATCGACATCGACACCACCGCGACCGTAGAAAACAACGCAGTGGCCCAAGGCACTCGCGCCAAGGTCGATGTGGACGTGGACCCGTTCATCTACATGGTTGGCCTGGGTTACAAGTTCTAAACCCGCCACACAAAAAAAAGGCGCCTTCGAAAGGCGCCTTTTTTGATCGTTCCCACGCTCTGCGTGGGAATGCCTCAATGGACGCTCTGCGTCCGCTCTTGGGACGCGGAGCGTCCCGGGCTGCATTCCCACGCGGAGCGTGGGAACGATCTATCGCCCCAACAACCGCGCCAGGCCGACATGCATCGGTGTCTGTTCAGGGCAGGTAAAGCGCTCCAGCAAACGCTGATTGTTCGCTCGCGAGTGGCGGATGTCACCGGAGCGCGCCGGGCCATGGCTCACCGGCGGCAATGGACCGACCACCGTTTCAAGGGCTTCAAGCATTTGCTTGAGGGTCGTGGCCTGGTTCCAGCCGACATTGACCGCACCGACTTCGACCTGCGGTTTCTCGATGGCTTGCACCAGCAAGTCGACCAGGTCTTCGACGTAGACGAAATCGCGAGTCTGCTCACCGTCACCGAACACCGTGATCGGCAGGCCCTTCTGCGCGCGTTCGCTGAAAATGCTGATCACCCCGGAATACGGCGAGGACGGATCCTGGCGCGGGCCGAAGATGTTGAAGAAGCGGAAAATCACCGGCTCCAAAGCATGCTGGCGACGGTAAAAATCGAAGTAATGCTCGCTCGCCAACTTGTCCGACGCGTAGGGCGTCAACGGTGCCTTGGGCGTGTCTTCATCAATCGACTCGCCTTCGCCATTGTTGCCATAGACCGCTGCGCTGGACGCATACAGCACTCGCTTGACGCCGGCCTGGCGCATGGCTTCGCAGACATTCAGCGAGCCAATGAAGTTGCTCTGGTGAGTCTTCACCGGGTCATCCACCGACGCCTGCACCGACGCCACCGCGGCCAGGTGCGCCACCGCGCTGCAACCGACCATCGCCCGCGCGACCAGCGCAGCATCGGCGACATCGCCCACGATCAGTTCGACGCCTGGATTGTCCAGCGGCAAGTTGCTGCGTTTGCCGGTAGAGAGGTCATCGAGAATGCGCACCGAATGGCCCTTGGCGAGTAAGGCATCGGTGAGGTGCGAACCGATGAAACCGGCGCCGCCGGTGATTAAAACAGGGCCGTCAGCCATGGCGATAAAACCTATCCAGTAAGCCCGGGAGTGCCGCACGCCAGGCGCGGGGCTTGATCCCGAAAGTGTGCAGAATTTTCTTGCAGGCCAGCACCGCGTGTTGCGGCTCTTCGGCGGCGTCGGGCCGAGCGGCGTGAGCCTGGGCGGTCGGCGCTTCGATGGCCAGCGGATGCAGGGCGCGGGCTTCGGAGAGGATCGCCTGCCCAAGTGCCAGCGGCGTGGTCGCCTCATGCCCGGCGTAATGGTAGGTGCCCCACAGCGGCGCCGAGCAATCGAGTTGCTTGAGGACCGAGATGATCACCCGGGCGGCGTCGTCGACCGGCGTCGGATTGCCCCGGCGGTCGTCGGCCATCAGCAATTCTTCCGGCAGTTCGGCGCGGCCGAGGAAACGTCCGAGGGTGCCGTCGGGGCTGTCATCCAGCAACCAGCCGAATCGCAGCAACACATGTTGCGGGCAGGTGGCGCGAACGCTTTGTTCGATCCGCCACAAGGCTTGACCGCGCAGGCCCAAGGGCACTGGTTCGTCTTTTTCGCTGTAGGCCGTCGCCCGGGAACCATCGAACACCCGATAGCTCGACGGTTGCAGCAGCACGATGTTGTGATGCTGGCACAGTTCGGCCAGACGCTCGATCGCCCGTTCCTGCCCGGCCAGCCGTTGTTCGCTGACCGTCTCCGCCTGAAACCAGTCGAAGTAATAGGCGAGGTTGATCAACGCGTCTGGACGGGTGTCGTCGAGCAGCTGCGTCAGGCTCGCGGCATCCCAGCCGTCTTGCGGTGGGCGGGGGGCGAGGAAGCCGATGTCTTCCTCCGCACCGAGGCGAATCAGCGCCTGCCCAAGGGCATTTCCGCCGCCCAGTAACATAAGGCGCATTCGCATAGAGTCAGCAGGCCCAGTCTGATTGAAACAATGGCTTTATCGACACCGCTCGCGGGCGATGCCGTCGATAGTTGCCGGAATCGTTGCATTTTGCGGGTTTAGTGCGCAACCGTCATCCGTAAAGTGTAGATCCTGGGGATTTGTGGCGCTGCTACTGGCCTCATCGCGGGCAAGCCCGCTCCCACAGTGTTCTCTGTTGTCCACAAATTTTGTATTCACAGAAGATCCCTGTGGGAGCGGGCTTGCCCGCGATGGGGCCCTGAAGACCTGCGAAGGTTTTGAGCGGTACTTGCATCTTCAGCCCCCCGCCCGCATAAATTGCTGCATGAATCTGCCAATCCCGACGGACAGCGCCCTGGCAGGCTTCCACCCCGCCGTCAGCGCCTGGTTCAGCAGCACCTTCCCGACGGTCACCGCCGCCCAGGCTCGGGCGTGGCCGTTGATCCGCCAGCAGCGTTCGATCCTGGTCGCCGCCCCTACGGGCTCCGGCAAGACCCTCACCGCGTTCCTCGCGGTCATCGACGACCTGGTCCACCGCGCAATGGCCAACGGCGGCCATCTGCCGGATGAAACCCTGGTGGTCTACGTTTCGCCGCTGAAGGCCTTGTCCAACGACATCCAGATCAACCTGCAAAACCCGCTGGCCGGCATCACCGAGCAATTACGCGCAATGGGCCTGCCCGAACTGCAGATCAACACCGCCGTGCGCACCGGCGATACGCCGCAAAAAGACCGCTCGGCGATGCGCAAGATCGCCCCCCACATTCTGGTGACCACCCCGGAATCCCTTTACGTGCTGCTCGGCTCCGACTCGGGCCGGCAGATGCTCAGCACCGCGCGCACGGTGATCGTCGACGAAATCCACGCAATCGCCGCCAGCAAGCGCGGCAGTCACCTGGCCCTGAGCCTCGAGCGACTGCAAGCGCTGTGCGCGCAACCGCTGATGCGGATCGGCCTGTCTGCCACGCAAAAACCCATCGAAGCCGTCTCGCAGTTTCTGGTGGGTCGTGATCGCGCGTGCGAAATCATCGACATCGGCCACGCCCGTCCGCGAGATCTGGACATCGAGGTGCCGCCCGTGCCGTTGTCGGCGGTGATGGCCAACGACATCTGGGAACTGGTCTACGACCGCCTCGCAGTCCTCGCCCGCGAACACCGCACCACGCTGATTTTCGTCAACACCCGACGCCTCGCCGAACGCCTGAGCCGTCACTTGAGCGAACGCCTCGGCAAGGACGCGGTGGCCGCCCACCACGGCAGTCTGGCCAAGGAGTTTCGTCTCGACGCCGAACAGCGCCTCAAGCGCGGTGAGCTGCAAGTGCTGATCGCCACGGCGTCCCTGGAACTGGGGATCGATATCGGCGATGTCGACCTGGTCTGCCAGATTGCCTCGCCACGCTCGATCGCCGGGTTTCTGCAACGGGTCGGCCGCTCCGGGCACCAGGTCGGTGGCACGCCCAAGGGCCGTTTGTTCGCCACCACCCGCGACGACCTGATCGAATGCGCCGCCCTGCTCGACTGCGTGCGGCGCGGCGAACTCGACACTTTGCTGATCCCCAAGGCGCCACTGGACGTCCTCGCGCAACAAATCATCGCCGAGGTCAGCTGCCAGGAGTGGCAAGAGCAGGCGCTGCTGGAGATGTTCCGCAACGCCTCACCCTACCGCGAGCTCGACGACAAACATTATCAGGCGCTGCTGCACATGCTCGCCGAAGGCTACAACGGTCGCCTGGGCATCCGCAGCGCTTACCTGCACCGCGACGCCGTGACCCGCACCCTGCGTGGTCGGCGGGGCGCCAAGCTGACGGCCGTGACCAGCGGCGGAACGATCCCGGACAACGCCGACTACAGCGTTTTACTCGAACCCCAAGGGCTGAACATCGGCAGCGTCAACGAAGACTTTGCGGTGGAAAGCATCGCCGGGGATGTCTTCCAGTTGGGCAACACCTCCTACCGGATTCTGCGGGTCGAAACCGGCAAGGTCCGGGTCGAAGACGCTCAGGGCCAACCGCCGACCATTCCCTTCTGGCTCGGCGAAGCGCCGGGGCGCAGCGCAGAACTGTCGTTCGCGGTGGCGCGCCTGCAAGCGCAACTCGATGCGCTGCTCGGCGCCACACCCGGTCACTTGCAGCCCGCGACTGACTGGCTGACCGACACCCTCGGTCTGAACCTGGCCAGTGCCGAACAATTAGTCGATTACCTGGCCCGCGCGCGCCTGACTCTCGGCGCCCTGCCGTCACAGGACACGCTGCTGATGGAGCGGTTTTTCGACGAGTCCGGCGGCACGCAATTGATCATCCACACGCCGTTCGGCAGCCGCATCAATCGCGCCTGGGGCCTGGCCCTGCGCAAGCGTTTTTGCCGCACCTTCAACTTCGAATTGCAGGCCGCCGCCAGCGAAGACGCCATCGTCCTGTCACTGTCCACCGGCCACAGTTTTGAACTCGATGATGTCTGGCGTTACCTGCACAGCAACAGCGCCGAGCACACCCTGATTCAAGCCGTACTCGAGGCCCCGCTGTTCGGTGTGCGCTGGCGCTGGAATGCCGGGGTCGCGCTGGCGCTGCCACGCTACAGTGGCGGGCGCAAAGTCCCGCCGCAAATCCAGCGAATGAAAAGCGAAGACCTGATCGCCAGCGTGTTTCCCGACCAGATTGCCTGCGTGGAAAACCTCGCCGGCGAACGGGAAATTCCCGACCATCCGCTGGTGGAACAAACCCTCGACGATTGCCTGCACGAAGCCATGGACAGCGAAGGCTGGCTGGCGTTGTTGCGGCGCATGGAACGCGGTGAGATCCGCCTGATCAGCCGCGATCTGCCGGCACCTTCGCCGCTGGCAGCGGAAATTCTCAGTGCCCGGCCCTACACCTTTCTCGACGATGCGCCGCTGGAAGAGCGCCGCACTCAAGCCGTGCTCAACCGCCGCTGGAGCGATCCGCAGTCCACCGACGACCTCGGTGCGCTGGATGCGGAGGCGATTCAAGCCGTGCGCGAGGAAGCCTGGCCAACGCCGACGGGGGTCGATGAAATGCATGAGGCGTTGATGAGCCTCGCGTGTATCACCGCCGCCGAGGCCCAGGCCCATCCAGACTGGCTCGAATGGCTGAACGCCTTGGCCGACAGCGGTCGCGCCAGCCGCTTGCAAGTCAATGCCGGGCACGCGCTGTGGTTGGCACTGGAGCGGCTGACTTGCCTGAGCGCGATGTATCCACACGCGACTTTACAGCCACCGTTGCAGGCGTTGCCCGGGTTCGATGAAGTCTGGACGGCGGACGAAGCGGTGCTGGAAGTGATTCGTGCGCGACTCAGCGCATTCGGGCCGCTACCGCTGAACGCGATTGCCGAACCGCTCGGTTTACCGGCGACCCAAGTCACCCAGGCGTTGGCGCAACTGGAACGCGAAGGCTATGTGCTGCGCGGTCAATTCACCCCCGGCACGGCGGAGGAAGAATGGTGCGAGCGGCACTTGCTGGCGCGGATTCACCGCTACACCGTCAAGCGTCTGCGGCGGGAAATCGATCCCGTGGCGTTGCAGGATTTCATGCGGTTCCTGTTCGATTGGCAGCATCTGTCTGCCGCGAGCCAAGGCCAGGGCAGCGCAGTGTTGCCCGCGATAGTCGGTCAGTTCGAAGGCTACCCCGCCGCCGCTTCAGCCTGGGACAGCGATATTTTGCCGGCGCGAGTAAAAGACTATTCAGCGAGTTGGCTGGATGACCTGTGTCGCAGCGGCAAACTGGTGTGGACGCGACTGACCGCGCGCAACAAGAGCACCAGCACGGCGCTGCGCAGCACACCGATTCTGCTGCTGCCGCGCAGCCAGGTCGGGTTGTGGAGCGGATTGACCGAACAGACACCCGCCAGCGAGCTGTCGCCCAAAACGCAAAAAGTTTATGAAGCACTCAGCCAACACGGTGCGCTGTTTTTCGATGAGCTGATTCACGAGGCTCATCTGCTGCGCTCGGAACTGGAAATCGCCTTGCAGGAATTGGTCGGCGCCGGGTTGGTGAATGCCGACAGCTTCGCCGGGCTGCGTGCACTGATTACGCCGGCCAGCAAACGCCAGAACCGCAGCAGCCGACGCGGGCGCGGAGCGTTTGTCGGCGGCATGGACGATGCCGGACGCTGGGCCTTGCTGCGACGCGGCGCACAAGCTCCGGTTGTGGAAAATAAACGTCCAGCACCGACGCCGACCGACACCCTTGAACACATCGCCATGACCTTGCTCCGGCGTTACGGCGTGGTGTTCTGGCGCTTGCTGGAACGGGAAGCGGATTGGTTGCCAAGCTGGCGGGAATTGCTGCGCACTTTCCATCGGCTGGAAGCTCGCGGCGAGATTCGCGGAGGAAGGTTTGTCAGTGGCTTGGCCGGTGAACAGTTTGCGCTGCCCGAGGCCATACCATTGTTGCGCGAGGTGCGGCGACGGCCGCATGACGGGAGTTTGATTGCCGTGTGCGGAGTTGATCCACTGAACCTCGCCGGGACGCTTTTACCGGGCGCAAAAGTACCGGCATTGGCGAGTAATCGATTGGTGTATCGAGATGGGTTGCCCGCCGCTGCCGAGATTGCCGGAAAGCAGATTTTTTGGTTGGAGCTGGATCAGCAGGCCAGTACTGAGGTCCGTATCAAACTGATCCAACACCGATAACCAGACACCGCAACCCTGTGGCGAGGGAGCTTGCTCCCGTTGGACTGCGCAGCAGTCCCTTTTTGGGGCCGCTTCGCAGCCCAGCGGGAGCAAGCTCCCTCGCCACAGGGACCGGTGGGGTTATTGGGTGCGCGCCTGATCCGGAAGGAACACCGATGAATGCTCCGATGCAAGCTCATCGCCTTGCAGCGGCTCGACAGCTTGCCGGGGCATCAACACCTGCTGTGGATAAGTCTGCGCGAAATGCACCCACGGGCTGTTATCCACAAGCTTTTTCAAACGCTGGTTGAACGCTCGACTCACTGCGTATTGCCCTCCCGACACGGTGCGAAACTGTGCCGTCAGCACCACGCCGTTGAGGTCCATCTTGTCGACACCAAACACATCCAGCGGCCCTTGCAGGTTGTACTTGAGGAACGCATCGTCGCGGATGGAATCCCCGGCCTCGCGGATCAACTCGATAGCCTTGTCGACATCGGTGTCGTAAGTGAATTGCACTGAAAAAAACGCATAGGCGAATTGCCGCGATTGATTGGTCACGGCCTTGATCTGACCGAACGGCACCGAGTGCACAAAGCCCTTGCCGTCACGCAGGCGCAAGGTGCGGATGGTCAGGCCTTCGACGGTGCCGGCGTGGCCAGAGTCGAGGACCACCCAATCGCCAATCGACAACGTGTCTTCAATGATGATGAACAACCCGGTGATCACATCCTGCACCAGCTGCTGGGAACCGAAACCGATGGCCAGCCCCACGACACCGGCACCGGCCAGAAAAGGTGCAACGTTGATCCCCAGGTTAGCCATGGTGGTGATCGCGCAGATCACCACCAGAATGATTTTGATCGCGTTGCGCAGCAGCGGCAGGATGGTTTTGATCCGGGTGCTGGGCTGGCGCGCCGAGCGTTTGCTGACGGGTGGCTTCAGGGCTTCTTGAATCGCCGTGTCCAACACCACCCAGACCATCCAGGTCACCAGGAAAATCAAACCGATGCGGCTCAGGGAATCACTGATCGCCCGGCCGACGGAATTGCTCACCGCAAATTCGAACAGCGACACCCCCCAGATGCGCCCCAGTACATCGATGAACACAATCGCCAGGGCGATGCGCAGCAACGCGTGGGAAAGGCTGAGAAAGCGTTCCTTGTAGGCACTGCTGCGACGCACGGCCAACTCACTGCGCGACTTGAACAGATGATGAAGCGACGTACTGAGAAACACCGTCGCAATCAGCAAGACAGTAGTAAACAGCGCGCAGCGAAGCACTTCCTGGTTGTCATCGCCGATGCCGATCAGGTTGATCACCGACACCAGCACCATCAACAGAATCGGCCAGTACCAGAGCCCGGAAAAGATCCGCAGCATTTCACGCAAGGCCGGCTGGCTGAGGCGCTGGGCCAACGGCAAAATGCGGATCAGATGGGCAACCGGACGGCGCATCTTGATCACCAGAATGCCAAAGGTGACCGAGGCCGCCACCCCGGTGAACACCGCGACGCTGCTGGTGAGATTGCCGCCAAGCAGGCGGGCGATCTGCGGGCTGGTCAAGCCGTCGCTCAGCGCCACGAGGAAGCCCATCAAAAACAGCGGTCGTGGGCTGTACTGATGAATAAGCTGCACCGCCCGGCGCTTGTGGCCAGCGTTGAACAGCACCACCAGCGACAACAGCAACGACGCGGCGAAGATGCCGCTGCTGGTGGCATAAGCGAAACACAACGCCAGGGCCCGGCCAGCGGACACTTGCAGGAAGTGGCTGACGTACAGCGTCAGCGGCAGGCTGATCAGCGCCGGAACCGTGTAGGGCAACACATAACCGAGTAACGCCTGACCGCGCTCGCGAGTCAGCAACAGGCGGTTCTGGCACAGACGTTTGGCGAGCAGACCGCCAAGCAACCAGAGCAGCGCGAAAACGCCAAGCCACACGCCGGACAACAGCAGGAAATCCCCCGCCACGCTCCAGCTCGAACGGGATGAGGGATGATTGACCAGTTGATCCACCTCAACCGCGGCCCGGTCTGCACGCAGACGCCAGGCATCCAGCAGGTCCTCGTTGAGATCGAGTTTTCCTTGGACTTGATCAATGCTCGAACTGATCGCCCCCAGTAAACCACCCTGTACCAGCGGTTCGGGGTGGGCCAGTGGTGTCGCGGCGGTGGCCGGCACACCCGGCAGTGCGGCGGCAGCCTCCAGCTCGTTGCTGCCCAGAATCGCCAATGCCCCCAGTAGTATCGCGGTCTTGAACTTGAACAAACGCGGTGCTCCTGCAAAAGGGTCTGTAAGGAACTGATCGGGGAATTGTAGGCAAGTTCGGTTTTTGCCGTGAGATTGCAAGCCAATGCGACTCCCTGTGGCGAGGGGGCTTGCCCCCGTTGGGCTGCGGAGCGGCCCAAAACCCGTCAATCGGTATTCTCCAGATACACCGCGAACAATGGGTTTACGCCTGCTTCGCAGTCGAACGGGGGCAAGCCCCCTCGCCACAGGTATTTTTCAGCCCGAGGTGATCTTTGCGCGCAAGGCAAATATCAAATGCCCATCCCCCTATTTTTCCGCATAACCCAAACCCCGACACTGCGCTCCATCAATCAATCCACCGGAGTTGCAGTCATGCCCATTGCCTTGCTCGCGCTGACCCTCAGCGCCTTCGCCATCGGGACGACCGAGTTCGTCATCGTTGGCCTGTTACCCACCATCGGCGCCGACCTTGGCGTCAGCCTGCCGTCCGCCGGCCTGCTGGTCAGTCTCTACGCATTGGGCGTTGCCATCGGCGCCCCGGTGCTGACCGCCCTCACCGGCAAAGTCCCGCGCAAACTGCTGCTGTTGTCGCTGATGGTGCTGTTCACCCTGGGTAACCTGCTGGCCTGGAAAGCGCCGAGTTACGAGTCGCTGATCATTGCGCGGATCGTCACCGGCCTGGCCCACGGGGTGTTCTTCTCGATTGGCTCGACCATCGCCACCAGCCTCGTGCCGAAAGAGAAAGCCGCCAGCGCGATCGCCATCATGTTCACCGGCCTGACGGTGGCCTTGGTGACCGGCGTGCCACTGGGGACGTTCATTGGTCAGCATTTCGGCTGGCGTGAAACCTTCCTCGCGGTGTCCGCCCTGGGGGTGATCGCGTTCATCGGCAGCCTGCTTTACGTGCCGAAAAACATCGCCCACAGCAAACCCGCTTCACTGTTGCAGCAATTGCAGGTGCTCAAGCAACCCCGTCTGCTGCTGGTGTACGCCATGACCGCGGTCGGTTACGGCGGCTCATTCATCGCATTCACCTTCCTGGCACCGATTCTTCAGGACATTTCCGGCTTCAGCGCCAGCACCGTCAGCCTGGTGTTGCTGGTCTACGGCATCTCGGTGGCCGTCGGAAACATCTGGGGCGGCAAACTGGCGGACAAACGCGGCCCGATCAGCGCCCTGAAAATCATCTTCGCCCTGCTTGCCGCCGTGTTGTTCGTACTGACCTTTACCGCTGGCAGCCCATGGCTGGCCCTGGCCACCGTGCTGGTCTGGGGCGCGGTTGCATTCGGCAACGTGCCGGGCCTGCAGGTTTACGTGGTGCGCCAGGCCGAACATCACACCCCGCATGCGGTGGACGTGGCGTCGGGCCTGAACATCGCCGCGTTCAACCTCGGCATCGCCGGTGGCGCGTGGGGCGGTGGCTTGATCGTTGCTCACATGGGCCTGATCCACACCGCATGGATCGGGGGTCTGGTGGTGTTGGTGGCGTTGGCGCTGACCGCGTGGAGCGGTCGTCTTGATCGATTAGGTCCGGCATATGCCGAATCGGTTGAAGGTTTAACCCGAGTAGTCACAGGCCACTGATGCCCCTGTGGGAGCGGGCTTGCCCGCGATGGCGGCGGCACATCCAGCGATGATGTGACTGACACACCGCTTTCGCGAGCAAGCCCGCTCCCACATTTGATCTGCGGTGTTTTGTCGAGCGTGTACCGTCCGTAGCCCCGTCGAAACTTTCTCGCCTGCCGCGCAGTCATCAAAAGACAGGGCGGTCCGAAGACCATTAGACGGGAGGCGACATGGCGGCGATCCACATCGGCATTTCAGGCTGGCGCTACACGCCCTGGCGGGGGGAGTTCTACCCGAAGGGGCTGACCCACAAGCGCGAATTGCAATTCGCCTCACGGGCGGTCAACAGCATCGAAATCAATGGATCGTTTTACGCCCTGCAACGGCCGGAACGGTATGCCCAGTGGTACGCCGAAACCCCAAGGGGCTTCGTTTTCAGCGTCAAAGCTCCGCGCTTCATCACCCACATCAGGCGACTGCGAGACATCCATAAACCCTTGGCGAATTTCTTCGCTTCCGGGGTGCTGGAACTCAAGGAAAAACTCGGCCCGATCCTCTGGCAATTCCCGCCCAACTTCAAATTCAATGCCGAGTTGTTCGAGACCTTTCTGGAGCAGTTGCCCCGCAACACCGAAGAGGCCGCCGCCCTCGCCCGTCAGCATGATTCGCACCTGAACGGTCACGCCAGCCTGAAGGCCTATGGAAAAAAGCCTTTGCGCCATGCCATAGAAATCAGAAACGAGAGCTTCGTCGACCCCGCCTTCATCCGCCTGCTCAAACGCCACAATGCTGCGCTGGTTATCGCTGACACCGCCGGTAAATGGCCGTACCGCGAGGACCTCACCAGCGACTTCGTTTACCTGCGCCTGCACGGTGCCGAAGAACTCTATGCCAGCGGTTACACCCCCGAAGCACTGAAACGCTGGGGCGACCGGATCGAGGCTTGGCACCACGGCCGGCAACCGCCCGACCCGCAGCTGATCGCCCCCCGGCAAAAGCCCAAGGCGCGCAAATCCCGTGAGGTGTTTTGCTACTTCGACAACGACATCAAAGTCCGCGCGCCCTTCGATGCCCGCCGCTTGCTGGAGCGCTTTCACCTGGATAAAGACCTCGCCACCCGCCCCGGTGAACGGGCCGCCGAAGGAGTGCTGTCATGAGCATTCCCGAACAGGTCGGCCCTCGCGATGAACAGCCCCCCATCATCACCGCCGTGCGCCGCTTCACGGTGCTGACGGTCAACACGCACAAGGGGTTCACCGCGCTCAACCGGCGCTTTATCCTGCCGGAACTGCGCGAAGCGGTGCGCAGCGTGTCCGCTGACGTGGTGTTTTTGCAGGAAGTCCACGGCACTCACGAGCATCACCCTCAGCGCTACACCAATTGGCCGGCGATGCCGCAATACGAGTTCCTCGCCGACACCCTATGGCCGCAGTTTGCCTATGGGCGCAACGCGGTCTATCCGGCGGGCGATCACGGCAATGCACTGCTGTCGAAATTCCAGATCATTCGCCATGACAACCTCGACGTGTCCATCAGCGGTCACGAAAACCGCGGCATCTTGCATTGCGTGCTGCGCCTGCCCGGTGACGGCCAGGAAGTGCATGCCATTTGTGTGCATCTGGGCCTTCGCGAAACCCACCGCACCGAACAGCTCAAGTTGCTGGCCCGGCGCCTCGAAGAACTGCCCAGCGATGCCCCCGTGATCGTTGCCGGTGACTTCAACGATTGGCGCCAGCGTGCCGACGCGCTGCTCAAACCCAGCGGTCTGCGGGAGGTTTTCGCCGAACTCCACGGCAAACCGGCGCGCAGCTTTCCAGCGCGCTTGCCGGCGCTGCGCCTTGACCGCATCTACGTGCGCAACCTCAAGGCCAGTCGGCCGCAAGTGCTGGCCGCGCGGCCCTGGTCACACCTTTCCGACCATGCACCGCTATCGGTGGAGATCGAGCTATGAGCACCCCATCGATGGATAAAACCAACGTGGAACACTTATCCACAACTCCGCCGATCCGTGAGCCGGGTGTGGTCGACGTCGAATATGGCTGGCAAGGCAACAACCGCGTAGAGCTGCTGGAAAACGGCGAAGACTATTTCCCTCGGGTGTTCGAAGCCATGCGTCAGGCCAAGACTGAAATCCTCCTGGAAACCTTCATTGTGTTTGAGGACAAGGTCGGTAATGAGCTGCAGGAAGTGCTGATCGCCGCCGCTCAACGCGGTGTGCGAATCACCGCCAGTCTCGACGGTTTTGGCTGCGGTGAACTGAGCACGCAATACCTCAGTACCTTGAGCGAGGCGGGCGTACGCATCCAGATTTTCGACCCGGCGCCCAAACTTCTGGGCATCCGCACCAACTGGTTCCGGCGTCTGCACCGCAAGATCGTGGTGGTCGACGGCACGATTGCTTTCATTGGCGGCATCAACTTTTCGGCCGACCATTTGGCTGACTTCGGCCCTGAGGCCAAGCAGGATTATTCCGTGGAAGTGCAAGGCCCGGCGGTGGCCGACATCCATCACTTCGCCTTGCTGCAAAGCGGTCGCCCGGCTCGCGCCAAATACTGGTGGCAACGACGCCGGCAACGGCGCTCGGAGCTGGCGTTCACCGATCATGACGGCCAGGTTCGCCTGGTGTACCGCGACAACGGCGAGCATCCGACCGACATCGAAGAGGTTTACCTGCAAGTGCTGCGCAGTGCCCAGCGTCGGGTGGTGATCGCCAATGCCTACTTCTTTCCGGGCTATCGCCTGCTGCGCGAGATCCGCAACGCGGCACGTCGTGGCGTCGATGTGCGGCTGATCCTGCAAGGTCAGCCCGACCTGCTGGCGGCCAAACTCGCCGCGCGCATGACCTATGACTACCTGCTCGAAGCCGGCGTAAAGATTTACGAATATTGCGACCGTCCGCTGCACGGCAAAGTCGCACTGGTGGATGAGGATTGGAGCACGGTCGGTTCGAGCAACCTCGACCCGTTGAGCCTGTCCTTGAACCTGGAAGCCAATGTGTTGATCCGCGATCGTGCCTTCAACCGCGACCTGTTCGAGCGCCTCGAATACCTGAGTAACAACCATTGCAAGGTCATGTCCGCGGACAAGTCCCCGCGCGGGCGGCTCTGGCACATGACCGTCGGCTTTCTGGTGTTTCACTTCCTGCGGCACTTCCCGGCCTGGGCCGGTTGGCTGCCGGCGCACAAGCCGCGCCTGAAACCCTTTTCCCATTCCGCCCGGAGTGACACCTGATGAGCCACTCTGATACGCAACCGGCGACCCATGCCGAAACGCCGCGCAAATCCCGCTGGAGCCGCTGGAAACGGCCGCTGACCATGCTGTTTTTCCTGGCGTTGATCGTCCTGTTCACGATGCTTGCCCAGCGCATCGAATGGGATGAAGTGTTCCATAACCTCACCGAGTTCAAGGTGCGCACGCTGATCATCGCGTCCGCTCTGACCTTGGTGAGTTTTCTGGTCTACGCCTGCTTCGACTTGATCGGCCGTACCTACATACGCCAGGACCTGACGTGGAAGCAGATCTTGCCGGTGGGGATTATCAGCTATGCCTTCAACCTCAATCTGAGCGCTTGGGTCGGCGGTGTTGCCATGCGTTATCGGCTGTATTCGCGACTCGGGGTGAGCAAGGGCAACATCGCGAAAATTCTCGGGTTGAGCCTCGCGACGAACTGGTTCGGTTACATGGTGATTGCCGGTGCCGTGTTCAGCAGCGGACTGGTGCGAATGCCGCCAGGCTGGAAGCTGAGCACCGGCGCGTTGCAAGGTGTGGGCGTGTTGTTGCTGGTGCTGAGCGCGTGCTATCTGGCCGCGTGTCAGTTTTCCAGGCGGCGGGAGTGGGCGATACGCGGGGTGGAAATCAACCTGCCGTCGTTGCGCATGGCGGTGCTGCAACTGGCCCTCGGGGCGCTGAACTGGTCGCTGATGGCGGCGGTGATTTTCACCTTGCTGCCGAGCAAGCTGGATTACCCGCTGGTGCTTGGGGTGTTGCTGATCAGCGCGATTGCCGGGGTCATCACGCACATACCTGCCGGGCTCGGCGTGCTTGAAGCGGTGTTCGTGGCGCTGCTGCAACATGAAGCGTCCCGAGGCAGCCTGGTGGCCGGATTGCTGGCCTATCGAGCGATCTATTTCATCTTGCCGCTACTGATTACCCTGGTGATGTACCTGATCGTGGAAGCCAAGGCCAAGTCGTTGCGGATCGAGAAGAAACCTGCTCGCGATTGATCGCAAGAACACCACAGGTCTCAGGTCGATTGGATAATGCTCAACCGCTCGCCCACCACCATCTCGGTGATCCAGCCCACCAAAATCGAGGTGTACGCCTGTTGCGAAACAGGCTCGCTCAAGGCGTGATCGGCGCCGTCGATAATCCGGTGGGTCAGCGAGTGAGTCTGCTGACAGGCCGCACGGTAACTCATGATGGTCGCGTGGGGCACATAGTCGTCGGTCTCGGATTCGACCAACAGCACATCACCGGTAAACTGCGAACACGCGTGCAGCGCACGGTTGCTGTCGGCGCGCACTAGCGTGCTGCGGTAATCACGTAGATCGAGCTTGTCCAGTTCACGTTTGGGCGTGTGCCATTGATCATCTCGATACAGCGCCGGCACTCGCAGCGCCAGCCAGCGCACCGGGCGCAATGAGGTCAGGATCGAGGCCAGGTAACCGCCATAACTGGTGCCGACCACGGCAATCGCCGAGGTGTCGAGCGCCGGGTGCGCGAGCAAGCGGTCATACGCCGCTAGCAGGTCGCGCAGATTGTCTTCCCGGGTGACTCGATTGAGCGCAATACCGGTCCCGCCAGCGTGCCCGCGCAAGTCGAACGTCAGGCACACGCAACCCAGACCGGCGATGCCTTTGGCCCGTTCCAGGTCCCGCTCCTGACTGCCGCCCCAACCGTGCACAAAGAGCACGCCGGGCACTTTTGATTTGGGGCTGAGAAAAGTCCCGATCATCTGTTCATCGTCGATGTCGATCTGAATGGTTTCGCTTCTAGCCGTCATAGGATTTAACCGTTACGTACTTGAGGAGAAAGTCACTGTTTTGCGCCGGCCCGCGATACACCTCGATGGCGTCTGCCGGCAGCGGCTGATCGGTGTAGGTCTCGACCGATGACACGCGAATGGCGCGCATCCCGGGGTCGTTGAGGAAGCTCTGCAAGGCGGCCACTTCAGCGCCGCTGGCACCGCCGATTCGCCAGGACTGCTCGAGCACACCGCTGCGCTGTTTGCCGTTACTGTCCACGCCTTGGGCAATGTCGTAGTTGCGCCGCGAAGCGTAGAAACGGGGAAAAGCCTCATCCGCGGCACGGTCGAACACTTGCGCCTGGTGGATCGCCAGCCGGACGTCGTCCGGCAGTTCCAGTTCGAGCAGATCATCGTAGTGACCCCGCACTACCAGCAAGTTGGACCCTCCATAAACCTGCTCGCCCTGACCGTCTTCAGTCAAGTATTGATCACCGCAATAACTCAGCACCGTGTCGCCGATAAAACTCTGACCGACGCTGTGGGTGATCACGTGATCCAGGTCCTGCTCCAGCACCACACCTTCGGTGAACAGCGTTTTGGCTTCGGGTCTGGCAAGGAAGGCATCGAACTGGTCGAGGCTTTTGATCACTTCCTGACCGCGCCCGGCGCAGGCATGAATAGGCTTGATGCGGATCGGGCCGGTGTAGAGCAGGTGCTCTGCCGCGGGCCGCGCATCGTCCATGGAAAAAACACTGAGGCCATCGAGCACCACGCTGCGCACATGTTCGGAAAACAACGGTGACCAGCCTTGCGGAGCGTGAGCATTTTTATTGCGCAACCCGTGACTGATGGCCTTGGTGCAGATGAAATCATGCTCGACGTAACCGCCCCACACATCCTCCGGCCCCTTGACGCCTAACTGCTGGGCGGCAGCAGCGCCAACAAGGGTCTGGGTCGGCAACAGATACAGGTCTCGTCCGTTGTGCAGTGCCGGGTCGTAACTGCCGCCGTATTGAAGCCCCAGGATCTGCGCCAGCCAACGGGCCAGTGCACGATTGGTTTCCACTTCGTGCAACGGAGCATCGGCGTGCACGGAATGGGCGACCACCAGTTTCTTGCGATTTGCTGGGGTCATGCGTCCCCCTTCAATCTGCGCTTGATGAATGTAGTTGAAGGGGTGCAGAGATCAGGCCAACGGGGGCTCAGGACAAACGTTTTCCAAATCAGCCAGTTGCGAAAAACATGATGGCACCCTGCCTGTTTGATTCTGCACGACAGCCTTCAACATTCCGGCATTTTGCACGACCGAAGCCGTACACATTTTTGATCTGTTGTGATCTGGCTACCGAGTTACGGCAGTCGGTGTCACCCCAAACCGCGTCCGGTAATCACTCGGCGCCAACCCGGTAATCTTCTTGAACGTCGCCCGAAACGCACTCGGATCCTGATACCCCACCGTCCAGGCAATGTGATCGATGGTGCCGTTGGTGAACTCGAGCATTTCCCGGGCCTTGCCGACCCGCAGGTGCTGGCAATACTCGGTGGGTTTGAGCCCGGTGGCCGCGCGAAATCGACGCAGGAACGTGCGCTCTTCCAGCCCTGCCCGCTCGGCCATCGTTGCCAGCGACACATCGGTCGCTCCGGTGCTCTGCAGCCAATGCTGGACCTTGAGAATCGAAGCATCGCCATGGCTGAGAATGGGTGAAAAATTGCTGCCGCATTCACTCGCGCTGTCGCTGTGTTCCACCACCAGAAACCGCGCGGTACCGGTGGCGATGCTCGGCCCCAGCAGGCGGTTGACCAGGCGCAAACCCAGTTCGGACCAGGCCATTAGCCCGGCGGTGGTGATCAGGTCGCCGTCGTCGACGATGGGCGTGTCGGCCTTGAGCTTGATCGCCGGATAACGCTCGGCGAAGGCCTTGGCCGAGGTCCAGTGAGTGGTGGCGCTGCGACCGTCGAGCAGGCCGCTCTCGGCCAACAGAATCGACCCCACACAAACCCCGCCGAGTGTCGCGCCATTGGCGTGTTGCTGACGCAGCCAGCGAACCAGCCCCTGCGGTGCCTGGCCTTCGGAAAAACCGCCGATCGACGGCGGGATCAGCACCGCCACCAACGCACCGTCAGCCGCGGGATGACTGTCGTAGACCCGCTCGGGCGCCTGATCGCCGTCAACCTGCCAATGGCTGACCCGCAGCAACGGCAATTGCACCGACTGATGCTCGGCGGCAATCCGGTTCGCCACCCCGAACAAGTCCGTCAACCCATGCACCGCCGCCATTTGCGCACCGGGATAAATCAGCACGCCCAGCTCGGCGATTGGCCTTTGTGCATCCATTGTCAGTTTTCCCCCTTCTATTGTCGGTGCGGCCAATCCTCGGACGGCCTGCCAGACCCAATACTTCACTCCACACCCAACAAGCACTTCGAGGAAACAGTCATGGCCAAGCAAGCACTCATCGTAGTCGATATCCAAAATGACTACTTCCCCCAAGGCAAGTGGCCGCTGGTCGGCGCCGACGCTGCTGCGGACAACGCCGTTCGTCTGCTCAAAGCCTTTCGCGACGCCGGTGATTCGGTGGTGCACATCCGCCACGAATTCACCTCCGACGAAGCGCCCTTCTTCACTCCGGGCTCAGAAGGCGCGAAGCTGCACCCCAAAGTCCTCAACCGTGCCGACGAGCCGGTCGTGCTCAAACACTTCGTCAACTCGTTCCGCGAAACCGATCTGAAATCGATCCTCGACGAGCAAGGCATCAAGGAACTGGTGATCGTCGGCAGCATGAGCCACATGTGCGTCGATGGCATCACCCGCGCCGCCGCCGACTTTGGCTACACCGTCACAGTGATCCACGACGCCTGCGCTACTCGTGACCTGGAGTTCAATGGCATCACTGTGCCGGCAGCCCACGTGCACGCTGCCTTCATGTCAGCCCTGGGTTTTGCCTACGCCAGCGTAGTGTCCACTGACGAGTTCCTGGCGGCGCATCACTGATCAACGCTTGCAATCCGACATTCCCAAAACAAGGAAGGCCAGTCACGTGCGCACGTGACTGGCCTTTTTTCTGAGACTTACGGCCGAAAAGCCGGATAATGGCGACCAAATCGTCTAGCCGTTATTCTGGTAATCCCCCATGGAAATCAAGGTCAACTTTCTCGACAACCTTCGACTTGAAGCCAAGTTCGACGACTTCACGGTGGTGGCCGATCAACCTATCCGCTACAAAGGCGATGGCTCGGCACCGGGTCCGTTCGACTACTTCCTGGCGTCGTCGGCGTTGTGTGCCGCCTACTTCGTGAAGTTGTATTGCAGCACGCGCAATATCCCCACCGAGAACATCCGCCTGTCGCAGAACAATATTGTTGACCCGGAAAACCGTTACAACCAGATTTTCAAGATCCAGGTCGAGCTACCGGCGGACATCTCCGACAAGGATCGCCAAGGCATCCTGCGTTCCATCGACCGTTGCACCGTGAAAAAAGTGGTGCAAGCCGGGCCTGAGTTTGTGATCGAAGAAGTGGAAAACCTCGACGCCGATGCCCAGGCGTTGCTGATGCCTGCGTCCAATTCAGAGGCGCACACCTATATCGCGGGCAAGGATCTGCCGCTGGAGCAAACCATCGCCAACATGTCGGCCATCCTGGCGGACCTGGGCATGAAGATTGAAATCGCCTCGTGGCGCAATATCGTGCCTAACGTGTGGTCGCTGCATATCCGCGACGCGCACTCACCAATGTGCTTTACCAACGGCAAGGGTGCGACCAAGGAAGGCGCGTTGGCGTCGGCGTTGGGCGAGTTTATCGAGCGACTCAACTGCAACTTCTTCTACAACGACCAGTTCTGGGGCGAAGACATCGCCAACGCTGCGTTTGTGCACTACCCGGACGAACGCTGGTTCAAGCCTGGCCGTAAAGATGAGCTGCCAACCGAAATTCTCGATGAGTACTGCCTGAAGATTTACAACCGCGACGGCGAGCTGCGTGGCTCCCACCTGATCGATACCAACTCGGGCAATGAAGAGCGCGGCATCTGCTCGCTGCCGTACGTGCGTCAGTCGGACGGCGAGGTGGTGTACTTCCCGTCCAACCTGATTGAAAACCTGTTCCTGAGCAACGGAATGAGTGCCGGTAACACACTGGCCGAAGCCCAGGTGCAGTGCCTGTCGGAGATCTTCGAGCGCGCGGTAAAGCGCGAAATCATCGAAGGCGAATTCGCACTCCCGGATGTGCCGGCCAGCGTGCTGGCGAAGTACCCCGCCATACTGGCCGGTATTCAGGCACTGGAAGAGCAGGGATTCCCTGTGTTGGTGAAGGATGCGTCCCTGGGGGGTGAATTCCCGGTGATGTGCGTCACGTTGATGAACCCGCGTACCGGCGGTGTGTTCGCCTCGTTCGGCGCGCACCCGAGCCTGGAAGTGGCGCTGGAACGCAGCCTGACCGAATTGCTGCAGGGCCGCAGCTTCGAAGGCCTCAACGACCTGCCCCAGCCGACGTTTGAAGGCCATGCGGTGACCGAGCCGAACAACTTCGTCGAGCACTTTATCGACTCCAGCGGCGTGGTGTCGTGGCGCTTCTTCAGTGCCAAATCGGATTACGAATTCGTGGAGTGGGACTTCTCCGGCCTGGGTGAAAACTCGAATGCCGAGGAAGCCGCGACCTTGTTCGGCATTCTCGAAGGCATGGGCAAGGAAGTGTACATGGCGGTCTACGAGCATATCGGCGCCAAGGCCTGCCGCATCCTCGTACCGGACTATTCGGAAATCTATCCCGCGGATGATCTGATCTGGGACAACACCAACAAAGCGCTGTTCTTCCGTGCCGACATCCTCAACCTGCATCGCCTGGACGAAGAAGAACTGCAATCGCTGGTTGAACGTCTGGTGGAAAGTGAGCTGGACGACTACACCGACATCACCAGCCTGATCGGCATCGAATTTGACGACAATACGGCGTGGGGCCAGCTGACGATCCTGGAGTTGAAGCTGCTGATTTATCTCGCCTTGCAGCAATATGAAGAGGCGAAAGAGGCGGTAGAAATGTTCCTGCAGTACAACGACAACACGGTTGAACGCGGCTTGTTCTACCAAGCGGTCAATGTGGTGCTGGAGATGAAGCTGGACGAAGACCTGGAACTGGAAGACTACGAGGCCAATTTCCGCCGGATGTTTGGCAACGAGCGCACGGATGCAGCGATCGGCTCGGTGGACGGCAGCGTGCGTTTCCATGGCTTGACGCCGACCAGCCTGAAACTGGAGGGGCTCGACAGGCACCTGCGGTTGATCGATAGCTACAAGAAACTGCACTCGGCAAGGGCCAACGTGACAGCGTTATTCAGTTAATAGCGCCAACAAAAAAGCGAAGCCAGATGGCTTCGCTTTTTTGTTACTGACTGGAGAACTGCGCGTTTCGCCGAAGCGGCAAAGCGGATTTTCGATCTGTGCCATTTATCAGATATCTGATCCCACCGATTGAATAAGGGGGTCAGTCTTTAAATTGCTTCCATTCGTCGATCCCTGCGAGATTGCGCCGCCGGTTTTCCTGTGCATCGATCCTCTGGGAAGGAAACTTGTCTGCACCGACTGCCCAACGTGCCGTCGCTCGCGCCACCCTACGTCCAAAGCGCTCCGCGCTAAGCCTGTCGCCTGGATGCGGAGCGTTCTCCGCCGTGCCCTCATTCAGGCTTTGAGTCATCAGGCCTAGCCATGATCCGTTGACGTTCACGTCGTTGAAACCGCCATCGGGATAGTTGCCACCCGGCAAATCCCCGGCGCTTACCCACATCATTCCCATTTGCGCCGCGAAGATCGACATCTGCTGCAGCGTTACGAGCTTGTCGCCGGAGCGCGCTCCAGAGTTTGTGAACCCGGCGGCGATCTTGTCCTTCCACTCCTGGCTACGCCAAGGCGCGATACCAGCCTCGAGGAACAGCTTGAACAATCCATGGGCCGACCCCATGTAGGTGGGCGCACCAAAGATTATGGCGTCAGCCTCCGCTAGCCGGCTCATGACAGCATCATCACGCCACCTGCCATCACTACCGATCTGAGCGGGCACAATCTCGATGAGTTCGGCACATGTTCCCGCAACCACTGCTGCGCCTTGCTGGACATGCTCCGCGACAGTCCGTGTGTGTCCTCGTCCGGATGAATACACAATTACGACGATAGTCATTTATTTCTCCTGATTAGGACTGCCACTGGATACGGGTTGGTGCCGTAACTCTAAGACAACAGGTCACTATTCGCGAGGGCTAAAACCGTTGAACACCCAGCCACCACCCGATCACGCAATGGCCGGGCCGGACTCAGCGATAGACCGGAAAACGACGGCACAGCGCGACAACCTGTTCGCGCACGTGGTGCTCGACCTTGTCGCTTTCACCGTTTTCCAGGGCGTCCAGTACGTCGCATAACCAGCCGGCCACTTGCTCGCAAGCCTCCACATCAAACCCGCGGGTGGTCACCGCCGGGGTGCCGATACGAAGGCCGGAGGTCACAAACGGTGAGCGCGGGTCATTCGGCACCGAGTTTTTGTTGGCGGTGATAAAGGCACTGCTCAGGGCCGCGTCGGCCTCCTTGCCGGTGTATGGCTTGTCGGACAGGTCGATCAGCATCATGTGGTTGTCGGTGCCGCCCGAGACGATCTTGTACCCGCGCTTTTGCAACACCCCGGCCATGGCCCGGGCGTTGATGACCACTTGGGTCTGGTAAATTCTAAACTCCGGCGCAAGCGCTTCCTTGAACGCCACGGCCTTGGCCGCGATCTGGTGCATCAGCGGCCCACCCTGTACGCCGGGAAACACAGCGGAGTCGAGCTTTTTGTAGAAAGCTTCATCCTGTCCCTTGGACAAAATCAAACCGCCGCGTGGCCCGCGCAGGGTTTTGTGCGTGGTGCTGGTGACCACATGCGCATGGGGAAGCGGGTCCGGGTATTCGCCCGCGGCGACCAGCCCGGCGACGTGGGCCATATCGACCCAGAAGATAGCCCCTACCTTGTCGGCAATGCTGCGCATGCGTGCCCAGTCCTTGTACCGCGAATACGCGGAAAAACCACCGATCAACATTTTTGGGCGTGTCTGCAGTGCGATGCGCTCCATCTCGTCATAGTCAAGAAAGCCGGTTTTCGGGTTCAGTCCGTAAGGCACGATGGTGTAGTGACGCCCCGAAAAGTTGGCCGGGTTGCCGTGGGTCAGGTGACCGCCCTGGGCCAGGTTCATGCCCATCACCGTGTCACCGGGGTTGATCAGTGCCAGGAAGACCGCCGCGTTGGCCTGGGCGCCCGCATGGGGTTGCACGTTGGCGTAGTCGCAGTCGAACAAGGCCTTGACCCGCTTGATGGCCAGCCGCTCGGCCACATCGACGTATTCGCAGCCGCTGTAATAGCGCTTGCCGGGGTAGCCTTCGGCGTACTTGTTGGTGAGCACCGTGCTCTGGGTTTTCATCACCAGCGGGCTGGCATAGTTTTCCGAGGCGATCAGCTCGATATGGTCTTCCTGGCGATGCTCTTCGTTGTGAATCGATTCATACAGCTCAGGGTCGAAAGCGTTGAGGGTCAGCGTCGAGTCGTACATGGGCAAAGTGTCCTTGGTCAAGAATTCAAGCGGAGGGTGACAGCAGGCGCGTGATGCGCGCGGCGATGTCGTCGATCTGTGCGTCATCGCAGATCAGCGGCGCCCGTGAAAACTGTTGTCCATCACCAACACTTGCGGCTGGGTCACCTGCTCCTGCCATGGGATACGAAACAGGTTGGTCGTGTGCAGCAACACCGTGGCGCCCTGGCCTCGGCTGAACGAAACCGGTTGTCGGGCTGAGGTGTGCATGAGGTAAGCGGGTGCAGCGGACATTGCGGGCCTTCCTGTAGAGGGGATCAACGGCTGGGATCGATCGACAACAACGTGTCTTCACTGAGGGGGCGGGCATCGGCGGTCGGCCAGTAGTAGGTATCCGGCATGGCTCGGGCGCCGAAGATCGCCTGTCCGACGCGCACCACGGTCGCGCCCTCTTCAATGGCGATTTCAAAGTCGCCCGACATGCCCATCGACAGCTCTTGCAGCGACACCCCATCAGGGGCGCAATGACGCAAGCGGTCGCGCAATTCACGCAGCCGGACGAAGCATGGGCGCACCCGCACCGCGTCGGCCGAGAACAGCGCCAGCGTCATCAACCCGCGAACCCGCAGTGTCGGGAACGCTGGCATAGTCTCCAGGAAAGCCGCCACGTCATCGGGCGCCAGCCCGTACTTGCTGGCTTCGCCTGAGGTATTGACCTGGACGAACACGTCCATCTGCCGACCTTCAATGCGCAGGCGACGGTCCAGCGCCTCGGCCACCCGCAGGCTGTCCAGGGCCTGGAACTCACTGGCGAAGCGTGCGACCTGCTTGGCCTTGTTGGTCTGCAAGTGGCCGATCACCGACCATTGCAGGTCTTGCAGGTCGGTCATGGCTTCCCACTTGCGCTGTGCTTCCTGCACCTTGTTCTCGCCCAGCAGGCGGCAACCGGCGGCATAGGCCAGACGCAGGTGAGCTTCATCAAAGGTTTTGCTGACCGGCAGCAAGCGCACACCGGCCGGGTCCCGCCCTACCCGATGGCACGCCTCGACAATGCGTTGCTGCACGGCGGCCAGGTTGCGGCGAAAGTCTTCGACACTGTCGGCCTGTGGGTAACGACCATGGCGCGCATGCAGGATGTTGAGGTCTTCGGTTTGATCAGGCATCAGTTGGCCGCTCCTTTGGTGGGCACTGCAACCGGTTCGGCCTGTGGCACCGCAGTCTTTTCACGACGCGGCAACTGCCCATTGAGCACGGCGTAGGCCGCCAGGCCGATGACCAGGCCCCAGAACGCGCCGCCGATGCCCAACAGGGTGATATTGGCCGCGCAGGCCAGAAAGGTGATCAGCGACGCTTCCCGCGATTTCACGTCCGCCATGGCATTGGCCAGGCTCGCGCCGAGGGTGCCCAACAGTGCCAGCCCGGCCAGGGTGGTGATGAAGGTCGCCGGGAAGGCCATGAACACCGCCGCCAGGGTCACGCCGAAAATCCCCACCAGGATGTAGAAGATGCCCGCGGCCACGCCTGCGATCCAGCGCTTGGACGGGGCTTCAGACGCTTCCTTGCCAGTGCAGATGGCAGCCGTGATGGCCGCGATGTTGAAGGCATGGGAACCGAACGGCGCCATCAGCAAAGAACCCAGCCCGGTCACGCTGAGGATCGGGTTGGCACTGGTGTTGAACCCGTCATTGCGCAGCACCAGCATGCCCGGCATGTACTGCCCCGTGAGGGTGATCAGAAACAGCGGCAACGCCACGCTCAACAACGCATTGACCGAGAACTCGGGGCGTGTGAACACCGGTGTCGCAAACTCCAGCGCCAGCCCCGTGAAATCCACGCGCCCCTGCATCAGCAGAAAGCCAAGCCCCAGCACCAGAATGCCGACCACCGCATAGCGCGCACTCAAGCGCTTGAACGCGATGTAGGCGCCGATCAACACCCCGACCAATAACGGGTCGACGCTCATGCTGGCGAACGCACCGATGCCGAACTGCAACAAGATGCCGCCCAACAAGCCCGCTGCCACACCGGGCGGGATCAGGCGAACGGCTTTTTCAAAGTAGCCGGACAAGCCCAGCAGCACGAACGCTGTAGCCGAAATCATGTACGCCCCGATGGCCTCGGCGTACGGTGTGGTCGCCAAGGCGACGATCAAGAAAGCCGCCGCCGGGGTCGACCAGGCGGTGATGATCGGCTCGCGGCTCACCCAACTGAGGAACAGCCCGGTCACCCCTACCCCGATCGACACTGACCAAACCCACGACGCCGTCAACTCAGGGCTGAGCCCTGCGACCTTGGCGGCCTGAAACACCAGGATGAAGGTGCCGCCGTAATTGACGATCACCGAAATCAGCCCGGCAACCACCGGGTGCAGCAGGTCCCGCAGACGCAGGGACGAAAGGAATTGAGTAGATGACATAGGTCTTGGCTCCTTGCTGGACGATGTAATCCGGCCGCTGGCAAGCGATCATTTATAGCCGTTGAATGGCAGGTTTACCCCTGCGCGGCCTGGGGTGGCGAGGGCCAGAGTCTACGGATAAACTGGCCTGCCTTTACCTGCCAATTCATGGAAAGAGAGCAGACCACATGGCGAAGACCTTCGAGCTGGAAACCCTGAAGATGCGCCTCAACGACGCTGAGTTTCAGCTGCTGGATTTGCACCAGCGGATCCAACGTGCATTGCGTGCGCTGATTCTCGATGGGGCCCTCGACCCCGGCTTGAAACTGCCCGCCACGCGGGTGCTGTCCAAGTCATTGGGCTGCGCCCGCGACACCGTTGAGAACGCCTATGTGCAGTTGCATCGGGACGGGTTTATCGTGCGCCGCGAAGGCGCCGGCAGTTACGTCTGCGACACGGTGGGCGTCGAATTGCGCGGTGCCGGCCGCCGACGCCTCAAGGCTCAGGAAGTCAGGAGCAGTGTCGCCGCACCGGGCGCCGAACTCAGCCAACGCGGGCGGATGATCTTCGACACCGGCGGCGTGCGCGATCAGCAAGTCATCAAGGCATTCGCCACCGGCCTGCCGGAAACCCGCAGCTTCCCGACGGATGTCTGGGGGCGTTTGCAGCGCCAGGTCATGAAGGACTATCGCGCGAACGTGCTGCTGCATGGCGATCCGCAAGGGGCCGAGCCCCTGCGCAAAGCGATTGCCACCTACCTGAACCTCGAACGCGGTGCCAAATGCTCCCCCGACCAAGTGCTGGTATTGAGCAGTACGCGTCAGGCGTTGTATCTGTGCGCGCAGTTGCTGGTGGACGCCGGCAAGCCGATCCTGCTGGAAAACCCCGGCTATTACGGCGCCCGCAAGGCCTTCGAAATCGCCGAAACCAAGGTGCTGCCCATTGATGTCGATGAACGGGGCATCCGCACCGACCTGCTGTACGCCGACCGCAGCGGCGCCAATTGCGTGTACGTCACGCCCTCGCACCAATACCCCACCGGCGTGACGTTGCCGCTGGAGCGGCGTCTTGAGTTGATCAATTGGGCGGCGCAAAAAGGCAAGTGGATCATCGAGGATGACTACGACAGCGAGTTCCATTACGACGGGCAACCCACGGCGTGTGTGCAGGGCCTGGACAAGTATCAGCGCACGCTCTACATCGGCACGTTCAGCAAGACGCTCTACCCCGGCCTGCGCATGGGGTATATGGTGCTGCCCCCCGAGCTGGTCAAACCCTTTGCCTATGCGCGCAGCATGATGGACGGCCACACTCCGCAAATGCTGCAACTAACGCTGGCGCGCTTTATGGAAGACGGCCATTACAACGCGCATGTCCGGGCCATGCGCAAGTTGTATGCCGGACGCCGGTCGATCATGCACGATGCCATCGGCAAGTACTTGAGCGCGGTGGTCACAGCCGAACTGCCGCCGGGCGGGTTGCAAATCCCCTGCTTGCTGAAAACCGGATGGTCCGAGGAAAAAACCATCCGCCAGGCCGCCACTGCCGGCGTGCAACTGTCCGGCCTCAGCGGCTTGTACGCGGGTGACCCGAAGCAACAGGGCTGGCTGCTGGGCTACTCCTCCCTGACTGCGTATGAAATCGAAGCTGCCATGTTGCGCCTGGCCAACGCGCTGAAAATCTAATGGTCCAGCGCATAATTCATCAGCAGCTGCACAGGGGCGAGGGAGCAAATTGCAGGTCAGCTTTACACGTGGCGAAAAAAAACCCTCCTGGCTTTATAGCAAAGAGGGTTTTCATCTAACTCTAAAAGATTCAGCGCGTAAGGAGTCTTAGCTCCTAAAGCCCCCGCTTACCTTTACCACCAAATATTAGGTAGGAATCAGAACGGGATATCGTCATCAAAGCTGTCGAAATCCGGAGCCGGTTGCGGAGCAGCCTGCTGTGGAGCCGGAGCCTGACGCGACTGTTGCGGTGCTGCCGACTGCTGCGGACGCGGAGCCTGCTGGCGTGGAGCCGGGGCGGACTGCTGATAGTTATTGCCCCCGCCTTGTTGGTCGCCCTGTTGTGGACGGCCGCCCAGTAGCTGCATGGTGCCTTGCATGTCGACCACGATTTCAGTGGTGTAACGCTTGATACCGTCTTTTTCCCACTCGCGGGTCTGCAGCTTGCCTTCGATGTAGACCTGCGAACCTTTGCGCAGGTACTCGCCGGCGATTTCGGCCACTTTGCCGAACATCGACACACGGTGCCATTCGGTCTTCTCGACCTTCTGACCGGTTTGCTTGTCGGTCCACTGTTCGCTGGTCGCCAGACTCAGGTTGGTCACGGCGTTACCGTTAGGCAAGTAGCGAACTTCGGGATCCTGGCCGCAAGTGCCGACCAATATGACTTTGTTAACCCCACGGGCCATAACGTTCTCCTAGGCTACGCACGCTGCCCCGGCCGGGTTGTTCACCAGGCGCTCAAGGGTGGTGCGATCCAATAGTTCTGTGTCCAATTTGATGTAAATCGCTGCTTCATCAGCAACGATCACCGCATCTGTTACCCCTACAACGGCCTTCAGGCGCTCAACCAGACCCGCTTCGCGGATCGCCTCGGGCGACAACGGCAAGCGCAGGCTCGTGACATAGGGTGGTTCGCGCATGGTAACAGCAAAGGCCAGCCAGAGGGCAGCCAGGCCGGCGCATCCAAGGAATACAACCGACAAACCGCCATGCTGGAACAGCCAACCGCCGAGGATGCCACCGAGCGCCGAGCCAAGGAACTGGCTGGTGGAATAAACCCCCATGGCCGTGCCCTTGCCGCCTGCCGGTGAAACCTTGCTGATCAGCGATGGCAGAGAAGCTTCCAGCAAGTTGAACGCGGTAAAGAACACCACCGTCCCGATCACCAGAGCTCGCAAGCTATCGCCGAACTGCCAGAAGAATAGCTCAGTGAGCATCAGCGTCGCGACGGCGCCGAGTAAAACTCGTTTCATTTTGCGTTTCTTCTCGCCGTAGATAATGAACGGGATCATGGCGAAGAAGGAAATCAGCAGCGCAGTGAGGTAGACCCACCAGTGCTGCTCTTTGGGCAGCCCGGCTTTTTCGACCAGCGCCAAAGGCAACGCGACGAAGCTCGACATCAACATCGCGTGCAACACAAAAATGCCCAGGTCCAGGCGCAGCAGGTCCGGGTGCTTGAGCGTCGGTATCAGCGCCTGGCGCGCAACGCCGGACTCACGGTGCTGCAACGGCCCAGTCGAACGCGGCACCATGAACATCACGATCACGATGCCGAACAGCGCCATGCCGCCCGTAGCGAAGAACAATCCGGACAGGCCGAAGGCGCGGGTCACCAACGGTCCTACAACCATCGCGACAGCGAACGATAGACCGATCGTCATGCCGATCATGGCCATGGCTTTGGTCCGATGCTGTTCACGGGTCAGGTCTGACAGCAACGCCATCACCGCCGCAGAAATCGCCCCGGCGCCTTGCAGGATTCGTCCGGCAATCACGCCCCAGATCGAATCGGCATTGGCCGCCAGCACGCTACCGAGGGCAAAAATGATCAAACCCAGGTAAATCACCGGACGACGGCCGATGCGGTCGGAAATGAAGCCGAAAGGAATCTGGAAGATCGCCTGGGTCAGGCCGTAGGCGCCAATTGCCAGGCCGATGAGGGCCGGGGTCGCGCCTGCCAGATCCATCCCATAGGTCGCCAGAACCGGCAACACCATGAACATGCCAAGCATACGGAAGGCGAACACCAGGGCCAGACCGCTTGCCGCGCGTGTCTCACTGCCACTCATGCGTTCGCTGTGGGGATCGTGCATGGAAAAACCTCATGTGAACCGGCGGCGATTCTACCAGTCCCATCGATTGACGGGGTATATCGCGACGCTTTGACGCGCTCTGCTGACAGACTCTTCATGTAAGCCTGCAACCCGCTCATTCGATAGTGTGCATCCATCCAGTATTTGGCCGTATACTCCTACGTTTTCGACGCCCGCCGAGCGAGGCCACTTTGGACAAGATCCTGATTCGTGGGGCCCGAACCCACAACCTGAAGAACATCGACCTGACCCTGCCACGGGACAAACTGATCGTCATCACCGGCCTGTCCGGCTCCGGGAAATCATCCCTGGCATTCGACACGCTGTACGCCGAAGGCCAGCGCCGCTACGTCGAATCGCTGTCGGCCTATGCCCGGCAATTTTTGTCGATGATGGAAAAGCCTGACGTCGACACCATTGAAGGTCTGTCGCCAGCGATCTCCATCGAACAGAAGTCGACCTCGCACAACCCGCGTTCGACCGTCGGCACCATTACCGAAATCTACGACTACCTGCGCCTGCTTTACGCTCGCGTGGGTATTCCGCGTTGCCCGGATCACGATATTCCGCTGGAAGCGCAGACCGTCAGCCAAATGGTCGACCTGGTCCTCGCCCAACCGGAGGGCAGCAAACTCATGTTACTGGCCCCGGTGATTCGCGAGCGTAAAGGCGAACACCTTTCGGTCTTCGAAGAACTGCGCGCCCAGGGCTTTGTGCGAGCCCGGGTCAACGGCCGGCTCTGTGAGCTGGACGAATTGCCGAAGTTGGATAAGCAGAAGAAGCACTCGATCGATGTGGTGGTCGACCGCTTCAAGGTCCGCGCAGACCTGCAGCAACGCCTGGCCGAATCGTTCGAAACCGCGCTGAAGCTGGCGGACGGCATCGCCCTGGTCGCGCCGATGGACGACGAGCCCGGCGAAGAAATCATCTTCTCCGCGCGCTTCGCCTGCCCGATCTGTGGCCATGCCATCAGCGAGCTGGAACCCAAGCTGTTCTCCTTCAACAACCCGGCTGGCGCTTGCCCGACTTGCGATGGCCTGGGGGTCAAGCAGTTCTTCGACATCAAGCGATTGGTCAATGGCGAGCTAACGCTGGCCGAGGGCGCGATTCGTGGGTGGGATCGGCGCAACGTCTATTACTTCCAAATGCTCGGCTCGCTGGCTTCGCACTACAAGTTCAGCCTGGAAGTACCGTTCAACGAACTGTCGGCCGATCAGCAGAAGTTCATCCTCCACGGTAGCGGGTCGCAGAACGTCGACTTCAAATACCTGAACGACCGTGGCGACATCGTCAAACGCTCGCACCCGTTCGAAGGCATCGTGCCGAATCTGGAACGCCGCTACCGCGAAACCGAGTCCGCCTCGGTGCGTGAAGAGCTGGCCAAGTTCCTCAGCACCCAGCATTGCCCGGATTGCCGCGGTACTCGTCTGCGGCGCGAGGCGCGGCATGTGTGGGTGGGCGAGAAGACGCTGCCGGCGGTAACCAATCTGCCGATTGGCGATGCCTGTGAATATTTCGGCGGACTGAAACTCACTGGCCGTCGCGGTGAAATTGCCGACAAGATTCTCAAGGAAATTCGCGAGCGACTGCAGTTCCTGGTCAACGTAGGCCTGGACTATTTGTCGCTGGATCGCAGCGCCGACACGTTGTCCGGTGGTGAAGCGCAGCGTATCCGTCTGGCCAGCCAGATCGGCGCAGGCCTGGTGGGCGTTCTGTACATTCTCGACGAACCATCGATTGGTTTGCACCAGCGGGACAACGATCGACTGCTCGGCACCCTCAAGCATCTGCGTGATATCGGCAACACGGTGATCGTGGTCGAGCACGACGAAGATGCGATTCGCCTGGCTGACTACGTGGTGGATATCGGTCCGGGCGCAGGTGTACACGGCGGGCATATTGTCGCCGAAGGTACGCCCGCCGAAGTCATGGCTCACCCAGATTCGCTGACCGGCAAATACCTGTCGGGCCGGGTGAAGATTGCAGTCCCGGCCAAACGCACGCCGCGTAACAAGAAGTTGTCGCTGTCCCTCAAGGGCGCCCGTGGCAACAACTTGCGCAATGTCGATCTGGACATTCCAATCGGCCTGCTGACCTGTGTCACCGGCGTGTCCGGCTCGGGCAAGTCGACGCTGATCAACAACACCCTGTTCCCACTTAGCGCTACGGCATTGAACGGTGCGACGACGCTCGAAGCGGCCGCTCACGACAGCATCAAAGGTCTGGAGCATCTGGATAAGGTTGTCGATATCGACCAGAGCCCGATCGGTCGAACGCCACGCTCCAACCCCGCGACCTATACCGGGTTGTTCACACCGATCCGCGAACTGTTCGCCGGTGTCCCGGAGTCCCGCTCCCGCGGTTATGGTCCTGGACGTTTCTCCTTCAACGTGAAGGGCGGACGCTGCGAAGCGTGCCAGGGCGATGGCCTGATCAAAGTGGAAATGCACTTCCTGCCGGACATCTATGTCCCGTGCGACGTCTGCAAGAGCAAGCGCTACAACCGCGAAACCCTGGAAATCAAGTACAAAGGCAAGAGCATCCACGAAACCCTCGAAATGACGATCGAGGAAGCACGGGTGTTCTTCGACGCGGTTCCGGCCTTGGCGCGCAAGCTTCAGACACTGATGGATGTCGGCCTGTCGTACATCAAGCTCGGGCAATCAGCGACCACGCTGTCGGGTGGTGAAGCCCAGCGGGTGAAGCTGTCCCGTGAACTGTCCAAGCGCGATACCGGCAAGACGCTGTACATCCTCGATGAGCCGACGACCGGCCTGCACTTTGCGGATATCCAGCAACTGCTCGACGTTTTGCATCGATTGCGCGACCACGGCAACACTGTGGTGGTGATCGAACATAACCTTGATGTGATCAAGACGGCCGACTGGCTGGTGGATCTTGGGCCGGAAGGCGGCTCCAAGGGCGGACAGATCATCGCCGTCGGTACTCCAGAGGAAGTGTCGGAGATGAAACAGTCGCACACCGGCTTCTATCTCAAACCGCTGTTGGCACGCGACAAGGCCTGAATCGGGCCCACGAAAAAGCCCCTGTCACTTCATCGGTGACAGGGGCTTTTTTTGTATCGGTGCAATCAGGCGTGGGATTGCAGGTAGTTCTCGAGACCGATCAACTTGATCAGACCCATCTGCTTTTCAAGCCAGTAGGTATGGTCTTCTTCGGTGTCATGCAGTTGAACACGCAGCATCTCGCGGCTGACATAGTCTTTGTGCTGCTCGCAGAGCTTGATGCCCTTGCAAAGCGCGGCGCGGACTTTGTATTCCAGTCGCAGGTCGGCGGCGAGCATGTCCGGTACGGTAGTGCCGACATCAAGGTCGTCCGGACGCATGCGTGGCGTGCCTTCGAGCATCAGAATTCGACGCATCAGGGCATCAGCGTGCCCGGCTTCTTCTTCCATCTCGTGGTTGATACGTTCGTAGAGCTTGGTGAAACCCCAGTCCTCATACATCCGCGAATGGACGAAATATTGATCACGGGCTGCCAGTTCGCCGGTCAGCAACGTGTTGAGGTAATCGATTACGTCTGGGTGGCCTTGCATCGCCCTACATCTCCCTGCTTGAAAGTCTGTAGTTTGAACCAAGCAGACTGTTTGGTCACTCTGCTTGCGCGATAAAAGCGAAGATATTCTGAGAAAAGTGGTTCAAATAACGCAAAAACCGCCCTAATGAGGGCGGTTCTGCTTCTCGTTTAGACTTCGTTAAGCTGTACGCCCAACGCCTTTGCGATTGCTTCTCCGTACGCCGGGTCAGCCTTGAAAAAGTGCTGCAGTTGACGATCGATCACGTCACCGGAAACGCCCGCCATGGCACCGGCAATGTTGTTAATCAGCAGCGATTTCTGCGCATCGCTCATCAGACGGAACAGCGCACCCGCATGACTGTAGTAGTCAGTATCTTCGCGATGATCGTAACGATCGGCCGCACCACTCAGCGCCAGCGCTGGCTCGACGTAGCGAGGCGCTTGTTTCGGCGACTCGATGTAGCTGTTCGGCTCGTAGTTAGGGGTCGCACCACCATTGCTGCCAAACGCCATCGAACCATCGCGCTGATAGCTATTCACCGGACTACGAGGCGCGTTCACCGGCAGCTGCTGGTGGTTGGTGCCAACGCGGTAGCGGTGAGCATCGGCGTAAGCGAATACTCGACCTTGCAGCATGCGGTCAGGCGACAACCCAACACCCGGCACCATGTTGCTCGGCCCGAACGCCGCTTGCTCGACTTCAGCAAAATAGTTCTGCGGGTTGCGGTTAAGCTCCAGTTCGCCCACTTCGATCAGCGGAAACTCTTTCTGCGACCAGGTCTTGGTCACGTCAAACGGGTTCTCGTAGTGTGCTGCGGCCTGAGCCTCGGTCATGATCTGGATGCACACGCGCCATTTCGGGAATTCACCGCGCTCGATCGCGCCGAACAGATCACGCTGTGCGTAATCTGGATCGGTACCCGCCAGCCGTGCTGCTTCTGCTGGTGCCAGGTTTTTAATCCCTTGCTTGGTCTTGTAGTGCCACTTCACCCAGTGACGCTCGCCATTGGCGTTGATCAGGCTGTAGGTGTGGCTGCCGAAGCCGTGCATGTGACGGTAGCCATCGGGGATGCCACGGTCCGAGAACAGAATGGTGACCTGGTGCAACGCCTCAGGTGAGTGCGACCAAAAGTCCCACATCATTTGTGCGCTTTTCAGATTGCTTTGCGGCAGACGTTTCTGGGTATGAATAAAGTCCGGGAATTTCAAAGGATCGCGGATGAAGAACACTGGCGTGTTGTTGCCGACGATGTCCCAGTTGCCTTCTTCGGTGTAGAACTTCAGCGCGAAACCACGTGGATCGCGCTCGGTGTCGGCCGAACCACGCTCACCGCCCACGGTGGAAAACCGCAGAAAGGTTGGGGTTTGCTTGCCAACTGTTTCAAACAGTTTGGCGCTGGTGTACTCGGTGATGTCCCGAGTGACGGTGAACGTACCGTAAGCTCCCGAACCTTTGGCGTGTACGCGGCGCTCAGGGATGTTTTCGCGGTTGAAGTGAGCAAGCTTCTCGATCAGGTGAAAGTCGTCGAGCAGCAGCGGGCCACGAGGGCCGGCGGAACGAGAATTCTGGTTATCAGCGACAGGAGCGCCACTGGCGGTGGTAAGGGTTTTATTTGGGCTCATGCGATATCTTCCTTTGTCAGTCTTTCCTACTGCCGGCTAATCGGCTGAGAGGGAGTATTGATCATCAACATGACACCATCAAATTCATTAAATTGTGAGAATCGATAGATAAATACTAATTAGGCTTTATCGCTTTGTTTTTTCGATACTTTTTGAGCGCGCACAAAAAACCGGGCACTAGGCCCGGTTCTTCGTTTCAGACTGACGTCTTACTCAGCGGATACAGCTTCACCACCGGCAGGACGATCAACCAACTCGACGTACGCCATAGGCGCGTTGTCGCCAGTGCGGAAACCGCACTTGAGGATGCGCAGGTAGCCACCCTCACGGGTAGCGTAACGCTTGCCCAGGTCGTTGAAGAGCTTACCAACGATAGCTTTCGAACGAGTACGGTCGAAAGCCAGACGGCGGTTAGCCAGGCTGTCTGTCTTGGCCAAAGTGATCAGCGGCTCAGCAACGCGACGCAGTTCTTTAGCTTTCGGCAGTGTAGTTTTGATCAGCTCGTGCTCGAACAGCGACACTGCCATGTTTTGAAACATGGCCTTGCGGTGCGAGCTAGTGCGGCTCAGGTGACGACCACTTTTACGATGACGCATGGTTCATTCCTTACCAAACACGACGTTCGGTGATTACGACGATCAGGCAGTCGCCTTGTCGTCCTTCTTAAGACTTGCAGGCGGCCAGTTGTCGAGGCGCATGCCGAGGGACAGACCGCGGGAGGCCAGAACGTCCTTGATTTCAGTCAAGGATTTCTTGCCAAGGTTCGGAGTCTTCAACAGCTCTACTTCGGTACGCTGAATCAGGTCACCGATGTAGTAGATGTTTTCCGCCTTAAGGCAGTTAGCCGAACGTACAGTCAGTTCCAGATCGTCAACCGGGCGAAGCAGGATCGGATCGATCTCGTCTTCCTGCTCGACAACCACTGGCTCACTGTCACCTTTGAGGTCGACGAACGCAGCCAACTGCTGTTGCAGAATGGTTGCAGCGCGGCGAATAGCCTCTTCAGGATCCAGAGTACCGTTGGTTTCCAGATCAATAACCAGCTTGTCCAGGTTAGTACGCTGTTCGACACGGGCGTTTTCCACCACGTATGCGATACGGCGAACCGGGCTGAACGAAGAGTCAAGCTGCAAGCGACCGATGCTGCGGCTTTCGTCTTCATCGCTCTGACGCGAGTCTGCCGGTTCATAACCACGACCACGAGCTACGGTGAGCTTCATGTTCAGGGCGCCGTTAGACGCCAGGTTAGCGATTACGTGATCGGGGTTAACGATCTCGACATCATGATCCAGCTGAATATCGGCAGCGGTAACCACCCCCGAACCCTTCTTCGACAAGGTCAGCGTAACTTCGTCACGGCCGTGCAGCTTGATAGCCAGACCTTTAAGGTTCAACAGGATTTCAATTACGTCTTCCTGTACACCTTCGATGGCGCTGTACTCATGGAGCACACCGTCAATCTCGGCCTCGACTACTGCGCAGCCGGGCATTGAGGACAACAGGATGCGGCGCAGCGCGTTGCCCAGGGTGTGGCCAAAACCACGCTCGAGAGGCTCGAGAGTGATCTTGGCGCGGGTTGGACTGACAACCTGCACATCAATATGGCGGGGTGTCAGGAACTCATTTACCGAAATCTGCATGGATGCACCTATTTTCTAGCCCTTACTTGGAGTAGAGCTCGACAATCAGGCTTTCGTTGATGTCGGCGGACAGATCACTGCGAGCTGGAACGTTCTTGAAAACGCCCGACTTCTTCTCAGTGTCTACTTCTACCCATTCTACGCGGCCACGTTGGGCACACAGATCGAGAGCTTGGACAATGCGAAGTTGGTTCTTTGCTTTCTCGCGAATCGCGACCACGTCACCAGCACGAACCTGGTACGACGGCACGTTTACGGTCTGACCGTTAACGCTTACGGATTTGTGCGATACCAGCTGACGGGATTCGGCACGAGTAGAGCCAAAACCCATACGGTATACAACGTTGTCCAGACGGCATTCGAGCAGTTGCAACAGGTTTTCGCCAGTTGCACCTTTCTTGCCAGCAGCTTCTTTGTAGTAGCCGCTGAATTGACGCTCGAGAACGCCGTAGATACGACGGACCTTCTGCTTTTCACGCAGTTGGGTGCCGTAATCGGACTGGCGACCGCGGCGTTGGCCGTGGATACCAGGTGCTGCTTCAATGTTGCACTTCGATTCGATCGCGCGCACGCCGCTCTTCAAGAAGAGATCGGTGCCTTCGCGACGAGCGAGTTTGCATTTTGGACCAATGTAACGAGCCATTCTTTACAATCTCCTGGATTACACGCGGCGCTTCTTCGGCGGACGGCACCCGTTGTGCGGGATTGGCGTCACGTCGGTGATGCTGGCGATCTTGTAGCCACAGCCGTTCAAAGCGCGGACTGCAGATTCACGACCTGGGCCTGGACCTTTGACGTTGACGTCGAGGTTTTTCAGGCCGTATTCCAGCGCAGCTTGACCAGCACGTTCAGCAGCTACTTGAGCAGCAAACGGGGTGGACTTGCGGGAACCGCGGAAACCCGAACCACCGGAGGTAGCCCAGGAAAGAGCGTTACCTTGACGGTCGGTGATGGTCACGATTGTGTTGTTAAAAGACGCGTGGATGTGGGCGATGCCATCAACCACTGTCTTTTTGACTTTTTTACGAGGACGAGCAGCAGGTTTAGCCATGATTAATTTCCTGTCGATTCGCTGGGGCGATTACTTGCGGATCGGCTTACGCGGACCTTTACGGGTACGCGCGTTAGTCTTGGTACGCTGACCGCGCACTGGAAGACCACGACGATGACGCAGACCGCGATAGCAACCGAGGTCCATCAAACGCTTGATTTTCATGTTGATTTCGCGACGCAGGTCACCTTCAGTGGTGAACTTCGCCACTTCGCCACGCAGCTGTTCAATCTGCTCGTCGCTCAGATCTTTGATCTTTGCGGCTGGGTTTACCCCAGTCACTGCACAGATCTTCTGTGCAGTAGTGCGACCAACACCATAGATGTAGGTCAGCGAGATAACAGTATGCTTGTTATCTGGAATGTTAACGCCTGCAATACGGGCCATTCAGTGGGACTCCAATTGACAGCTACCTACGCCCCGGAAGCCAAGAAATAGGGCGCGAGATAATATCGCTGTAATAACAAATAATCAACCCGGTAGCGCACTAGCTACCGGGCTTGAAGCACAATCACACTCAGCCTTGGCGCTGTTTGTGACGCGGTTCCGCGCTGCAAATTACTCGAACAACACCTTCGCGGCGAATAATCTTGCAGTTACGGCACAGCTTTTTCACCGATGCACGAACTTTCATCACCAACTCCTCGAACCTTATGGGTACTCAGCGCAACATGCCGCTGCCGTAACCCTTCAGGTTGGCTTTCTTCATCAGGGATTCGTACTGGTGCGAAACGAGGTGCGATTGTACTTGGGACATGAAGTCCATCACAACCACGACGACGATCAGCAACGAGGTCCCGCCAAGGTAGAACGGAACGTTTGCCGCAACCACCAGGAACTGGGGCAACAGACACACGGCCGTCATATATAGAGCACCGAACAGGGTCAAACGAGTCAGAACGCCATCAATGTAGCGCGCAGACTGCTCACCTGGACGGATGCCCGGAATAAAGGCACCGGACTTCTTCAGGTTTTCCGCTACGTCTTTCGGATTGAACATCAACGCCGTATAGAAGAAGCAGAAGAAAATAATCCCTGCACTAAACAGCAGAATATTCAACGGCTGACCAGGAGCGATCGACTGCGAGATGTCCTGCAGCCAGCCCAGACCTTCAGACTGACCGAACCAGGTACCCAACGAAGCCGGGAACAGCAAAATGCTGCTCGCGAAAATGGCCGGAATAACACCGGCCATATTCACCTTCAACGGCAAGTGGCTAGTCTGCGCAGCAAAGACCTTGCGGCCTTGCTGACGCTTGGCGTAATGAACAGCAATACGACGCTGACCACGCTCAATGAACACCACGAAACCGATAATCGCTACTGCCAGCAAACCGATGGCAACCAGGGCAAAAATGTTGATATCACCCTGACGCGCAGACTCGAAAGACTGCCCGATCGCTCTCGGAAGACCGGCGACGATACCTGCGAAAATCAACATCGAGATACCGTTGCCAACACCACGCTCAGTAATCTGCTCACCCAGCCACATCATGAACATCGCACCAGCCACAAACGTGGATACCGCGACGAAATGGAAGCCAAAGTCACCAGTGAACGCAACGCCCTGCCCTGCCAGACCAATGGACATGCCAATAGCCTGAACGAGAGCGAGGACGACAGTGCCGTAGCGGGTGTACTGAGCGATCTTGCGACGCCCAGCTTCACCTTCCTTCTTCAACTGCTCCAGCTGTGGGCTGACGGCGGTCATCAGCTGCATGATGATCGATGCCGAGATGTACGGCATGATCCCCAATGCAAAGATGCTCATCCGCTCCAGCGCACCGCCGGAAAACATGTTGAACAAGCTAAGAATGGTCCCCTCATTCTGTCGAAACAGGTCCGCGAGTCGGTCCGGGTTGATACCTGGAACCGGGATGTGTGCGCCTATTCGGTAGACGATAATCGCCAAGAATAGAAAACGCAGACGAGCCCAGAGTTCAGACATACCGCCTTTGCCGAGCGCAGAGAGAGCACCTTGCTTAGCCATTTATTCCTCGAACTTGCCGCCAGCTGCTTCGATAGCCGCACGCGCACCTTTGGTGGCGCCGATTCCCTTTCCGATGGTAACAGCGCGAGTAACTTCGCCGGACAGCATGATTTTCACACGCTGAACGTTGACGTTGATCACGTTGGCATCTTTCAGGGACTGCACGGTGACGATGTCGCCTTCCACTTTAGCCAGCTCGGACAAACGCACTTCTGCGCGATCCATGGCCTTCAGGGAAACGAAACCGAACTTCGGCAGGCGACGATGCAGCGGCTGTTGACCGCCTTCAAAGCCTGGAGCAATGGTGCCACCGGAGCGGGAGGACTGACCTTTGTGGCCACGGCCACCGGTCTTACCCAAACCACTACCGATACCACGGCCCGGACGATGCTTTTCGCGACGGGAACCCGGCGCTGGACTCAGATCATTGAGTTTCATCGATTAACCCTCGACACGCAGCATGTAGTAAGCCTTGTTGATCATCCCGCGATTCTCGGGAGTATCAAGTACTTCTACAGTGTGACCGATGCGACGCAGACCCAGACCCTTAACGCACAGTTTGTGGTTAGGGATGCGGCCGGTCATGCTTTTGATCAGCGTAACTTTAACGGTAGCCATGATCAGAAGATCTCCTTGACGCTTTTGCCACGCTTGGCGGCAATGGATTCAGGAGACTGCATAGCTTTCAAACCTTTGAAAGTGGCGTGAACCACGTTTACCGGGTTAGTCGAGCCGTAGCACTTGGCCAGAACGTTCTGAACGCCAGCAACTTCGAGAACAGCACGCATAGCGCCGCCAGCGATGATACCGGTACCTTCAGAAGCAGGCTGCATGTACACCTTCGAAGCGCCGTGACCGGACTTCATTGCGTACTGCAGAGTGGTGCCGTTCAGATCAACTTGGATCATGTTGCGGCGAGCAGCTTCCATTGCCTTCTGGATCGCAGCAGGCACTTCACGCGACTTGCCACGGCCGAAGCCAACACGCCCTTTACCATCACCAACCACGGTCAACGCGGTGAAAGTGAAGATACGGCCGCCTTTAACGGTTTTGGCTACGCGGTTAACTTGAACCAGCTTCTCGATGTAGCCTTCGTCGCGCTTTTGGTCGTTATTTGACATAACTTAGAACTCCAGCCCAGCTTCACGAGCAGCATCAGCCAGCGCCTTGACGCGGCCGTGATACTTGAAGCCAGAGCGGTCGAAAGCCACCTGCGAGACGCCAGCGGCTTTAGCACGCGTAGCGACCAGCTGGCCAACCTTAGTGGCCGCGTCGATGTTGCCAGTGGCGCCATCACGCAGTTCTTTATCCAAAGTCGAGGCAGATGCCAGGACTTTGTTGCCGTCGGCCGAAATGACCTGGGCGTAGATGTGCTGCGACGAGCGGAACACGCAGAGACGCACGACTTCGAGTTCGTGCATTTTCAGGCGTGCTTTGCGAGCGCGACGCAGTCGAGTAACTTTTTTGTCGGTCATTTGCTATGCCCTACTTCTTCTTGGCTTCTTTACGACGGACGACTTCGTCCGCGTAGCGCACACCTTTGCCTTTGTACGGCTCTGGTGGACGGAAGTCGCGGATCTCGGCGGCCACTTGACCTACCAGCTGCTTATCGATGCCCTTGATCAGGATATCGGTCTGGCTAGGAGTCTCAGCGGTGATGCCTTCCGGCAGTTCATAATCCACTGGGTGCGAGAAGCCAAGAGCCAGGTTCAGCACTGTGCCTTTTGCTTGCGCTTTGTAACCAACACCGACCAGCTGGAGCTTGCGCTCGAAGCCTTGGCTTACGCCTTGGACCATGTTGTTTACCAACGCACGAGTGGTACCAGCCATTGCGCGAGTTTGTTGATCGCCATTGCGAGCAGCGAAACGCAGCTCACCAGCTTCTTCAACGATCTCAACGGACGAATGGATGTTCAGTTCGAGAGTACCCTTGGCACCCTTCACCGAAAGCTGTTGGCCTGCGAATTTGACTTCGACACCGGCTGGCAGCTTAACGGGGTTCTTAGCGACGCGTGACATGCTTACCCCCCCTTAGAACACAGTGCAAAGAACTTCGCCGCCGACACCGGCAGCGCGCGCAGCACGATCCGTCATCACACCTTTGTTGGTGGAGACGATAGACACACCGAGACCGCCACGAACTTTTGGCAGATCATCGACGGACTTGTACTGACGCAGGCCTGGACGGCTAACGCGCTTCACTTCCTCGATGACCGGACGGCCTTCGAAGTACTTCAGCTCGATGGACAGCAGTGGTTTGATTTCGCTGCTGATCTGATAACCCGCAATGTAACCTTCGTCCTTCAGGACTTTGGCAACAGCTACCTTCAAAGTAGAAGATGGCATGCTTACGACGGACTTTTCAGCCATCTGGGCATTACGGATTCGAGTTAGCATGTCCGCTAACGGGTCCTGCATACTCATGGGCTAGACGCTCCTAATACAAAAAAATTAGCCTTGCGGCTACTACTTGTCGCCGAGCTCATCCATGCGGAAAAAGCACGGGCTCAGGCGAGCCGGGTATTCTAGACACACCCCACAAATGAATCAAGCCCCAAAAGGGGCTTGATTCAAGTTCAAGGTCACCGGCGGTCAGGATCTTGCGATCCCGAACACCGAGACTTTGATAGTGCTTACCAGCTGGCTTTAACCAGACCAGGTACGTCACCACGCATTGCAGCTTCACGCAGTTTGTTACGGCCGAGGCCGAACTTGCGGTAAACGCCGTGTGGACGACCGGTCAGGCGGCAGCGGTTACGCATGCGCGAAGCGCTTGCGTCACGTGGCTGCTTCTGCAGAGCGACTGTAGCTTCCCAACGTGCTTCTGGACTTGCGTTCAGATCGACGATGATAGCTTTCAGTGCTGCACGCTTTTTGGCGTACTTGGCAACCGTGAGCTGACGCTTCAGCTCGCGGTTTTTCATGCTCATCTTGGCCATTTTCCTACTCCAATCAGTTGCGGAACGGGAATTTGAAAGCACGCAACAGGGCGCGACCTTCATCATCGTTCTTGGCAGTGGTGGTCAGGGTAATGTCCAGACCGCGGAGAGCATCGATCTTGTCGTAGTCGATTTCCGGGAAGATGATCTGCTCTTTAACACCCATGCTGTAGTTACCACGACCATCGAAGGACTTGGCATTCAGGCCGCGGAAGTCGCGAACCCGAGGCAGGGAGATCGACAGCAGACGATCCAGGAACTCGTACATACGCTCACGGCGCAGGGTCACTTTGACGCCGATCGGCCAACCTTCACGGACTTTAAAGCCAGCGATGGATTTCCGAGCGTAGGTCACAACGACTTTCTGGCCGGTGATCTTTTCCAGGTCAGCAACAGCGTGCTCGATGACTTTTTTGTCACCGACCGCTTCGCCCAGACCCATGTTCAGGGTGATTTTGGTAACGCGTGGAACTTCCATCACGTTCGAAAGCTTAAGTTCTTCCTTAAGCTTCGGTGCGATTTCCTTCCAGTAAATCTCTTTTAGTCGTGCCATGGTCTTCTACCTAGCAGTGTTCAAGCATCAACCGCTTTTTGGGTCGACTTGAAGACACGAATTTTCTTGCCGTCTTCTACTTTGAAACCAACGCGGTCAGCCTTGTTGGTTTCGCCGTTGAAAATGGCGACGTTAGAAGCGTCCAGTGGAGCTTCTTTTTCGACGATACCGCCTTGTACGCCCGACGCCGGGTTAGGCTTGGTATGACGCTTAACCAGGTTCAGACCACCAATAACCAGACGGTTATTAGCGAGAACCTTAAGCACCTTACCGCGCTTACCTTTGTCTTTGCCGGCGATCACGATGATCTCGTCGTCACGACGAATCTTTTGCATGTCGGATCTCCTTACAGCACTTCTGGGGCGAGCGAGACGATCTTCATGAACTTCTCAGTACGAAGTTCACGGGTCACTGGCCCAAAGATACGGGTGCCGATCGGCTCTTGCTTGTTGTTCAGAAGAACAGCAGCGTTGCCATCAAAGCGGATAATGGAGCCATCAGCACGGCGTACGCCGTGACGAGTGCGGACTACAACAGCAGTCATCACTTGGCCTTTTTTCACTTTACCGCGAGGAATTGCTTCCTTGACGGTAACTTTGATGATGTCACCGATACCAGCGTAACGACGATGGGAGCCACCCAGCACCTTGATGCACATAACACGGCGAGCGCCGCTGTTATCGGCCACATCGAGCATGGATTGAGTCTGAATCATATAATTTCTCCGACCCCTAGTCCTTAGACTTCCACAGCGCGTTCGAGAACATCAACCAATGCCCAAGACTTGGTCTTGGCCAGCGGACGAGTTTCACGAATAGTGACTTTGTCGCCGATGTGGCACTGATTGGTTTCGTCGTGCGCGTGCAGCTTAGTCGAACGCTTAACGTATTTACCGTAGATCGGGTGCTTAACGCGACGCTCGATCAGAACGGTGATGGTTTTGTCCATCTTGTCGCTGACAACACGGCCAGTCAGCGTACGGACAGTTTTTTCGGCTTCAGCCATGATTACTTACCTGCCTGCTGGTTAAGCACAGTCTTCACGCGAGCGATGTCACGTTTAACTTGCGAGAGCAGATGAGACTGCCCCAACTGGCCAGTTGCTTTCTGCATACGCAGATTGAACTGGTCGCGCAGCAGGCCGAGCAGTTGCTCGTTCAGCTGCTGTGCGGATTTTTCACGAAGTTCATTCGCTTTCATCACATCACCGTCCGTTTAACAAAGGCGGTGGCGAGCGGCAGCTTTGCAGCAGCCAGGGCAAAAGCCTCACGCGCCAGCTCTTCAGTAACACCCTCGATTTCATACAGGACTTTGCCTGGCTGAATCTGGGCAACCCAGTACTCCACACTACCCTTACCTTTACCCATCCGAACTTCGAGTGGCTTTTTGGAAATAGGCTTGTCCGGGAATACACGGATCCAGATCTTGCCGCCACGTTTAACGTGACGGGTCAGAGCACGACGCGCTGACTCGATCTGACGAGCGGTGAGACGACCACGAGCTACAGACTTCAGCGCGAACTCGCCGAAGCTGACTTTGCTACCGCGCTGTGCCAGACCACGGTTGTGGCCTGTCATCTGCTTGCGGAACTTCGTACGCTTTGGTTGCAACATTTGGCGTACCCCTTACTTAGCAGCTTTTTTACGAGGCGCTGGTGCTTGTGGTTTCAGTTCTTCTTGGCGACCACCAATTACTTCGCCTTTGAAGATCCAAACCTTTACACCGATCACACCGTAAGTGGTGTGAGCTTCGTAGTTGGCATAGTCGATGTCGGCACGCAGGGTGTGCAGTGGCACACGACCTTCGCGATACCATTCAGTACGTGCGATTTCAGCACCGCCGAGACGACCGCTCACTTGGATTTTGATGCCTTTGGCACCAATGCGCATGGCGTTCTGAACAGCGCGCTTCATAGCGCGACGGAACATTACACGACGCTCCAGCTGCTGAGCTACGCTCTGCGCAACCAGCATACCGTCGAGCTCCGGCTTGCGGATCTCTTCGATATTGATGTGCACAGGCACACCCATTTGCTTGGTCAGGTCCTGACGCAGTTTCTCAACATCTTCACCTTTCTTCCCGATAACGATACCTGGACGAGCGGTGTGGATGGTGATACGTGCAGTCTGAGCCGGACGATGGATATCGATACGGCTTACGGACGCGCTTTTTAGTTTGTCTTGGAGATACTCGCGCACCTTCAGATCAGCGAACAAATAGTCCGCATAAGTCCGACCGTCTGCGTACCAGACGGAGGTGTGCTCCTTGACGATTCCCAGGCGAATGCCAATGGGATGTACTTTCTGACCCATCTCTTCGACTCCGTTACTTGTCAGCAACCTTGACAGTGATATGGCAAGACCGCTTGACGATGCGATCAGCACGGCCTTTGGCACGTGGCATGATTCGCTTCAGCGAACGCCCTTCGTTGACGAAAACGGTGCTGACTTTAAGGTCATCAACGTCTGCGCCTTCGTTATGCTCGGCGTTGGCTACGGCCGACTCCAGCACTTTTTTCATGATCTCGGCGGCTTTCTTACTGCTGAAAGCCAACAGGTTGAGCGCTTCGCCCACCTTCTTCCCGCGGATCTGGTCGGCGACCAAGCGGGCTTTCTGGGCGGAGATTCGAGCGCCCGACAACTTAGCGGCTACTTCCATCGTTCCTTACCCCTTAACGCTTGGCTTTCTTGTCTGCCACGTGCCCACGATATGTGCGGGTACCGGCAAACTCGCCCAGTTTGTGGCCGACCATGTCTTCGTTCACGAGAACTGGAACATGTTGACGACCGTTATGCACTGCAATGGTCAAACCGACCATTTGTGGCAGGATCATCGAACGACGCGACCAGGTCTTAACTGGTTTGCGATCGTTCTTTTCCGCCGCCACTTCGATCTTCTTCAGTAGGTGAAGATCAATAAAAGGACCTTTTTTCAGAGAACGTGGCACTGTCGTATCCCTCTATTTACTTGCGACGACGGACGATCATTTTGTCGGTACGCTTATTACCACGAGTCTTCGCGCCCTTAGTCGGGAAGCCCCATGGCGATACCGGATGACGACCACCAGAGGTACGACCTTCACCACCACCATGTGGGTGGTCAACCGGGTTCATGGCAACACCACGAACGGTTGGGCGAACGCCACGCCAGCGTTTGGCACCAGCTTTACCCAGCGAACGCAGGCTGTGCTCGGAGTTCGAGACTTCGCCCAAGGTCGCGCGGCATTCAGCCAGCACTTTACGCATCTCACCAGAACGCAGACGCAGGGTCACGTAGACACCTTCACGAGCGATCAGCTGAGCCGAAGCACCAGCGGAACGAGCGATTTGCGCGCCTTTACCTGGCTTCAATTCGATGCCGTGTACGGTGCTACCAACTGGAATGTTACGCAGTTGCAGAGCGTTGCCCGGCTTGATCGGCGCCAGAGCACCTGCGATCAGCTGGTCGCCAGCACTCACGCCTTTAGGGGCGATGATGTAGCGACGCTCGCCATCTGCGTACAGCAGCAGAGCGATGTGAGCAGTACGGTTTGGATCGTATTCAATACGCTCGACAGTGGCAGAGATGCCATCTTTGTCGTTGCGACGGAAATCGACCAGACGATAATGCTGCTTATGGCCACCACCGATGTGACGAGTGGTAATGCGACCATTGTTGTTACGACCACCAGTCTTCGATTTTTTCTCGAGCAGCGGTGCGTGAGGAGCGCCTTTATGCAGCTCCTGGTTGACCACCTTGACCACAAAACGGCGGCCAGGGGAAGTCGGTTTGCATTTAACGATTGCCATGATGCACCCCTTCCTTACTCAGCACTGCTGCTGAAATCGAGATCTTGGCCTGGCTGAAGGGAGATAACTGCCTTCTTCCAGTCATTACGCTTGCCCAGACCGCGAGCAGTGCGCTTGCTCTTACCCAGAACATTCAGGGTAGTAACACGCTCTACTTTCACGCTGAACAGGCTTTCGACGGCCTTCTTGATTTCCAGCTTGGTTGCGTCAGTTGCAACCTTGAAAACGAACTGGCCTTTCTTGTCAGCCAGAACCGTAGCCTTCTCGGAAACGTGCGGGCCAAGCAGAACTTTAAATACGCGTTCCTGGTTCATCCCAGCAGCTCCTCGAATTTCTTCACGGCCGACACGGTGATCAACACCTTGTCGTATGCGATCAGACTAACTGGATCGGAACCTTGCACGTCACGTACATCAACGTGTGGCAGGTTACGAGCAGCCAGGTACAGGTTCTGATCAACCACTTCAGACACGATCAAGACGTCAGTCAGGCCCATGCCGGTCAGTTTGTTCAGCAGATCTTTGGTCTTCGGTGCATCAACAGCGAAGTCCTGAACCACAACCAGACGATCAGTACGCACCAGCTCAGCAAGGATGGAACGCATTGCTGCGCGATACATCTTCTTGTTCAGCTTCTGGGTGTGATCCTGAGGACGAGCTGCGAAAGTGGTACCGCCGCCACGCCAGATTGGGCTACGGATAGTACCGGCACGAGCACGGCCAGTACCTTTCTGACGCCATGGGCGCTTACCGCCACCACGAACGTCGGAACGGGTCTTTTGCTGCTTGCTACCTTGACGGCCGCCGGCCATGTAGGCCACGACTGCTTGGTGAACCAGCGTCTCGTTGAATTCGCCGCCAAATGTCAGTTCGGAAACTTCGATCGCTTGAGCGTCATTTACATTTAATTGCATGTCAGCTTCCCCTTAACCGCGAGCCTTGGCTGCTGGACGTACAACCAAGTTGCCGCCAGTAGCGCCAGGAACAGCGCCCTTGACCAACAACAGATTGCGTTCAGCGTCCACGCGCACTACTTCGAGGGACTGCACGGTCACGCGCTCAGCGCCCATATGACCGGACATTTTTTTGCCCTTGAATACACGACCAGGAGTCTGGCACTGGCCGATAGAGCCTGGAACGCGGTGGGATACGGAGTTACCGTGGGTATTATCTTGCCCGCGGAAATTCCAACGCTTGATCGTACCCTGGAAGCCTTTACCTTTGGACTGACCGGTTACATCAACCAGTTGACCAGCAGCGAAGATTTCAGCGTTGATCAGATCGCCGGCCTGGTACTCGCCTTCTTCAAGACGGAATTCCATTACGGTACGACCAGCGGCAACGTTCGCTTTAGCGAAGTGGCCAGCTTGAGCAGCTGTAACACGCGAAGCACGACGCTCGCCTACAGTGACTTGCACTGCACGATAGCCATCGGTCTCTTCAGTTTTGAACTGGGTGACGCGATTCGGTTCGATCTCAATGACCGTGACCGGAATGGAGACACCTTCTTCGGTGAAAATACGGGTCATACCGCATTTACGACCGACTACACCAATAGTCATGTTGTAAACCTCATGAGTGTACGGGGCTTTCACCCGCTATGGCCGCCCATTTCAGAGCGTTACACGACTAAGACCGAGTCTTAGCCGAGGCTGATCTGCACTTCCACACCGGCCGCAAGATCAAGCTTCATAAGAGCATCAACGGTTTTATCCGTTGGCTGGACGATGTCCAGAACGCGCTTATGAGTACGGATCTCATACTGGTCGCGCGCGTCTTTGTTGACGTGCGGGGAGACCAGAACGGTGAACCGCTCTTTACGGGTAGGCAGTGGAATTGGACCACGCACTTGAGCACCAGTACGTTTCGCGGTTTCCACGATTTCCTGGGTGGATTGGTCGATCAGGCGATGGTCAAAAGCCTTCAACCTGATACGGATTTGCTGATTTTGCATTGGATTTCAGACTCCGGCTGCTATTCCCACCGAGCGCAATACGCCCGTTAAAAGGAGGCGCAATTCTATAGACGGGCTACTACAGTGTCAACCCAATAAAAAAGCCCCCGCTAGGCGGGGGCTTTTTCAAGTCATCACTTATTAAGCGATGATTTTGGCTACGACGCCAGCGCCGACGGTACGACCGCCTTCACGAATAGCGAAACGCAGACCATCTTCCATTGCGATGGTTTTGATCAGGGTGACAACCATTTTGATGTTGTCGCCTGGCATTACCATTTCAACGCCTTCCGGCAGTTCGCAGTTACCGGTCACGTCAGTGGTCCGGAAGTAGAACTGTGGACGGTAGCCTTTGAAGAACGGAGTGTGGCGACCGCCTTCTTCTTTGCTCAACACGTACACTTCGGCTTCGAAGGTAGTGTGCGGCTTAACCGAACCTGGCTTGACCAGAACCTGGCCACGCTCAACGTCGTCACGCTTGGTGCCGCGCAGCAGCACGCCGCAGTTCTCGCCAGCACGACCTTCGTCGAGCAGCTTACGGAACATTTCAACACCGGTGCAGGTGGTGACGGTAGTGTCACGCAGACCAACGATTTCCAGTGGATCCTGAACCTTGACGATACCGCGCTCGATACGGCCAGTTACAACAGTACCGCGACCGGAGATCGAGAATACGTCTTCGATTGGCATCAGGAACGGCTTGTCGATAACACGGACTGGATCTGGAATGTAGCTGTCCAGAGTCTCAACCAGTTTACGAACGGCAGTGGTGCCCATTTCGTTGTCGTCTTGGCCGTTCAGAGCCATCAGAGCCGAACCGATGATGATCGGAGTGTCGTCACCTGGGAAGTCGTAAGTGCTCAGCAGATCGCGCACTTCCATCTCAACCAGTTCCAGCAGCTCAGCGTCGTCAACCATGTCAGCCTTGTTCAGGAAGACAACGATGTACGGAACACCAACCTGACGGGACAGCAGGATGTGCTCACGGGTTTGTGGCATCGGACCATCAGCGGCCGAGCAAACCAGGATAGCGCCGTCCATCTGAGCAGCACCGGTGATCATGTTCTTCACATAGTCAGCGTGACCTGGGCAGTCAACGTGAGCGTAGTGACGGATCAGCGAGTTGTATTCAACGTGCGCGGTGTTGATGGTGATACCACGAGCCTTCTCTTCTGGAGCGCTGTCGATTTTATCGAAAGCAACAACAGCCGAACCGAAAACTTCGGAGCAGACACGAGTCAGAGCAGCGGTCAGCGTGGTTTTACCGTGGTCGACGTGACCGATGGTGCCAACGTTGACGTGCGGGAGGGTACGGTCAAATTTTTCTTTAGCCACGACAATTAACTCCTAGCCTAAAGGGGCTGAATCAGCCTTGTTTTTTGGTTACGGTTTCGACGATGTGCGACGGAGCCGTATTGTATTTTTTGAATTCCATAGAGTAGCTTGCGCGACCTTGGGACATGGAGCGTACGTCGGTTGCGTAACCGAACATCTCACCCAGCGGAACTTCGGCGCGAATCACTTTGCCGGAGACCGTGTCTTCCATACCCAGGATCATGCCGCGACGACGGTTAAGGTCGCCCATCACGTCACCCATATAGTCTTCAGGCGTAACAACCTCTACCGCCATGATCGGCTCAAGCAACTCACCACCGCCCTTCTGGGCCAGTTGCTTGGTCGCCATGGAAGCAGCCACCTTAAACGCCATCTCGTTGGAGTCGACGTCGTGGTAGGAACCATCAAACACGGTAGCCTTCAGGCCGATCAGCGGATAGCCGGCTACAACGCCGTTCTTCATCTGCTCTTCGATACCCTTCTGGATAGCCGGGATGTATTCCTTAGGAACCACACCACCCACTACTTCGTTCAGGAATTGCAGACCTTCCTGACCTTCGTCAGCAGGAGCAAAACGAATCCAGCAGTGACCGAACTGGCCACGACCGCCGGACTGGCGAACGAACTTGCCTTCAATTTCGCAGCTCTTCGTGATGCGCTCACGGTACGAAACTTGAGGCTTACCGATGTTGGCTTCGACGTTGAACTCACGGCGCATCCGGTCAACCAGGATGTCCAGGTGCAACTCGCCCATGCCGGAGATGATCGTTTGACCAGTCTCTTCATCAGTCTTGACGCGGAAAGACGGGTCTTCCTGAGCAAGTTTGCCCAGAGCGATACCCATTTTTTCCTGGTCGTCCTTGGTCTTAGGCTCTACGGCAACCGAAATAACCGGCTCCGGGAAGTCCATGCGAACCAGGATGATTGGCTTGTCAGCGTTGCACAAAGTTTCGCCAGTGGTGACGTCCTTCATGCCGATCAAGGCCGCGATGTCACCAGCGCGTACTTCCTTGATTTCTTCACGGGCGTTTGCGTGCATTTGCACCATACGACCCACGCGCTCTTTCTTGCCTTTAACCGAGTTGATCACGCCGTCGCCGGAGGCCAACACGCCCGAGTAAACTCGAACGAAGGTCAAGGTACCCACGAATGGGTCGGTAGCGATCTTGAACGCCAGAGCCGAGAACGGCTCGCTGTCGTCTGCGTGACGCTCCATTTCCTTGGTCTCGTCATCCGGGTCAGTACCCTTGATGGCAGGAATGTCGGTAGGAGCCGGCAGGTAGTCGATAACGGCGTCGAGAACCAGGGGAACACCCTTGTTCTTGAAGGAAGAACCACAAACAGCCAGAACGATCTCACCAGCGATAGTACGCTGACGCAGAGCGGCCTTGATTTCCACGTTGGTGAGTTCTTCACCTTCGAGATACTTGTTCATCAGCTCTTCGCTGGCTTCGGCCGCAGCCTCAACCATGTTGCCGCGCCATTCGTCAGCCAGTTCCTGCAGCTCAGCAGGGATTGGCTTGCGAACTGGAACCATGCCTTTGTCAGAGTCATTCCAGTAAACAGCTTCCATGGCGATCAGATCGATCTGACCCTGGAAGTTATCTTCGGAACCGATAGCCAACTGAATTGGCACCGGAGTGTGACCCAGACGCTGCTTGATCTGACCGATCACGCGCAGGAAGTTTGCACCAGCACGGTCCATCTTGTTTACATAAACAAGACGTGGAACGCCGTATTTGTTGGCTTGACGCCATACGGTTTCCGACTGAGGCTCAACACCCGAGGTACCGCAGAACACAACGACCGCGCCATCGAGTACACGCAGGGAACGCTCAACTTCAATAGTGAAGTCAACGTGGCCCGGGGTATCAATAACGTTGAAGCGGTATTGGTCCTTGTGCTGCTTCTCGGAACCCTGCCAGAAAGCGGTAATAGCAGCAGAAGTAATGGTAATACCACGCTCCTGCTCCTGCACCATCCAGTCTGTGGTCGCGGCGCCGTCATGCACCTCGCCCATTTTGTGACTTTTGCCAGTGTAAAAAAGGACGCGCTCGGTGGTGGTGGTTTTACCAGCATCCACGTGAGCAACGATACCAATGTTACGGTAGCGGTTAATCGGTGTAGTACGAGCCATAAAGCCCTCGCAAAATTAGTGACGCTAAAATTAGAAGCGGTAGTGCGAGAAAGCTTTGTTAGCTTCAGCCATACGGTGCACGTCTTCACGCTTCTTAACTGCAGCACCTTTACCTTCGGCAGCGTCCAACAGTTCGCCAGCCAAACGCAGAGCCATAGACTTCTCGCCGCGCTTGCGGGCGAAGTCTACCAACCAGCGCATTGCCAGGGCGTTACGACGGGACGGACGAACTTCAACCGGAACCTGGTAAGTAGCACCGCCTACACGGCGCGACTTTACTTCGACCAGCGGAGCGATGGCGTCGAGAGCTTTCTCGAAGATTTCCAGGGGGTCGCTGTTCTTGCGTTCTTTAACCTTCTCCAGCGCGCCATAAACGATACGCTCGGCAACGGCTTTCTTGCCGCTTTCCATTACGTGGTTCATGAACTTGGCCAGGATTTGGCTTCCGTATTTTGGATCGTCAAGCACTTCGCGCTTGGCTGCTACGCGTCTTCTTGGCATGGATAAGCCCTCAAACGGTCTTCAGGTTCGCTCGGAATCGGTGCCCTTTCGGGACGCCTCCGACCTTACTCTTATCGACTCAGAAAAATAGAAAATCAGTTTTTACAAAAAGCCGTTACTACTTAGGCTTCTTGGTACCGTACTTCGAGCGACCCTGGTTACGACCTTTAACGCCGGAAGTATCCAAAGAACCGCGTACGGTGTGGTAACGAACACCTGGCAAGTCTTTTACACGACCGCCGCGGATCAGTACCACGCTGTGCTCTTGCAGGTTGTGGCCTTCACCGCCGATGTACGAGGAAACCTCGAAACCGTTGGTCAGACGCACACGGCATACTTTACGCAGTGCCGAGTTAGGTTTTTTCGGCGTGGTGGTATACACACGGGTGCATACGCCACGACGTTGCGGGCAGTTCTGCAGCGCAGGCACGTCGGATTTCTCGACGATACGCTTACGCGGCTGACGTACCAGCTGGTTGATAGTTGCCATCTACTAGCTCCACTGTTGTCTTGCGACGCTATTGTCTTGCAAGAAAAGCAAAATGGCAGGAACGAATTCCCGCCAAATTTAGGGGTACAAGAGTCTAAAGAGGATCTTGCCCCCAGTCAAGGCAAGGCCCCGACCTCCCCGCTCATCCAACCTCGACAAATTGTCTCGATTCGATGAACGGAATGGCCAGGGCCTTACGCTCATTTACCGCAGAACTCAGTTACCGCTCGAGTTCAGCGCTTCGGTCAGTGCAGCTTCCACTTCACTGGCGCTTACGCGCAACGGTTTGTCAGCATCACGGCGGCGCTTGCGCTCGCTGTGATAAGCCAGACCGGTACCAGCCGGGATCAGACGACCCACGACCACGTTTTCTTTCAGGCCGCGCAAGTAATCGCGCTTGCCGGTTACCGCCGCCTCGGTCAGCACGCGAGTGGTTTCCTGGAAGGAAGCCGCCGAGATGAACGATTCAGTGGACAACGACGCCTTGGTGATACCCAACAGTACACGAGTGAACTTGGAAACGAATTTCTCGTCGCCAGCCAGACGCTCGTTCTCTACCAGTACGTGAGTCAATTCCATCTGGTCGCCCTTGATGAAACTGGAATCGCCGGATTCAGCGATTTCAACTTTACGCAGCATCTGACGCAGGATGGTCTCGATGTGCTTGTCGTTGATCTTCACGCCTTGCAGACGATAAACGTCCTGGATCTCGTTCACGATGTACTTGGCCAGCGCACTCACACCCAGCAGACGCAGGATGTCGTGTGGATCGCTCGGGCCGTCGGAGATAACTTCGCCGCGGTTTACCTGTTCGCCTTCGAAGACGTTCAGGTGACGCCACTTCGGAATCAGCTCTTCGTACGGATCGCTACCGTCGTTCGGGGTAATGACCAGACGGCGCTTGCCTTTGGTCTCTTTACCGAACGCGATGGTGCCGCTGACTTCAGCCAGAATCGAGGCTTCTTTCGGACGACGGGCTTCGAACAAGTCGGCAACACGCGGCAGACCACCGGTGATGTCACGGGTCTTCGAAGTCTCTTGCGGAATACGAGCGATAACATCACCGATCGCGATTTTCGCACCGTCCGCTACACCGACCAGGGCGTTAGCAGGCAGGAAGTACTGAGCAATTACGTCGGTACCCGGCAGCAAGAGATCCTTGCCGTTGTCATCAACCATCTTCACAGCAGGACGGATATCTTTACCGGCAGCTGGACGGTCTTTGGCGTCGAGTACTTCAATGTTGGTCATACCGGTCAATTCGTCAGTCTGACGCTTGATCGTGATGCCTTCTTCCATGCCCACGTAGGTCACGGTACCTTTCATTTCGGTAACGATTGGGTGAGTGTGCGGATCCCACTTGGCCACGATTGCGCCAGCGTCGACCTTGTCACCTTCTTTAACCGAAATCACAGCACCGTACGGCAGCTTGTAACGCTCGCGCTCACGACCGAAGTCATCAGCGATCGCCAGCTCACCGGAACGGGACACAGCAACCAGGCAACCATCCACTCGCTCAACATGCTTCAGGTTATGCAGACGGACGGTACCGCCATTCTTCACCTGAACGCTGTCGGCTGCGGAGGTCCGGCTTGCCGCACCACCGATGTGGAACGTACGCATGGTCAGCTGGGTACCCGGCTCACCGATGGACTGGGCAGCGATAACGCCGACCGCTTCACCGATGTTCACCTGGTGACCACGAGCCAAGTCACGGCCGTAGCACTTGGCACAAATGCCGTAGCGGGTTTCGCAGCTGATCGGCGAACGCACGATCACTTCGTCGATGCTGTTCAGCTCGATGAACTCGACCCACTTCTCGTCTACCAGCGTGCCGGCAGGAACGATGATTTCTTCGGTACCTGGCTTGAACACGTCACGGGCAATAACACGACCCAATACGCGCTCACCCAGCGGCTCAACAACGTCACCGCCTTCAATGTGCGGAGTCATTACCAAGCCATGTTCGGTGCCGCAATCGATCTCGGTTACTACCAGATCCTGCGCCACGTCTACCAGACGACGAGTCAGGTAACCGGAGTTCGCAGTTTTCAACGCGGTATCCGCCAAACCTTTACGAGCACCGTGAGTGGAGATGAAGTACTGAAGTACGCTCAAACCTTCACGGAAGTTCGCAGTAATCGGCGTTTCGATGATGGAACCGTCCGGCTTGGCCATCAGACCACGCATACCGGCGAGCTGACGGATCTGCGCAGCAGAACCCCGTGCGCCCGAGTCGGCCATCATGTACATCGAGTTGAAGGATTCCTGGTCGACTTCGACGCCATGACGGTCGATGACTTTCTCTTTCGAGAGGTTGGCCATCATCGCCTTGGAAACTTCGTCGTTCGCCTTGGACCAAAGGTCGATCACTTTGTTGTACTTCTCGCCCTGGGTTACCAGGCCGGAGGCGTACTGACTTTCGATCTCTTTCACTTCGTCGGTAGCAGCACCGATGATGCGGGCTTTTTCATCCGGGATAACGAAGTCGTTAACACCGATGGAAACGCCGGAAATGGTCGAATAGGCAAAACCGGTGTACATCAACTGGTCAGCGAAGATCACGGTCTCTTTCAAACCAACCACGCGGTAGCACTGGTTGATCAGCTTGGAGATCGCCTTTTTCTTCATCGGCTGGTTGACGACGTCGTACGACAGGCCAGGTGGAACAACCTGGAACAACAGCGCACGGCCGACAGTGGTGTCGACGATACGGGTGTTCTTGACGCTGCCACCATCACGATCGTTGACGGTTTCGTTGATCCGCACTTTGACCTTGGCGTGCAGTGCGGCTTCGCCGGCACGGAACACACGGTCAACTTCTTGCAGATCCGCGAACACACGACCTTCGCCCTTGGCGTTGATCGCTTCACGAGTCATGTAGTACAGACCCAATACAACGTCCTGCGACGGAACGATGATTGGCTCACCGTTGGCTGGCGACAGAATGTTGTTGGTCGACATCATCAACGCACGCGCTTCCAACTGGGCTTCCAGTGTCAGCGGTACGTGCACGGCCATTTGGTCGCCGTCGAAGTCGGCGTTGTACGCAGCACAGACCAGAGGGTGCAGCTGGATAGCCTTACCTTCGATCAGTACCGGTTCAAACGCCTGGATACCCAGACGGTGAAGGGTCGGTGCACGGTTGAGGAGAACCGGGTGTTCGCGAATCACTTCAGCGAGAACGTCCCAAACCTCTGGCAGCTCGCGCTCGACCATCTTCTTGGCAGCTTTGATGGTGGTAGCGAGACCACGCATTTCCAGCTTGCCGAAAATGAACGGCTTGAACAGCTCGAGAGCCATCTTCTTCGGCAGACCGCACTGGTGCAGACGCAGGGTCGGACCCACGGTAATTACCGAACGACCGGAGTAGTCAACACGCTTACCGAGCAAGTTCTGACGGAAACGACCCTGCTTACCCTTGATCATGTCAGCCAGGGATTTCAGAGGACGCTTGTTGGAACCAGTGATAGCGCGGCCACGACGACCGTTGTCGAGCAGTGCATCGACGGCTTCCTGCAACATACGCTTTTCGTTGCGCACGATGATGTCCGGAGCGGACAGATCGAGCAGACGCTTCAAACGGTTGTTACGGTTGATCACTCGACGATACAGATCGTTGAGGTCGGAAGTCGCGAAACGACCGCCATCCAGCGGGACCAGTGGACGCAGATCTGGCGGCAGAACCGGCAGAACGGTCAGCACCATCCATTCTGGAAGGTTGCCGGAACCCTGGAAGGCTTCCATCAACTTCAGACGCTTGGACAGCTTCTTGATTTTGGTTTCGGAGTTGGTTTGCGGAATTTCTTCACGCAGGCGGCCAATCTCGTGCTCCAGGTCGATAGCGTGCAGCAGCTCACGGACAGCTTCGGCACCCATGCGGGCATCGAAATCGTCGCCGAACTCTTCCAGCGCTTCGAAGTACTGCTCATCATTGAGCAGCTGACCTTTTTCAAGGGTGGTCATGCCTGGATCGATAACGACATAGCTCTCGAAGTAGAGAACGCGTTCGATATCACGCAGGGTCATGTCCATCAGCAAGCCGATACGCGACGGCAGCGACTTCAGGAACCAGATGTGGGCAACCGGGGAAGCCAGTTCAATGTGCGCCATGCGCTCACGACGAACTTTGGCCAGCGCGACTTCAACGCCGCACTTCTCGCAGATCACACCGCGGTGCTTCAAGCGCTTGTACTTACCGCACAGGCACTCGTAATCCTTTACCGGGCCAAAGATCTTGGCGCAGAACAGGCCGTCACGCTCAGGTTTGAACGTACGGTAGTTGATGGTTTCCGGCTTTTTAACTTCACCGAACGACCACGAACGGATCATCTCAGGCGATGCCAATCCAATACGGATGGCGTCGAACTCTTCGACTTGACCCTGGTTTTTCAGCAAATTCAGTAGGTCTTTCAAGGCCTTTCCTCCTGGCGGAGCAGAGAGCGGGCAATCCTGCCCCGCTCTCGATTCGCGTCACGTGTTATTCGGTTTCCAGATCGATATCGATGCCGAGGGAACGAATTTCCTTGATCAACACGTTGAAAGACTCGGGCATGCCCGGCTCCATACGGTGATCGCCATCCACGATGTTTTTGTACATCTTGGTACGGCCGTTCACATCGTCCGACTTCACTGTGAGCATTTCTTGCAGAGTGTAAGCAGCACCGTATGCTTCCAGTGCCCAGACCTCCATCTCCCCGAAACGCTGACCACCGAACTGCGCCTTACCACCCAGCGGCTGCTGGGTAACCAGGCTGTACGAACCGGTAGAACGAGCGTGCATCTTGTCGTCTACCAAGTGGTTCAGCTTCAGCATGTACATGTAGCCAACAGTAACCGGGCGCTCGAACTTGTTGCCGGTACGGCCGTCGGTCAGCTGCATCTGGCCGCTTTCTGGCAGGTCTGCCAGTTTTAGCATGGCCTTGATTTCGCTTTCCTTGGCGCCGTCGAACACTGGAGTGGCCATCGGTACGCCGCCACGCAGGTTCTTCGCCAGATCCAGGATTTCCTGGTCGGAGAAGCTATCCAGATCTTCGTTACGACCGCCGATCTGGTTGTAGATCTCGTCGAGGAATTTACGAAGCTCAGCGACTTTGCGCTGCTCTTCGATCATCCGGTTGATCTTCTCGCCCAGACCTTTGGCCGCGAGGCCCAGGTGGGTTTCAAGGATCTGACCAACGTTCATACGCGAAGGTACGCCCAACGGGTTGAGGACGACGTCGACCGGGGTGCCATTGGCATCGTGCGGCATGTCTTCAACCGGCATGATCACGGAGACCACACCTTTGTTACCGTGACGACCGGCCATCTTGTCGCCCGGCTGGATGCGGCGACGGATTGCCAGGTAAACCTTGACGATTTTCAGCACGCCTGGAGCCAGGTCATCGCCCTGCTGCAGTTTGCGCTTCTTGTCTTCGAACTTGTCGTCCAGCAGACGGCGGCGATCAACGATGTAGGCCTGAGCCTTCTCGAGCTGCTCGTTCAGAGCATCTTCAGCCATGCGCAGTTTGAACCACTGACCATGCTCAAGACCGTCGAGAATTTCGTCGGTAATGTCCTGACCTTTCTTCAGACCAGCGCCGCCTTCGGCTTTGTGGCCGACCAGAGCGGAACGCAGACGTTCGAAAGTGGCGCCTTCAACGATACGGAACTCTTCGTTCAGATCCTTGCGGATCTCGTCGAGTTGAGTCTTCTCGATCGACAGTGCACGAGCATCACGCTCAACGCCGTCGCGGGTGAAGACCTGTACGTCGATGACAGTACCCTTGGTGCCGGTAGGCACGCGCAGGGAGGTGTCTTTAACGTCGCTAGCTTTTTCACCGAAGATGGCACGCAGCAGTTTTTCTTCCGGAGTCAGTTGGGTCTCGCCTTTCGGAGTGACCTTGCCTACCAGGATGTCGCCTGCGCCAACTTCAGCACCTACGTAAACGATACCGGCTTCGTCCAGCTTGTTCAGTGCAGCTTCACCCACGTTCGGGATGTCCGCAGTGATTTCCTCTGGCCCAAGCTTGGTGTCACGTGCCACACAGGTCAGTTCCTGAATGTGGATCGTGGTAAAGCGGTCTTCTTGAACAACTCGTTCCGACAGGCAGATGGAGTCTTCGAAGTTGTAACCGTTCCAGGCCATGAACGCGATGCGCATGTTCTGACCCAGCGCCAGCTCACCCATGTCGGTGGACGGGCCGTCAGCCATGATGTCGCTACGCTGAACCCGATCACCTTTACGCACCAGCGGACGCTGGTTGATGCAGGTGTTCTGGTTGGAGCGGGTGTATTTGGTCAGGTTGTAGATGTCGACACCAGCTTCACCGGTTTCAACTTCATCATCAGCAACACGAACCACGATACGGCTGGCGTCGACGGAATCGATAACGCCACCACGACGAGCCACGACGCAAACGCCGGAGTCACGAGCTACGTTACGCTCCATGCCAGTACCGACCAGCGGCTTGTCAGCGCGCAGGGTTGGTACAGCTTGACGCTGCATGTTCGAACCCATCAACGCACGGTTGGCGTCATCGTGCTCGAGGAACGGGATCAGCGACGCTGCAACCGAAACTACCTGCTTCGGCGAAACGTCCATCAAGGTGACGTCTTCCGGCGCCTTAACGGTGAACTCGTTCAAGTGACGAACAGCTACCAGCTCGTCGATCAGCATTTTCTTGTCGTTCATCGTCGCCGAAGCCTGAGCGATCACGTGATCAGCTTCTTCGATGGCGGACAGGAACACGATCTCGTCGGTGACCAGAGCGTCTTTCACCACACGGTACGGGCTTTCGAGGAAGCCGTACTGGTTGGTGCGCGCATAAGCGGCCAGGGAGTTGATCAGACCGATGTTCGGACCTTCCGGCGTTTCAATCGGGCATACACGACCGTAGTGAGTCGGGTGTACGTCACGCACTTCAAAGCCAGCACGCTCACGAGTCAAACCGCCAGGGCCGAGTGCAGAAACACGACGCTTGTGGGTGATCTCGGACAGCGGGTTGTTCTGGTCCATGAACTGGGAAAGCTGGCTGGAACCGAAGAACTCTTTCACCGCCGCAGCCACTGGCTTGGCGTTGATCAGGTCTTGCGGCATCAGGCCTTCGCTTTCAGCCATCGACAGACGCTCTTTGACCGCACGCTCAACACGTACCAGGCCAACGCGGAACTGGTTCTCGGCCATTTCGCCTACGCAGCGAACACGACGGTTACCCAGGTGGTCGATGTCATCGACGATGCCTTTACCGTTACGGATGTCGACCAGAGTCTTCAGCACCGCAACGATGTCTTCTTTGCACAACACGCCCGAACCTTCGATCTCGGTACGACCGATACGACGGTTGAACTTCATCCGGCCGACCGCAGACAGGTCATAGCGCTCAGGACTGAAGAACAGGTTGTTGAACAGAGTTTCGGCAGCGTCTTTGGTTGGCGGCTCGCCTGGACGCATCATGCGATAGATCTCGACCAGCGCTTCCAATTGGTTGCTGGTGGAGTCGATCTTCAGAGTGTCGGAGACGAACGGACCGCAGTCGATATCGTTGGTGTACAGAGTTTCGATGCGAACAACCTGGGACTTGGCGATTTTAGCCAGGATCTCGGTGTTCAGCTCGGTGTTGCACTCTGCCAGGATTTCGCCGGTTGCCGGATGCACGATGGCCTTGGCGGTAGTGCGACCCAGGACGTAGTCCAGAGGCACTTCCAGGGTCTTGAGACCGGCTTTTTCGATCTGGTTGATGTGGCGCGCAGTAATACGGCGACCAGCCTCAACGATGACCTTGCCCTTCTCGTCCTGAATATCAAGTACAGCGATTTCACCACGCAGACGCGAAGCAATCAGTTCCAGACTGAGGGTTTCGCCGCTCAGGTGGAAAACGTTGGTGGTGTAGAACGCGTCGAGCACTTCTTCAGTGGTATAGCCGAGCGCGCGCAGCAGTACCGATGCAGGCAGCTTGCGACGACGGTCGATACGCACGAATACGCAGTCTTTCGGGTCGAACTCGAAGTCCAGCCACGAACCGCGGTAAGGAATGATACGCGCCGAGTACAACAGTTTGCCAGAGCTGTGCGTCTTGCCACGGTCGTGGTCGAAGAACACGCCCGGGGAACGGTGCAGCTGGGAAACGATTACACGCTCGGTACCGTTGATTACAAAGGTACCGTTCTCAGTCATCAGGGGGATTTCACCCATGTAGACTTCTTGCTCTTTGATGTCCTTGATCGCTTTGTTCGACGATTCTTTGTCGAAAATGATCAGGCGCACTTTTACCCGCAAAGGTACGGCGTAAGTTACACCGCGCAATACGCATTCTTTGACATCAAATGCCGGTTCGCCCAGGCGATAACCGACGTACTCCAGCGCAGCATTGCCGGAGTAGCTGATGATCGGGAAAACGGATTTGAAGGCCGCATGCAGGCCCACGTCGCGGAACTGATCTTTAGTCGCTCCCGCTTGCAAGAATTCACGATACGAATCCAGCTGGATGGCCAGGAGGTACGGCACATCCATGACGTCCGGCAACTTGCTAAAGTCCTTGCGGATACGTTTTTTCTCAGTATATGAGTAAGCCATCAGCGTTCCCCAGCTTGGTCACCTGCTTGTTTGGCCCCTCCCGACGGGAGCAGCCAGAAAATCGTGCAAACCCCATGGTTTGCGCCACCGCATCGGGTGGTTACAGCTCGTTATCAGCACCGACCCAGTCGGCTGCCAATAACGGAAAAAGGCCGGTGGCAAGAGCCACCAGCCATCAGCCTTTCGCTTAACGCTCGGGCTGGAGACGCAAAGTCGATGCTTACTTCAGCTCGACTTTAGCGCCTGCTTCTTCCAGAGTGGCTTTTGCTTTGTCAGCTGCGTCTTTCGAAACAGCTTCCAGAACAACGCCAGGAGCGCCGTCAACTACAGCCTTGGCTTCTTTCAGGCCCAGACCGGTCAGTTCACGTACTGCCTTGATCACGTTAACTTTCTTCTCGCCAGCTTCCAGCAGCATGACGTTGAATTCAGTTTGTTCTTCAACAACGGCAGCGACAGCAGCTGGACCAGCGGAAGCAGCGGCAGCGGAAACGCCGAACTTCTCTTCCATGGCCTTGATCAGCTCAACGATTTCCAGAACGGATTTTTCGCCGATTGCTTCGATGATTTGGTCGTTAGTCAGAGACATGACTATAAATTCCTGTATTGGGGTGACAGCCTACGCGGCCATCGAAATAAACAATAAACGCTGAAAGGAGTCGCTCAGCCTTAGGCTGCGGCAGCTTCTTTCTGGTCGCGAAGAGCCGCCAGAGTACGAGCCAATTTGCTGGTTGCGCCTTGAATCACGCTCATCAGCTGAGAAATTGCTTCGTCACGGGTCGGCAGGCTTGCCAGTACGTCGATCTGATTAGCTGCGAGGAACTTGCCCTCGAACGCAGCTGCCTTGATCTCGAACTTATCCTGACCTTTTGCGAACTCTTTGAAGATACGAGCAGCAGCGCCCGGATGATCTTTGGAGAATGCAATCAAGGTCGGGCCGGTGAACACGTCGTTGAGCACGTCATATTGAGTGCCAGCAACGGCGCGCTTGAGCAGAGTGTTACGTACAACACGTACGTAAACACCAGCTTCACGAGCCTCTTTACGGAGTCCGGTCATAGCGCCTACTGTTACGCCGCGGGCATCAGCCACGACAGCGGACAGAGCAACTTGGGCAGCCTTGTTGACTTCAGCGACGATGGCCTTCTTGTCTTCAAGTTTAATTGCCACGGGAAAAACTCCTGCTTGTTACCGTTTCATCCAACCGAGGCCAGATGTCGTTTTGGTGTCTGATTCGGTAAGGAACCGGGAGCACCATCTGCGTAGGCTTGAGGTTTAAGACTTGCGTCGCCTACGGTCTTGGATAGCCCCCGCCAGGCAGGGACCCCAATCTTTCAATTGGCGCAATCGCTTGCGCCAACCTGTGTCTTACGCGTCGAGCGAACCTTGGTCGATGACCAGGCCTGGACCCATGGTGGTGCTCAGGGTAACGCGCTTGACGTAAATACCTTTCGAGGAAGCTGGCTTGATACGCTTCAGATCAGCGATCAGGGCTTCAACGTTTTCCTTCAGCTTGACGGCGTCGAAACCGACTTTGCCAACGGAGGTGTGGATGATGCCGTTTTTGTCGGTGCGATAACGAACCTGACCAGCCTTGGCGTTTTTAACCGCGGTAGCTACGTCTGGCGTTACGGTGCCGACTTTAGGGTTAGGCATCAGGCCACGTGGGCCCAGGATCTGACCCAACTGACCAACAACGCGCATTGCATCCGGGGATGCGATAACTACGTCATAGTTCAGGTCGCCGCCTTTCATTTCGGCAGCCAGATCGTCCATACCTACACGGTCAGCGCCGGCAGCCAAAGCGGCCTCAGCAGCTGGACCCTGGGTGAACACAGCAACGCGAACGGTCTTGCCAGTGCCGTGTGGCAGCACAGTAGCGCTACGAACGACCTGGTCGGATTTACGCGGGTCAACACCCAGGTTTACAGCAACGTCAAACGACTCGCTGAACTTGACGGTCGACAGCTCAGCCAGCAGAGCGGCAGCGTCTACAAAGTTGTAGGACTTGCCTGCTTCGATTTTGCCGGCGATAGCCTTTTGACGCTTGGTCAACTTAGCCATTACACACCCTCCACGTTAAGGCCCATGCTACGAGCAGAACCGGCGATAGTACGCACGGCCGCGTCCATATCAGCTGCAGTCAGATCCGCGTTTTTGGTTTTCGCGATTTCTTCCAGCTGAGCACGGGTAACGGTGCCAACCTTAACGGTGTTCGGACGAGCGGAACCGCTAGTCAGACCAGCAGCTTTCTTCAGCAGAACCGAAGCAGGTGTGGATTTGGTTTCGAAAGTGAAGCTACGGTCGCTGTAGACAGTGATGATCACTGGAGTCGGCAGACCTGGCTCAATACCCTGAGTACGGGCGTTGAAAGCCTTGCAGAATTCCATGATATTCACGCCGTGCTGACCCAGAGCAGGACCAACAGGTGGGCTTGGGTTAGCCTGAGCGGCCTTCACTTGCAGCTTGATGTAAGCGGTAATCTTCTTGGCCATGAGGCACTCCAATTACGGGTTCGAACGCCTCGAAAGGCTCCCCGGTTACTTGCGCGTTTATCCCAGTGACGACAAAACCCCACAGCCTAGGGCTGCGGGGTTGGGATGCTTGCTCAGCTAGACCTTTTCGACCTGGCTGAACTCTAGCTCTACCGGAGTAGAGCGACCGAAAATGAGCACTGCCACTTGGATCCGGCTCTTCTCGTAGTTAACTTCTTCGACCGTGCCAGTAAAGTCGGCAAACGGACCATCATTGACACGTACCGACTCGCCTGGCTCGAACAATGTCTTCGGCTTCGGCTTGTCACTACCATCAGCGACGCGACGCAGAATCGCTTCTGCCTCTTTATCTGTGATAGGCGCAGGCTTATCAGCTGTACCGCCGATAAAACCCATCACCCGAGGAGTATCCTTGACCAAGTGCCAAGTACCCTCATTCATGTCCATCTGAACCAGCACATAACCCGGAAAGAATTTGCGCTCGCTTTTGCGTTTCTGGCCATTACGCATTTCAACCACTTCTTCAGTGGGAACCAGAATTTCGCCGAAGCCATCTTCCATGCCAGCCAGCTTTACGCGCTCTACCAACGAGCGCATGACATGCTTCTCGTAACCGGAGTAAGCATGCACAACGTACCAACGCTTAGCCACGGGACACCCTTAGCCGACAATCAAGGAAACAAGCCAGCCGAGCAGGGAATCTAGCCCCCACAACAGCAACGCCATAACCAGAACAACAGCCACAACGATCAACGTGGTCTGCGTGGTTTCTTGGCGAGTTGGCCATACGACTTTACGAATCTCGGTGCGAGCTTCCTTAACCAGTACAAAGAAAGACTTGCCCTTGACTGTCTGCAAGCCTACAAAGGCAGCTACAGCAGCAATGGCGAGCAAAGCTAGTACGCGGTACAGGATCGGCGAAGCAGAGTAATACTGATTGCCAACAACGCCAACAACCACCAAAGCAACTACTACTAGCCACTTGAGCAGATCGAAGCGAGAGCCTTGAGCTTCAGCTTTAGGAGTCATCTATGAAGATCCTGTGAAAAGAAAGCCAGACACACCAAGTGAATCTGGCAGGTCAGGAGGGAATCGAACCCCCAACCTACGGTTTTGGAGACCGTCGCTCTGCCAATTGAGCTACTGACCTAAAACAAAATCAGGCCGACCATTATGCCGGCCCGAAAAAGACATTACAACAACTTACTCGATGACTTTAGCTACGACACCAGCACCGACGGTACGACCGCCTTCACGGATAGCGAAGCGAAGCCCATCTTCCATCGCGATGGTTTTGATCAGGGTAACGGTCATCTGAACATTATCACCCGGCATCACCATTTCAACGCCTTCTGGCAATTCGCAGTTACCAGTTACATCCGTGGTACGGAAGTAGAACTGTGGACGGTAACCCTTGAAGAATGGCGTATGACGACCGCCTTCTTCCTTGCTCAGAACGTAAACCTCTGCAGTGAACTTGGTATGCGGCTTGACAGTGCCCGGCTTGACCAGAACCTGGCCACGCTCAACATCATCACGCTTGGTACCACGCAGCAACACGCCGCAGTTCTCGCCAGCACGACCTTCGTCGAGCAGCTTGCGAAACATCTCAACACCAGTACAAGTAGTTTTGACAGTGTCACGAAGACCAACAATCTCAACTTCTTCCTGAATGCGAACAATGCCACGCTCAACACGACCAGTCACAACAGTACCGCGACCGGAGATCGAGAAAACATCCTCGATCGGCATCAGGAACGGCTTATCAATAGCACGCTCAGGCTGCGGAATATAGCTATCCAGAGTCTCGACCAACTTCTTGACGGCAGTAGTGCCCATCTCGTTGTCGTCTTGACCATTCAGCGCCATCAGCGCCGAACCAATGATGATCGGAGTATCATCACCCGGAAAATCGTAAGTGCTCAGCAGATCGCGCACTTCCATCTCGACCAACTCCAGCAGCTCGGCATCATCGACCATGTCAGCCTTGTTCAGGAAGACAACGATGTACGGAACGCCAACCTGACGGGACAGAAGGATGTGCTCACGGGTTTGAGGCATCGGGCCATCAGCGGCCGAGCAAACCAGAATCGCACCATCCATCTGAGCAGCACCGGTAATCATGTTTTTTACGTAGTCAGCGTGACCTGGACAGTCAACGTGCGCGTAGTGACGCACAGCCGAATCGTACTCAACGTGAGCGGTGTTGATGGTAATACCACGAGCTTTTTCTTCAGGGGCGCTATCGATCTTGTCGAAGTCAACCTTTGCCGAACCGAAAACTTCGGAGCAGACGCGAGTCAAAGCAGCAGTCAGAGTGGTTTTACCGTGATCGACGTGACCAATGGTACCAACGTTGACGTGAGGCTTATTACGTTCGAACTTTTCCTTAGCCATCAAAATCACCCCTAGGAGAAGAATTGAGCAGGTCAAACAAGCCATTAAAACAAAGGCAGATATTTTCATATCTGCCTTGTTATATGGAGCTCTTGAGCGGATTTGAACCGCTGACCTCACCCTTACCAAGGGTGTGCTCTACCAACTGAGCTACAAGAGCGTAACGCTACGCAGGATCTGCAAACTTGGAGCGGGTAGCGGGAATCGAACCCGCATCATCAGCTTGGAAGGCTGAGGTTCTACCACTAAACTATACCCGCGGAGCTTGCAGCTCTCGCTAAAAATGGTGGAGGGGGAAGGATTCGAACCTTCGAAGTCGTAGACGTCAGATTTACAGTCTGATCCCTTTGGCCGCTCGGGAACCCCTCCTAAGCGAGCCGGCATTCTATATCATGCCAGCCTTCTGTCAAGCATTTTCTCATTAAAAACCTGAGGTTAGCTGCATTGACGTCACTTTGCGATGTTAACCAGTAAAGGTCTTCACTGCGAAGCGGGCGCCATTCTATGCAAACTATTCGGCGGGTGCAACCCCCTCACACGGCATTATTTTATGTTTTAACTCATTGAATTCTCTAGAAAGGTTCTTCAACTGCGAGTCATCCAGCCAACGTCGGCTTTCTGGTGCCACACGTACCCAATAACCATCAGACCCAGCTGGAGCCCTCAGCAAGGATTCAAACTTGATTTCCATGCCACTCAATCGTCGCTCAACCGCCTGCGCCGCTTCCTGACGAGCAAAACCGCCCAGATAGAGACAGCCATCGTCTGCCGGGGCAGACTTTCCTTTATCCCGAGCCGCGTCAGTTGTCTCGCTCAACAAGCGAATATCCTGCTGCGACCCCCGATATAAACTCAAAGGGGTTACATCCTTCGCACGCAAAGGAGCCTCTTGTTGGTGCCAGACGTAATAGAACACATTCAGAACAAGCAGCAGAAGAAACAACCAACGCATAAAAACCTCACGACAAGGGACACGCCATAGCCAAACCTACAAACACAAGATCAGGAACCACCCGGGCCTGAGGCACGATGCCGGAAACCAGGCCTGCATCTCCTCCAGTGAGAAAAACAGAATAATCGCTCCCCCAATAGCTACGCGCCAACTCTAGCTGCGTCAGGACAAAGCCCCTCAGCATCAACGAGCATCCCCGCTCGACCGCTTCGACAGTTGTCCGACCAGGAACGAGACTTTCCAAAGCGCGCTCAGCTGCCAGATCGTCATATCGAATTCTGCGCGTGTGGGTACGCAACTGGTTTCGCATCAGAGGCATTCCTGGGCATATAAAACCTCCAAGGTGCTCTCCATCCCTAGAGATGAAGTCCGCAGTAACAGCCGTGCCAAAATCAAGCACAAGGCACGCACCGGAAGCCAACTGGAACCCCCCAAGCATCGCCAGCCAACGGTCGAGCCCTAACCGATCGAACTCCTCATAACCATTACGAACGCCGGCCATTTCGCGGGATGGCGCAGCACACATCACCGACACACCAAAAGCCTCTGTCAGCCGAGAAATCAGCGCACTGGTTTCTTCGGTAGTCCTCACACTAACCAACCGGCAAAACTTGAGAGCGAGCCCCTCAAGTGCTTTCAATCCCTCCAACAAAGCGAGATCAGAATCAACAACACCCTCGCCAACCACCCGCCGAACATCCGCGTCGAGCACACGCCATTTGATAAAACTGTTTCCGCAGTCGAGCTCAAGAATCATCACGCAACCTCAGACTGAGCTCACCACCACTAAAGACCTTTTCCACACCACCCACCCTCAAGCGCAGAGCACCTTGACCATCAATACCCAGCACTTCGCCATCTATATGGTTAACACCTGCAATCAATGACACGGCTCGTCCTTGCCAGAGATGATTTTGCTCCCACTCTGCCTGGATAGCTGAAAATCCGTCGAGTTGATGACGAGACAGATATGTCTGGAGCATCGCGCCCAACTTCCCGACCAGGTGATTCCGATCAAACACCTTGCCCGACTCTAGCCGCATCGACGTCCACTGCTGATCTACCTCATCGGTAATTTGCATGTTCACATTAATTCCCACACCTAGCACAACGTGGCACACATCAGCAGGATCTCCCACCAGCTCGAGCAATATCCCGGCAATCTTCTTCTGACCAACCAAAACATCGTTGGGCCACTTCAAGCCAGCGCCCGAAATACCGAGCTCACGCAAGGCCTGCATGACGGCGAGTCCAACAACTAGACTCAAGCCTTCCAGCTGACGCATTCCACCTTCAATACGCAGCACGAGGCTGTAATAGATATTTTCCGCAAATGGACTTGCCCATTTACGTCCACGCCGCCCACGACCAGCAGTTTGCCGCTCAGCAAGCACCAGAAAGGGCGCCGTCTGGCCCCGCTCGATAGCGCGCAAAGCCTCGGCATTAGTGGAGTCAATTGAATCGAAAACAAGGATGGGCCACTCGCAAGAAGGCGCCTGCTCTTTTATCTCGACAGGATCAAGCAGCGTCAATGGCGCAGCCAGTTGATAGCCGCGCCCCCGCACTTTATGAATGGATAATCCCAGCTCAGCCTCTAGATGCTGAAGCTGCTTCCAAACGGCACTACGACTGACACCCAAGGCGGCACCCAAGGCCTGACCCGAATGGAATCGACCATCTTTAAGAAGCTTTAACAATGTCAGCATGCAAGTCTCGCCTCACAATGAGGCCCGCATGATAGCCATGCTCCGCGCCATTGCATAGAAACCCTACTGAGCAGTTTT